>CAZVSN010000029.1:0-10314 GCA_964629455.1 uncultured Micavibrio sp. | reverse complement strand
TATTCAATCACAACGAGGACTTCACCAAATTCAACTGGCTGACCGCTTTCAACCAAAATCTGGGTGACCGTACCGCCTTTGGGTGATTTGATAGGGTTCATCACCTTCATCGCTTCAACAATCAAAAGAGTATCGCCGGCCTTAACCGTTGCTCCCTTAGAAATAAAAGACGCAGCGCCAGGTTCAGGCGACATGTAAACAGTTCCAACCATCGGGGACGTCACAGCACCAGGATGATTTGCGCCAATAGCAACAGGAGCAGATGTGTTTGCCTGTTGCGGAGCGGCAGGATCAGATGGCATCAAATTCTGTGCGTTCTGAACATGGTGTGCCTGATGGGATGGCATAACAACGCCGCCCTTGTTGACACGAATAAGTTTTTCGCCTTCAGCCACTTCAATTTCAGTCAAACCCGTTTCTTCAAGGAGCTTGGCAAGCTGGAGAATTGCTTCGGAATCAATTTTCATTCTATATTTTCCTTTTTAATTATGACAATAACAACGTCATAGCGTGAACCTTATTAGTGAAATTTTCCAAAAAAGTCAAAACAAGGGGCTAAAACACCCCTATTTTGTCCCCAACCCGCCAGAACACCTTTCGGCCAATGCCTCAATCGCCATGACATATCCCTGCGCCCCATGCCCCGCAAAATGGGCACAGGCCACCGATTCAATGTAAGAGAAGTGACGAAAACCCTCCCTCTCCTTTGGGTTGGATAAATGAACCTCAACAATCGGGGTCTTGTCTAACAACTTCAAAGCATCATGAATGGCAACCGATGTATGGGTATAGGCGGCGGCATTTATAACAACACCATCTACCTTTTCTCGGGCCTCCTGAATCCATGTGACCAACTCGCCCTCATGGTTGGATTGACGAAAATCAATCTCCATTCCGTGTTTGGTGGCGGCATCCCGACATAACCTTTCAATATCGCCTAAAGTCTGATGACCATAAATATGTGGTTCGCGCAAACCCAACATATTTAAATTCGGGCCATTTAAAATAAGAATCTTTAACCGTGACATGTGCACCCCGCTCCGCATCCACTTTGTACAGCCGCCGCCCCATCATCAGGAATAACACCGCACGCTATCAAATCCATTTCCAATTGGCGTGGCGAGGTAAATTGGACGGCATGAATACCCAATTTTTTTGCAATCTGAACATTTTCGATTTTATCATCTACAAAGAAACATTCCTCTGCATTGAGTTTATAAGTATCCAACAACAATTGATAAATCGCAGGGTCAGGTTTAGCCAATTTAACATGACCAGATACGATTTTGTTATTAAACAACTTCAGAAATGGAAATTCTTTGCTCGCAACATCCCATTTTAAATCATTCCAATTACTCAACGCATACACAGGATACCCGCGCCGTTTGATATCCATCAAAATATCAACGCTTTCATGGATGGGGGCATCACACATTTCTATCCATCTATCCCAATACGCATCAATCATATCGGTATATTCAGGGAATTGTGCCACTTTCTCGGCGCGAGCTTCTTCCCACGGGCGTCCCAAATCAAGAGAATGATTCCATTCTGCGAAACCCACATCAGACAGAAATTTTTCCATCGCGCCCCCATCACCGAACAATCCACGAAACAAATAACGGGGATTCCAATCAATCAAGACAGCGCCGACATCAAATACAATGTTTTTAATGGCCATTATTTCATTCTCCGCGAATAAACGGGCACATCAATCTTTATCTGCCCTGCATTCTGATACGTCAACACCAACGGAATTTTATCTCCATCTTTTAATGGCTTATTTAATTCCATCAACATCAAATGATATCCGCGCGCATCAAGTTTGGTTTCTGCACCTTTATAAACTTTCATAAAAGGCACTGGTCGCATTTGCATGATTCCATCAACCTCTTTCATTTCGTGAATTTCAACGCGCCCACATACAGATGATGAAACCTGAATCAATTTATCATCAATACCCGAATCAGGCAGCACACCAAAAACCGCGCCAACCTTTATAAATTCGGACGTTTCATAAGCATACATCCCTTGCGGGGTTTTCGCCTGACCCGCGAAAGACACCGCCAATAAAAACAAAAAAACAGTGATATATTTAAACATTTTCATCCCACTCATCTGGGTTAATTTTGAACAGCCAGTCGTGCCTTAGCATCAAGAATCATCAACTTTAATTCATTTACGCTCGGCATCTGATCTCGTGGTAAATATCCTCTGTCACCAATCACCAACGATGGCACAACACCAAATCCAATATCACGAACCAATTCCGTATTGCGGTTAACCTCGACCTGAATATCCTCACGCCGAGAATCGATATCTGCTTGCTCGACATTAATTCCGCGCGCCCGCGCCAAAGATTGAACCTCAACCAAATCAGGCACATGGCCCAGCGCCATAATATCTTTATGCAACGCGATGCCAGCACCGTCTTTCTGCTTATCTGCCGCCAAAACAAAGCTGGAAATCAAAAAAGATTCATCTTCAATCAAAGCAACAGGACGCAAAATAATTTTTATTGTTTTGTCATCGGCAATAGCCTCATCAACCAATGCAGACATAACGGCACAATGAGAACAGCGATAATCAAAAAATTCAACAACAGAAAATATCGCCGACTCATCGCCCAAAACTGGCGCATCGCCAACAACTAATGCGGTATCAATCGCTTGCTTCGATTCATATAGAAAAAAACTGCGCAATCCAAAGAATGTGATAAGCAATATCACAATCAAAACAAAAATAACCCGCAACAAAATGATAAAACTTTTTTTCATTGCGGGTTACCTTTTTATCTTAAAACAAAAAAACTAAATCTTATTTTTTATTCTTACGCTCATTCTCGACAATGGTTTTAAAGCCTTCATATTCGACAAAACCGCGCAACACCTGACCGCCAACAATAAACCCAGGGGTCCCTTCAACGTTCAATCGATGCCCGAAATCAGCAACCGCATTCAGGTAGGATTCCACTTGCTTGCTCACTGCATCCTTTTTCAATCGTGCAACATCCAATCCAACCGCAGTGGCAATCTTGGTCATATTGGTTTCATCCTTCGGCGCAGAACTTTCTAACAATGCCTGATGGAATGCCCAGTATTTACCCTGCATATTGGCAGCAACCGCCCATTTTGCAGCCTCAGTCGATTGAGGGGAAAGAATAGGATAATCCAAAAATACAATTCTGACATTCTTGTCATTTTCTGCCAATTTACGCATAGTTTGCATGGCGCGCTTACAATATCCGCAATTGTAATCAAAAAATTCTGCGATCAAAACATCGCCCTTCGGATTCCCGATTTCTGGATGAACACCACTGTTCAAATATCCGGCACTATCTTTCAAAACCTTGGCAACACCATCGTCTTTTTTCTTATCTTCGGTCTGGCGATATCGATTAACCGACTCCATCAAAACTTCAGGATTGTCTAAAATAAAATTGCGTACGAAATCTTCCATTGCGGCGCGTTGGTCTTCACTAAAAGGAAGTTTTGCAGCAGGTGCGGCAGTATCAGCAGCAAAAACGCCACCCGACCCCACACACCCAAGAATCAGAGCCAGTCCAGTTAAAATAGAAGATTGAATGATGTTCACAATGTTACTCCTTTAAAATGCGAAGAAATGCAGTCTACTGTTTTTTATCATTATCGCCAACGGTATTTATAATATCCTTTGCACGCAGGGCTTCAGATGAATTCGCAGGCAATTGTTTCAATGCGGCAGCAGCCATTTTGCCTGCCTCGCCCCGATTTCCGCGCATTAAAGCCTCTTCGGCCAAGTATACGCGCGCTTCTGTTTCTTTTCCCATACGACCATAGGCCGTTGCCAATAACCGTTTAATCTGTGTCGATCGTGGCTCGTCTTTTTCCGCCCGTTTCAAATGATCAATGGCGGATTGTAATTTCTGAGGATTATTTCCAGCACTTTCGATAAGCGACTGCGCCAAAGCCATCCTAATCAACCCAGCATCAGGCGCAAGAGCAACTGCCTTCTCATAAGGCGGAACAGATTGGGCGGCTTTGCCGAATTCATATAAAATCTGCCCTTTTAATTCTTGGAAATACGGATTGCTTGGCTCTGCCTGTATTAACCCATCCAATTGCTTTAAAGCGGCATCGGCCTGATTAAGTCGATAGCTTGAAATCGCCCGCGCATAACGTGCGGGGATAGATGTATCGGAAGACGGATAACGATAGGTCACTTGCTGCGGAGAAATAAAAGCCAGCAATTTTGCCTTCACCCGCAAATATTGATCACTCCATTCTAACGGATATGATTTTAACTTCAGCGGGGACTCCTCAACTTTATGCTGCAAGGCCTCAACACGGTCGCGTGATAATGGGTGGGTTCTCACAAACTGCGATTGCTGCGATAAAGGCAGCAATTCTTGCGAAGACAATTTATCAAGAAAACTTGGAAGCCCTGTGGGATTCACACCTGCCCCCGTCAAAAAACGAAGCCCCGCCTGATCTGCGCTGGATTCTTGAACGCGGCTATAGGCCAGAAATTTATTCATCGCCTGCCCCTGACCAATACTAATACCTGCCGCCGCCGCACTACTATCGCCTGTTGCAATCGCTGCACCAATACCGACCAATGCTCCCAACATGGCTTCGAAAGAGGCATTTTTTCCAACCTCGGCCGTCCGCGTCAAATGCCCTCCCGCGATATGACCCAATTCGTGGGCAATAACGCCAGACACCTGCCCCACATCATCTGTTAAATCAATTAACCCGGTATAGATAAATATATTGGCACCACCCGCAACAAAGGCATTCACATCGGGGCTTTGAACCAAGACAATGTCAACCTGACTGGGATTCATCCCTGCCGCCGCCATAATATCTTTGGTCCATTCACCGATATCGCGCTCGATCTCTGTATCCCGAATGATAGCGCCAGTCCCAGCCTCTGCCCCAAAGGACAGGCACACAGACCCCATAAATATGGCCAAATCTTTAAAAAAGCTGCGGAATTGATAAGTCATGAAAAACCCTGTAAGTTACAATGATATTAAGGTATTTAACGCATCTGCCAAGGGGATTTCCCCTTTTTATTTGAAAAGAAAGCTAATTTCATTGCCAGAGATTGTATACAATTGGGGACATTATTTTGTCTGGAACTGGCTGGATGTCTTATGGATTCCCTTGGCCTTGCTCATCGTCCATAGGGGACAACGCTGGAAAGCCTGCGCCTTTATCATTTTGTGCATGACCGTCATGCGTCTTCAAATTGAAATTGTCGAAAATATGGGGTTTAAAAAAGGGGTCACGGGTCTGGTTGACTGGCCATTAATAATACGCGGGTACGCTATTTATGGCGCGTTCTTCTCACTATATCTGCTTTTATCATGGCTTTCGCCCTTTACACGGGGGGCAATTTATTTGGCGGCCTCGCTCACAATCTTTTTCATGGCTTTTACCATCTCATCTATTGTATTGATCTTCTAACATGAAAAAGATTAAAACCGCCAAAGGCCGCAAAACATCATCAACCCGTTGGTTAGAACGGCAGTTGAACGACCCCTATGTGACCAAAGCCAAGCAATTGGGATACAGGTCACGCGCAGCCTTCAAAATCAAAGAAATCGACGAAAAATATAATATCCTGAAACCGGGAATGTATGTCGTGGATTTGGGCGCAGCCCCAGGCGGATGGTGTCAGATTGCATTGGAAAAAGGCTGTACACGCATTATCGGCATCGACCTCCTCCCCATTGATGAAATGGCTGGGGTTCTGTTTATGCAGAAAGATTTTATGGACGACGATGCACCAGACCTTTTAAAATCCGCACTCAGTGGGCGGGCCGATATTGTGATGAGCGATATGGCGCATAACACAACAGGCCACCGCGAAACCGACCATTTAAAAATCATGGCTCTTGTCGAGGCCGGTTATGATTTCGCCTGCGAAGTCTTGAAACATGGCGGAACTTATCTGGCAAAAACATTTCAGGGCGGCGCGGATTCAGAATTATTGGCGCGGATGAAAATAGATTTCACAACTGTTCGCCATGTCAAACCCAAGGCAAGCCGCCAAGACAGTTCAGAAATGTATGTCATGGCAACTGGGTTCCGCAAAGTCTGATTTTTTCTTATCCAATTTGGTGTATAATAAAAGAATGAAATGGCTTCTTCTGATAACAACGGCATTCATGCTGCATATACCCGTAAGTTTTGCAGGGGAAGTGACCCCCTTCAAAGAATGTGCAACCTTAAGGAATGCAGCCAACCAAGAGGTTCTGGGCGTTATCAAAACAGATAGCTTTAAATACAAAGGACAAATTGTACGCCACGAAGGTGTGTTTGATCTTCAAGACGGCGAAACAGCCAATATCTGCTCCACAGGTCCATTTTTTCCAGGATATAAAGTTGAGCTAACCATCAAAACCATCATGCCCCTCTTTACCTGCAAAACGCGTCTGAGCGGAGAAATTGTTCTTCGCCGTAAAGAAGAAAACGGAATTATGGTTCTCTACGCTGATTGTAAATAATCAGACCTTGAAGAATATTATTGGGGAACGCCCTGTTTGATGATTTTGGCGACTTCGGCGGTATCAATCGCAACAGTTGAATCGTCATCTAACTCTAAATCCAAATCTTCCAATTCTGTCATCGGCTCTTCGCCGCCCGTTGCATACATATGGTCAACATAGGCCTGACCACGCGCCAGATACTTGCCTTCGTTATTATCCATCTTCACTTGGTGCTCGGCGCGCTGCTTGGGGAACAAATTCAGCAACTGATCCTCGGCATGCGCAGAATCCGATGCCAAAAACAACCCAATCGCAAGAACAATCACAAAACGTATCATATTTAAACCCTCGGATAAGAAAACCTGTTTAATTGTGACATATCCACGCGCCCAAGAAAAGCATTTCTCGCTTTCAAATAAGAAAACCGCCCCCATTGATCGTATAGGGGCGGCTTTAAGAAATCATATAATGTAAATCTGCCAACTAAACAGTCTGACTATTGGCATTCACATGGCGGGTCATATAGCGCGCCATGACATAGGCCCAATCTTTATTGGTATCTTCCGTTGAATGTTTTCGGGATGCGCGACGAAGCAGGCCTTCCAACCTATCGGCGCTCATATTGGGCTGGCTTAACGACTGGCGCAACCGGTTCAGCGCGATGTGGCAGCAATAGCCTGCATAATCAACATTGGGCGCGCCGCCTGTTTCAACGATAGTGGAATAGGCCGTCCCGCCTTCTTCAAGGATAGCTTTGATATTTTGATGAACAATAGAGCAACTCATAATAATACCTCCTGTAAAAATGTGACTTTCATTATTTTTCATTTTTTATGTCCCTCTGGTTCCGCCACATTTTAATGACTCAGGCATGTTAAAATTAGATACGCAGTATTCTCCCAACGCACATATAAGAAATTAAATGTCCCATTCTCTAAACAAAAAGATGGAAAATTGCCAATTTGTGCAAAGGAGATAAAGAAACTTAACTGATTTTTAATCCTGTTGCAAATAAGCAACATCTAATACGAACCGTTTCAAATGCTGCAAAACGGGAAGGCTCTGAACTAAAACGGGTTTTTGCCGCCACCACCCTGTGGATTTTTTTGGGGCACCCCCTTATAAAGGGGGTTCAAAGGATAAAAAAGGAACGAATCAGTATGCGCGCATTTGTATTTCCGGGCCAAGGGTCCCAATTTATCGGTATGGGCAAAGATCTGGCAGATGCCTTTCCCGAAGCCCGCGCCGTGTTTGAACAGGTTGATGATGCCCTGTCGCAAAAATTATTCGCCCTGATGACCACAGGCGCAGAGTCAGATTTAAATCTGACCGAAAATACCCAACCCGCTTTGATGGCGGTATCAATGGCCATCGTAAAAGTTTTAACGGGTCAAGGCGGAATTGATTTATCCAAATCCGCAACCTTCCTTGCGGGTCATTCGCTCGGTGAATATTCTGCCCTCACTGCGGCTGGTGCATTTGATATTGCAACGTCAGCCAAACTTTTAAAACTGCGCGGACAGGCCATGCAACGTGCCGTGCCTGTGGGCGTTGGTGCAATGGCGGCCATTCTTGGTTTGGATTTACCCGATGTGCAGGCGATTACGACTGAGGCAACATCCAAAGCCTTAAACGGTGAAACCGTTCAATCGGCAAATGATAATTCCCCGGGGCAAGTTGTGATTTCAGGACATAGCGGCGCAGTCGCAATTGCTATGGAACTCGCAACGGCAAAGGGTGCCAAACGCGCCCTGCAACTCCCTGTATCTGCCCCTTTCCACTGCACATTGATGCAACCTGCGGCAGATGCAATGGCGGCGGCACTGGCAGATACAACCATCCATATTCCATGCTTGCCGATTGTTGCAAACGTGACCGCAAACGCTGTGTCTGACCCTAACCTCATCCGCAAATTATTGGTGGAACAGGTAACAGGAACTGTACGCTGGAGAGAGTCCGTGATGTGGATGAAAGAACAAGGCATCAGTGAAATGATTGAACTCGGCGCAGGCAAAGTTCTCTCAGGTCTTATCAAACGCATTGAAAAAGATGTGGCATCTGAAAGCATCGGCACGCCTGAACAGATTGAATCCCTCATCGCAAAATTGAAATAGAAAATTGATTAAGGCGCAACACTGGTTGCTGGCGATGCAACACTCGGCTGAATCTGGGGCTGAAGCGCCGCTTTGATTGCATCAGGATAATCTTTATCAAATCTGTTTTTGGGCGCTCCATCAGGTTGCTTGATATTAAAATCATCGACCTGCCCGTCCATCCCAACCGCAATAGATGGCACAAAATACTGTTGCTGAAGCCCTTGTTGTAAATAAGAGGTCGCAGGCAAAACCTTAACCCCTTTACCCGCCAACTCCATGACATCCCACGATTTGTCGGATGTTTTAACGGCCAAATTGACATGGTCAAATTTGGTTCCATCTTTATCATTGTGAACCGTTCCCGACATGATTTTTAAATCTTCTGGGGGAACGCCCATTCGTTGCAAAATATCGGCCTCAAGAATGGCAAAATCTTCGCAATCGCCCTCTCCATTATCCAACATCTCACCAGATGTCTGGGCATAATCACCTGCTGTTTTAAATGGCGCATTTTCACGACGCGGACGATCTCTATCTTTTTCTGGGGACGTATACTCCACATTTCCATTCACAATTTCCTGAACCAATTTCACTTTATCAGGCACAGATAATTTCTGCCCGACCTCAATCAACGCAGATACAGGAACCTCTTTATCCCGAAATGTAACCAACCGATCACCCAAGGTTTTGTCATCCTGACTATCAAAAACCGCCCCCGATAAAATCAACGCCGATTGATGATCAGCCATATATCGATGACGAACATCTGCGGGCATTTTGTCAACTTGCGCAGGTGTGACAGGGCGGGTCGAATAATCGACAACCCGATAAGGGCCGATAAAATCCTGTTTTTCATTAAATTCTTGAGTAATCCCCGCCATAACAAAATTCTATCCATAATATTATAACCATTGGTTAAGATTTCCCATTCCCCTTTGGCAAACGATAGGCTATAGGGGTATTTGATAGTTTTTTTAAGATTTAAGTAAGATTCAAAGGAAGCAAAATGTTCAATCTCACTGGAAAAACAGCATTGGTCACAGGCGCAACAGGCGGCATCGGCGAAGCCATCGCCCGTGCATTGCATGGTCAGGGCGCAACGGTCGGAATCTCTGGTCGCAACGTTGATAAACTCAATGCATTGGCAGCAGATTTAAAAGACCGTGTATTTGTTCTTCCTGCTGATCTCGGCGCAGAGGGCGCGGTGGATGCATTGGTGGCAGATGCCGACAAAGCCATGGGACAAGTGGACATCCTCGTCAATAACGCAGGCTTGACACGCGACAACCTTTCCATGCGCATGAAAGACGAAGAATGGGACGAAGTCATCGCCGTCAACATGACCGCAACCTTTAAACTGGCAAAGGCCGTTCAACGCGGCATGATGAAACGCCGTTTCGGTCGCATCATCAACATTGCATCTGTTGTCGGTGTCATGGGTAATCCGGGACAATGTAACTATGTTGCATCCAAGGCAGGCATGATTGGCTGGTCAAAAGCAATGGGACAAGAAATTGCATCCCGTGGCATTACCGTCAACTGTGTTGCCCCAGGCTTTATTGCAACATCCATGACCGAAGTTTTGACCGACGACCAAAAGGCAAAAATCTCATCCACCATCCCGATGGGCAAAATGGGTTCAGCAGGCGATATCGCCGCAGCCGTAACTTACCTCGCATCAGAAGAAGCAGGTTATGTGACAGGCGCCACCATCCACGTCAATGGCGGCATGGCGATGGTGTA
>CAZVSN010000028.1:0-20332 GCA_964629455.1 uncultured Micavibrio sp. | reverse complement strand
GATAACGTCGGGGATGACGGGGTGTTTCGTGACCATGTGCCTTTGTTTGCTGGACTTGCCGTTTATAACCAAAAGGGCGAGATGGATCAGGGGAATTTTGCGCCACTCAAAGCCATTGATGAGGCTGGTAATCTGTTGGCGAAAGGGTCTATCCGTCACGAATATCCGCATAGCTGGCGGTCAAAAGCGCCGATTATTTATCGCACCACGCCGCAATGGTTTGTGGCGCTGGATAAAAAGATTGCGGGGAATGATAAAACACTCCGCGAAACTGCATTGCAGGCAATTAAAGATACTGATTGGTATCCTGAAGCCGGTGAAAACCGTATCACGGCGATGATTGCCGGTCGCGGTGATTGGTGTTTGTCCCGTCAACGTGTATGGGGTGTGCCGATTGCATTATTCGTTGATAAAAAAACGAATGAAATTTTGAATGACCAGAACGTCTTTGACCGTATCGTCAAGGCATTTGAAGCCGAGGGTGCGGACGCATGGTGGACACACGCGCCCCAAGAATTTTTGGGCGATACATACAAAGCCGAAGATTATAACCAAATTTTTGACACGGCCGATGTGTGGTTTGATTCCGCATCTACCCATGCTTTTGTGTGCGAAGAACGTCCCGATTTAAAATGGCCTGCCGATTTATACCTTGAGGGATCAGACCAGCATCGCGGATGGTTCCATTCATCTTTGCTTGAATCCTGCGCCACACGCGGGCGTGCGCCGTATAATTCTGTGCTGACCCATGGATTTGTTCTGGATGAAAAAGGATATAAAATGTCCAAATCTTTGGGCAATGGTGTTGACCCCAATGATTTGATGCAGGAATTTGGTGCGGATATTCTGCGCCTGTGGGCGGTGACATCCGATTACAGCGAAGATGTGCGTATCGGCAAAGCCGTGATGAAAACCAACAGCGATTTATATCGCCGTATTCGCAATACATTCCGTTTCTTGCTCGGTGCGCTGGATGGGTTTACTGAGGCCGAGAAAATTGCCGATGCCGATTATGCTAAAATGCCGGAATTGGAAAAATTGGTTTTGCATTGGTTGGCAGAGTTGAACGCCGATATTCGTGATGCCATTGAAAGTCATGATTATAACCGCATGACACAACGCCTTCACCATTTCTGTTCGGTTGAATTGTCTGCGTTTTATTTTGATATTAGGAAAGACAGATTATATTGCGACCGCCCCGACGGGTTTGAGCGCCGCGCGTGCCGCACTGTGCTGTATCATTTGTTTGATTGTTTGGTGTCGTGGTTTGCGCCTGTCCTCTGCTTTACCGCAGAAGAAGCGTGGGGGTATCGTCCAGCGGCATTAATGCCGGATGTGCCAAGTGTGCATATGCGGACATTCCCCGATGTGCCAGACGCGTGGATGAATAAAGATCTTGCCACGAAATGGGACAAAGTCCGTGATGTGCGCCGCGTTGTCCTTGGTGCGCTGGAGCCTAAACGGGCGGATAAAACCATCGGGTCATCACTCGAGGCGCACCCACAGATTTATGTGGATGCAGACATCGCCAAAATATTGAACGGTCTGGATATGGCGGAAATTGCCATTACATCACAGGTTGGTATTACGGTTGGTGATGCCCCAGCAGAGGCATTTTCTTTGTCTGATGTTGCGGGTGTTTCCGTGGTGTTCGGATTGGCAGAGGGGCAGAAATGTGAACGGTGTTGGAAAATCCTTCCCGATGTTGGATCTGACCCTGAATTTCCGACATTGTCCAAACGCGATGCTGATGCTGTGCGGTATTACCTTGCCAAACAAAAGGCTGCCTGATGCTGCGTAAAGTTTTATTGATTGATTCGATTATTGCTTTGTTTCTTATCGACCAGCTGAGCAAGTGGTGGATTATCGAAGTTTTTTACAAACCGCGCGTGTTTGAATCCGAAGGTGCAACACTTCCGTTTTTTGATTGGCTGGTAACATTCGGGCAAAAACAATTTCCGCCCGCCCATATTGAAATCACCAGTTTTTTTAATTTGGTGATGGTGTGGAACAAAGGGGTGAGTTTCGGGATGTTTGCATCGACCCATGATATTATGCCCTATATTTTGTCGTTTGCGGCGTTGGGGTTGGCGGCTGTTTTGGCTGTATGGATGGTGCGTGCCACCTATTTAACAACCCTTATTCCATTGGCCATGATTATTGCGGGGGCGCTTGCAAATGTGTGGGATAGGCTTCGTTTCGGGGCTGTTGCCGATTTTCTGGATTTTCATTATCAGGGATACCATTACCCTGCATTTAATATCGCCGATTGCTGTATTGTTGTGGGTGTTATAGCATTGGCTGTTGACGGATTAATCATTGAACCACGACGTATTCATAAAAAGGACGTTTAGAATGAAAAAATATTTTTTGACTTCTTTATTGGCAGTTAGCGCGATGTGTTCTGGGTGTGATACCGTTAAAGAAGAGTTAGGATTAACACGTCATACCCCTGATGAGTTTTCTGTGATGCAACGTGCACCGCTTGAAATCCCGCAAGATTTAAGCTTGCTCCCCGTCCCAAATCCTGGTGCGCCACGCCCGCAAGATGTTTCTGCTGTTGCCCAAGCGCAGCAGGTTATTCTGGGGGATAAGAAATCTGATGCTGAGGCTCCATCAAAGCTTGAGAATGCCTTGTTAAGCAAGGCGGGAGCTGCAGAGCCGAAATCTGATATTAGAAAACAGCTTGCTTTGGATGCAAAGGTGCAGAGTAAAGATAATCGCCCTGTTGTGAAACGGATTTTAAATTTAGGAACAGAAGATGAGGCGGCAACGATTGTTGATGCCGGAGCGGAAGCCAAGCGCATTCAAGATGCTAAGAAAGCTGGAAAACCTGTGACAACGGGTGAAACTCCAACAGTTGAGCAATAGATATGTTGACGCGCATCATTGTTTTGGGGATTTTTTCCATCTCTTTATTTTCTTTGCCTGCGTTGGCCAAGGTTTATAATGCAGAAACAGTGATGCTGGATAATGGGATGCAGGTTGTGGTTATTCCCAATCACCGCGCGCCTGTTGTCACACATATGGTGTGGTATAAGGTGGGGGCTGCCGATGAACCGCAAGGCGATGGCGTATCGGGTGCTGCGCATTTTCTGGAACATTTGATGTTTAAAGGGTCGGAAGCCATTAAACCCGGCCAATTTTCAAAAATTATTCGTGGGTTGGGTGGTGAAGATAATGCCTTTACCAGTTGGGATTATACGGCTTATTTCCAGTCTGTTGCCAAAGGTCAATTGTCAACGGTTATGGCGCTTGAAGCAGACAGGATGATGAACCTGACATTGCCGCAGAAAGAAATTGATACCGAATTGCCTGTGATTATCGAAGAGCGCCGCATGCGGACAGATAATGACCCTCAGGCTTTGTTTTCCGAACAAATGCGCGCAGTTTTATTTTCTGCATCACCCTATGGTGTGCCGATTATCGGATGGCATGATGAAATGCCGAAATTAAACCGCACCCATGTTCAGGATTATTACAAAACATGGTATGCGCCGAATAATGCTATTCTGGTTGTGTCGGGTGATGTGACCATGGAAGATGTTGCACCGCTTGCTAAAAAATTCTATGGCATTATTCCCCGCAAAGATGTTCCTGTTCATGTGCGTGCTGATAGCCCTGATTTTCCTGCCCCCATTCAATTGACATTTGAGAGTAAGGATTTGCGGCAGCCTGTCTTTCTTCGCGCTTGGCGTGCGCCGAGTTATGCCCAGAATAAAAAAGACGCATTGGCATTGGATGTTTTGATGGAAACATTAAGTGGCGGGTCATCAACCGAATTGTATCAATCATTGGTCGTTCAGGATAAGAAAGCATCTGACATCAGTCTGTCTTATGACGGGGATGCGCGTGGTGAAGGTAGCATTTGGTTGTCTGCAACCCCATATCCAAACGTGTCGTTGGAAAGTTTGGAAAATCATATTCATCATAAAATGGCAGAATTGATAAAAACTGGCTTGAATGTGGCTGAAGTTGAAAAAGCAAAAACCCGTATTATTGATGCGGAAGATTATGCGCGTGATAGTGTCATGGGGCCTGCGATGGTTGTGGGGCAGTCATTGGCATATGGTTTGACACTTGATGATGTTGAAAATCGCCCACAGCAGATTATGGCCGTTACGATTCAGGATGTTCAGAATGTTTTAAAGAAATATTTAGACCCTGATGCGCACATTGGTGCACTTGGGCATTTGCCAGTTACTGGATATATGATTCCGAAGGACACAAAAAAATGAGATTGTTTTTTGCAATTCTTTTGTTGGTTTCAACTCCTGCTAGTGCAGGAATATTGGATATCCAGACAGTGAAGTCTGCCAAAGGGATATCGGCATGGTTGGTTGAAGATCATAGTGTTCCTGTTATTTCTGTTAGATTCACTTTTGTTGGGGCGGGGGCTGTTAATGACCCTGATGCAAAGCAAGGCCTGTCACAGATTCTATCCAACACCTTGGATGAGGGTGCCGGAGATATGGACAGTAAAGCATTTCAGGGTGCATTGAATGATCATTCTATCTCCCTTGGATTTTCTTCGTCCCGTGATGATTTTGGCGGTTCGGTTAAAACGCTATCTAAGCATCAGGACAAGGCCTTTGACTTATTGGCATTAGCTTTGACACAGCCGAGATTTGATAAAGAAGCTGTTGCCCGCATGATTGAGAGTAATTTGACACGCATTCGCAGCAACATGACTGACCCCGAATGGATGAATGCGCGGCTAACCAATTCTGTTATTTTTGACGGTCATCCTTATGCCATGAATACTGGCGGAACTTTGTCAAGTTTGCCGCGTGTTACGCCAGATGATTTGCGCGCGAAATTTAAAACCCAATTAGGGCAAGATAATTTGATGGTGTCTGTTGCGGGGGATATAACCAAAGACCAATTGGCGATTATGCTTGATAAGGTTTTTGGGCAGATTCCTGAAAAATCAAAAGTTATTCAGGTTGCCGATATAAAGATATCAGATGTCCCTTCTGAAACCCTTTATCGGCAAGATATTCCGCAAACTGTTATCAACATGACCCTTGCGGGTATTGGTCAGGATGATCCTGATTATCATGTGGCAGAGATTTTAGATTTTGTTCTGGGAAGTTCGGGGTTCGGGTCGCGGTTGACCGAAGAAATTCGTGAGAAGCGTGGTCTGACATATGGTATTTATAGCAATCTGAGCAATATGGATCATGCCAATGTTCTATCAATAGGTGTTTCCACCAAAAATGAATCGGTGGGGCAGGTCATTGATTTGACCAAAGAGGTTATGTCAGGGTTGGCAATGGCGCCGATTTCTTCTCAAGAATTAAAAGATGCCAAAACTTATTTGGTGGGTTCGGTTCCTTTGCAATTGACCTCGACGGATAGAATATCGGGAGCCATGATGTCTTTGCAACGCCTTCATTTGCCTGCTGATTATTTTGATAATCGGCAAGTTGCTTTGGGGCGTGTGACGGCAGAGGATGTTTTGCGTGTCGGGCGTCGTTTGTTACAGGCACAATCTCTAAAAATCGTACTGGTCGGGAATCCAAAAATAGGTGATACTGTTCAGACTGTGTCCGTGTTGCCTAACGTCGAATAAATATAGAAAATAGAGTTCCGATGTCAAACGAATCGCAAACAGCAACCCTTCCTGCGCTGACCCAGCTTGAGCTGGACGCTATTATCAAGAAGCATGTCAATTTTGTGAAATGCAAGCCGGGTGGCGCGCGGGCCACGATTAAAATGAAATCATTGATTGGGTTGTCATTTCGCAGCACGGATTTGTCAGGAGCTGATTTCACAGGATGTGATATGCGCAATTCCAATATGAGCAATTGCAATTTTCACAATGCTGTTTTTTATGGATGCAATATGGTTGGTGCGAATATGGAGAAAAGTGATTTCTCTCGCGCTGATTTTCGTGGTGCAGATGTAACGGGTGCAAATTTGGTAGATGCCAATTTGACAGGAGCCGATATGCGCCAAGGTGCAAAAATTGTTGCACAAAGTCCTATTACGCATGAAAAATTACCGACCCTTGATGGGAAGACAATTTTCCAAGGAACAGATATGGAGAATGCGGATTTGACGGATGCCCGTGCGGCATCTGTTGATTTGTCGCAAGCCAATCTGGCGAATGCGCGTATGTCCAATGTTGATTTATCGCAGGCCAATTTAGAAAATAGCAATTTGGCAGGGGCGGATTTGAGCGATGCCAATCTTGAAAATTCTCGGATGGCGGGAATTGTTCTGACGGGCGCAACAACTGATGGCGCTAACATGGAAGGCGCTGTTTTTAATTATGCGCTGACTGATAAACCAATGGGTAAGGTTTTTGATTATACCGAAGGGGAAGACAGTCCTCTTGTCCAGATATTAAAAGCTCATGCTATGTGGATTCAGTTCGGTGGACAGAAGGGGAAGCGGGCGGATTTATCGGGATATGATTTGCGGAATATTCACGATTTGTCGCGGTATACACTCTCTGCGATTAAGGCACAGAATTCTGTATTTCAGGGAATGGCTCTGTTATCTGCGCAGATGCAGAGTGGCGATTTTGATGGAAGTGATTTTCGTGATGTCAAATTGATTGAGGCAGATTTGCGAGGGTCGAGTTTTGTTGGAGCCAGATTATCGCGTACCGATATGACCAATGCTAATTTATCTCCTCTTATGTTTTCAAATGACAGGAAACAAGCCGTTGATATGACGGCAGCAGATTTGAGTTTCTGTAATTTGTCGGGCTGTAATTTTCAGAATGCCACTTTGGTGCGCGCTAATTTACAGGGTGCTAACTTAACGGGAGCGGATTTGCGGGGAGCGGATTTGACGGATGCGAATCTGGAAAACGCAAATATGTTGAAAACAAAAAAATAACGACTCACAATTTTTGAATAGTCGTGATAGCGTTCTTTTGCTCGTTAAACGAAGGTTTAGCAATTTCAATTTCACAATATCTCTGGAGAAAATAATGAATAAATTAGCCCTGATTGCTGCGTTTGCCCTGATTGCATTGCCATTGTCTGCCCAAGCTGAAGAACACGCTGTTCCAGCGACCGCAGAAGCTGTTGCTGCTGAAGCTCCTGCTGCTGCTGCGCCTGCAGTTGCTGCTGTAGAAGCAAAAGAAGTAACACTGAAAGATGGCACAAAAGTTGTTATCGAAGGTGATGCTGTTTCTGTTGTTGGTGCTGATGGTGCCAAAACTGCAGCTCCTGATGGAGAGCACGAATTGGCTGATGGTACAAAAGTAACTGTAAAAGATGGAAAATTGGTTCCTGCAGTTGCTGTTGAAACTCCTGCTGCCCCAGCAGAGCATGTTGAGCCAGCACACGCTGCTCCAGCAACCCACTAATTCCTAGATTTCTATAGAAACCCGCCCTTTTTGATAGGGGCGGGTTTCTTTTTTTGCATTCTGGACAAGTTCCTGTTACAAAGCGCCATCATGATTATATCCGCCCGTATGAAAGCTGTTCTGGAGATTTTAGAACGCACCGCCAAGTCCCCGATCCCTATGGATTTAACCATTGGGGATTATATGCGTAATCGTCGTTATATCGGGTCAAAGGACCGTGCCGACATTGTTGAGCGTGTCTATGGCATGGTGCGGCATCATGCACGCATTGGCTGGGCATTAGAGCAAGCGGGAGCAACCGAAGTAAATCCGCGATTGCAATTATTGGCGTATTTGATTTTGGTTGAAGACAAGAAAGATGTATCTGTTTTTTTTGATGGAACAAAATATGCTCCTCATGAAATTGATGATGAAGAACAAAAAATTATTTTAGCGCTTCCGAAAAATTTTGATGAAGCACCTGATGAAATTAAATCTGAATGTCCGCCTGCTTATGTAGATTCATTGCGATCATATTTTGGTAAAGACCTGGTCACAGAAATGGAGGCGTTGTGCCATGGCGCTACGCTAGATTTGCGTATCAATTGTGTTGCGGGTGAGAGAGAAGTGATTAAAGCATCTTTGGAAAAAGATGGAATTGAAACTGATGATGCGCCATATTCCCCATGGGGTCTGCGAGTTAAAGGTAAGGTATATCTTTCTGAAACCAAGGCATTTCGCGGTGGACAGATAGAAATTCAGGATGAGGGGTCACAATTGATTGCCCTTGCCTGTGATGTTAAACCCGGAATGCAGGTAATGGATTATTGCGCAGGGGGTGGCGGAAAAACGCTCGCTTTGGCTTCTGCGATGCGCGTTAAGGGTCGTATTGTTGCGATGGATTTAGATGCTGGGCGTCTTGCAAAAGCCAAGACCCGTTTTAAACGGGCGCGTGTGAGTGATATCATCGAAACACGACCATTATCAGATGAAAAAAGCCGGAAATGGCTCCGCCGTCAGAAACAAAGTTTTGATGTTGTCTTGGCTGATGTTCCCTGTTCGGGGACAGGAACATGGCGGCGCAATCCTGATACACGGTGGCGGAATTATGGCCCAGCTGTTGCTGAACTAATCCCTGTTCAGGCGGATATTCTGGAACGTGTTGCTGGCGTTGTCAAAGCTGGTGGACGGTTGGTTTATGCAACTTGTTCCCTGTTGCCAGAGGAAAATGAACAACAGATTGAAAAGTTTTTAAGTGTTCATCCTGAGTTTGAATTGGCTGATTTGGCATCCGTCTGGCCAGAGGGGTGCAAGGTTCCTTGTGAAGGGACATATATGCGTTTGACCCCTAAGCGCCATAATACAGATGGGTTTTTTGCGGCTGTTTTGGTTAGAAAAGCCGAATAGCACATTTCTGTTGACATAATAAATTGGAATAGATAGGGTTTAGCCATTCTATTTCCTGCTTTTGTGTGTGTTGTATCAATATGGCTTCCGATTCACGTTCTGGGTTTCATTCCAAATTCCAAAAAACTGGCGTTAAAATTGTTTCATTCTCTGCCACTGATTGGGAAGTGGAGTTTAAGAATAAAGAATCATTTGGAACACAAATCGGATTATTATTTCGCAAATCGAGTGATGTGTCTTCGAAATCGGGAGATAAAATATTTGCGTCTTTTGAAAATAAAGATAATGCGCGGAAATTTCTAATCGAGAAACTTTTTGCATTAGAAGAAAAAATTATTTCAAATCAATGCAAATTTAAGCCAGATATTTTTTGTAACCTAATGGGATGTTATGCCCGTTTGCGCGTTCTTCCGACAAAAAATATGATGGATCATTATATCATCCCCACTCTTACAGAAACGTTGCCAAATATGGAGGTTGTTCATTTGCGGCATGTGTTGGATTATTGTGCCGATTTGGCAATATACCCGAGTGATGACATCATGTCGGATTGGTGTCAGGCGGCACGTTCCAAAGGTAGGGAATGGGGTTTAAGCGATACATATGCCGTTCTGTATAAAATGGCGATTCTGGATTTTCTTCGTTCTAAAGATGACGATTCCCCAATGCGTAAATTAGGGAATGGTGTGTTGAAATCTTTTGCGCCTGTGTATGACCCGTTGAACACAGAAAATAGGGTGGATAGGTCGCTTTATTTTGCTGGCTTATGGTTCAACCATAATTTCTTTAAACAGTTTGAAATTGAGTCTGAAAACCATACGTCCTCAAGAAAAGAAAATCGTTTCCGAGAGGTTTTAAAAGGGTCAGGTATCACTGTATTAAAAGATGATTTTATGATTGCGGGTATTCATCACACAATAGATATTCCAGTTGATTGTGATGGCAATATTATATTATGCGAATTTGATGGCGCATTTCATTTTAATGAAGACAGGGAAAATGGTCGGTTGATTTATGATGGTCAGTCACGTTTTCAGACATGGGTTGTTCATGAATTGATGCCCGATAATACGCAGTTATTGCGTATTCCAGATATCGTTGCGCAGCAGAATCCGAATCCGCTTGTGTGGAAAGATATTTTCAACAGAGCATCTGCCAAAGGCGCCGGTTCTTATATCCTGCATGCACCCCATGATATTCGTGAAGCCTGCGCCCCCGATGCATGGGACATTTCCCTTAAACAGCCTTCATAAATTTGGGCAACCATTCTTCGTTGATGGTGGTTATATCTGCAACGGATATCATTTCTCCGTTGATTGATACATTCTTTCCACCCGTTACGCCGATTTTTTGGACAGGAATGCCTGCAATCTGGGCGGCTGACATCACACGTTCAGGATCTGTTGTTGTAATGACGTAGCGGGATTGATCTTCACCAAACCAGAATCCAGCTTGATTGGTATCTTTTGATTCAATATTCGCGCCGATTTGTCCTGCCATTGCCATTTCTGTGACCGCAACCAATAATCCGCCATCACTAACATCATGGCAGGCAGAAATATTCCCGTTCAGAATTTGACTGCGGATAAAATCACCATTTGATTTTTCGGTCATGAGGTCAATAGGTGGAACTGCGCCATCTTCACGCCCATGAATTTCACGGAGGTAGAGAGATTGTCCCAAATGACCGCGTGTTTCGCCGATTACCAGAATGGTTTGGCCTTCACCTGTGAACCCAAGGCCAACGGCTTTGGTATAATCTGCAATCAAGCCAACGCCGCCAATGGTGGGGGTGGGTTGAATGGCAGTTCCAGAGGTTTCGTTATAAAGTGATACGTTGCCCGATACGACTGGATAATCCAATGCGCGACACGCATCACCAATACCATCAAGCGCCGCCACAATTTGACCCATAATTTCTGGTTTTTCGGGGTTGCCGAAATTCAGGTTGTTGGTGATAGCAAGTGGGGTCGATCCTGTCGCCGTGATATTGCGCCATGTTTCAACAACGGCTTGTTTTCCGCCTTCGTATGGATCTGCCTGAACATAGCGTGGCGTGACATCTGATGTCATCGCCAATGCTTTTTGTTTGTCAGGAATGCGTACCAATGCGGCATCGCCAGCTTTTAGGGCCTGTGTATTCGCAATCCCTGGTGAGAAAATCGTTTCACCCATGACAAGCGAGTCATATTGTTCCCATATCCAACGTTTAGAGGCGAGGTCGGGGCATGACATCATTTTTTTCAATGTTTCGATGATACCGTCTTTCATTGGGAACTTTGTATCGTCAATGCCCATGGGTTTTTTTGGGGCAACAGATGGACGATCATAAAGCGGTGATTGATCAACCAATGGAGGAACGGGAATATCGCACCATTCTTCGCCGTACATATTGAGTTTTAGACGTTTGTCATCGGTTGTATGACCAATCACTGCGAAATCCAGATCCCATTTTTCGATAATTTTTCGGGCTGTATCTTCTGACCCCGGTTTTAAAATCATCAACATGCGTTCTTGGGATTCAGACAGCATGATTTCGTAAGGAACCATGCCTTGTTCACGTTGGGGGACATCGTCTAAGTTTAGTACAACGCCAATTTCGCCTTTAGATGCAATTTCAACGGCGGATGATGTTAATCCTGCAGCACCCATATCCTGAATGGATATAATCGCATCGGATTGCATCAATTCCAGACAGGCTTCGATCAATAATTTTTCAGTGAAAGGGTCGCCGACCTGAACGGTTGGGCGGTTGTCTTCATTCCCATCACCGAATTCGGCGGATGCCATGGTTGCGCCGTGAATGCCATCACGCCCTGTTTTTGATCCGACATAGACAATCGGTTGTCCGATGCCTGCGCCACGGGCGTAGTAGATATTATTTTGTTCCGCAAGGCCAACTGTCATGGCATTGACCAGATTATTCCCATTATAGGATTTGTGGAAATTTGTTTCGCCGCCAACATTGGGGACGCCTGTGCAATTGCCGTATCCTGAAATTCCTGCCACAACGCCGTTGACCAAAGATCTGGTTTTGGGGTGGGATGGATCGCCGAAACGCAGGGCATTTAAATTGGCAATCGGACGACCGCCCATGGTAAACACATCGCGCATAATTCCGCCAACACCTGTGGCTGCGCCTTGATACGGTTCGATATAGGATGGGTGGTTATGCGATTCCATTTTGAATAGGGCGGCTTGGCCGTCGCCGATATCAATAACACCTGCGCCTTCGCCTGGGCCTTGGATAACGCATTTTCCTTTGGTAGGGAGCTTTTTCAAATGAATGCGGGATGATTTATAAGAACAATGTTCTGACCACATCACTGAAAAAACACCCAGTTCAGTATAGGTTGGCATCCGCCCCAGAATGTCCTGCACCAATTGAAATTCATCTGCGGTCATGCCGAATGATTTTGCAAGGCTTGCTGTAATTTCAGGTTCTTGCACAATGGGCTTTTGTTTTTGCATTTTTAAAGCGGGGGCGGTCATTATCCTAAATCTCCTTTATCATGATCTGAGAAATAGAGCTGTATCCCAGATTTTCATACAGTTTCTTTGCATCCTTATTTCCATTGAGGAATGAAATTGTGCAGAGGTCGCATTTCTCTTTCTGGGCAACCAATTCGGCGCGTTCCAAAATATCGGTTCCAATACCAAGGTTGCGATAGTCTTCTTCAACAACCAGATTGTTGATGATGGCGTAGGGTTTCCCATTGTTGAGTGGGTCATCACAAATGCGCAGCCCAACAACACCTAAAATTTCTGTGGTGCTTTTCGCCATATAGAGGCGGTAATTTTGTTCGCGGGATTTCAGGTATTGGTCCCATGATTTTTTGATGGTCAGGGATTCCAGTGTTTCTGGTGTTTCCAACTGTCCCAATTGTTTCAGGACAGGAAAAATTTCGATGAATTCGTCCTCGGTTGTGACTTCGTAGAGTTCAAAGCGAGGAGGTGCGATATCGGTCATTGAGAAATTCCTGTCGTTGTCATTTGTGGTGGCTGCAATTGTTGCAGTTTATTCAGGTTAAAACTGTATGTGCCATAGAAAAATATAAATGTACCCATCCATAAGGTCAGAAGCGCAATCGATATTGGTTTTGTATATTTACTGCGATCGGAAGCGTAATAGAGCGTAATATATTGCCATGTCATCAAGGGTGCGAATAGAAGTAAGGCAGAGAAAATTCCAACAACAGCACAGACAACCAGTTCAATGCGTTTTCGGCCAATCAATTGCGGTGCATAGATATTGCTAATTTGTACCCATAAATAATATCCGGTAACAATAAAAGCGCCCAATATTTCCAGTTGACCAAATTGATGTTTGGAGGGAATGGAATCAAAAATATGAAACAAGGAACTTATCGCCAAAATAGGTGCGATATAAATCAGGCGATGACCTTCGATTAGTGATTTGAGAGAAAATGTAGATGCCATTACGCCAGTGCCTCAACCAATGATTGGAATAATGCCGCGCCTTGATGTCCGTTGACATGTGGGACAACGGCGTTTTCAGGGTGGGGCATCATGCCCATAATGGTTTTTGTGTCATTAAATACGCCTGCGATATTTGATATCGCCCCGTTGGGGTTGGCTGTATCGACGATTGCGCCTGTTGGGTCACAATATCTGAAGGCAATTTGGTTGTTATCCTCTAATCCTTTTAATCCGTCTTCGCTGATGAAATAATTTCCTTCGCCATGGGCGATGGGAACCTGAATAACCTGATTTTTTTGAAAGGCGTTGGTGAAATCTGTTCCGTTATTTTCAACGCGCAGATGAACTTGTTTGCAAATGAATTTCAGGGAACGGTTATGGAGGAGAGCCCCCGGAACCAGACCTGTTTCAACCAGCATTTGAAATCCGTTACAGACAGCGAGGAGGCGCACACCTTTTTTTGCACGCGCGATCACTTCTTTCATAATCGGAGAATGTGCCGCCATAGCCCCGCAGCGTAGATAGTCACCATAAGAGAACCCCCCTGGTAAAACCATCAGATCACATTCTGGCAGGGTTGAGTCTTTGTGCCACACGATGTGGGGCGCGCGTCCCGAGATATGGGTTAACGCCATCTCCATATCTTTTTCACGGTTGGTTCCGGGGAATAGGATAATGGCTGATTTCATGGCTGGGTTCCATCGGGTCGTAATTGGGTCATAAAATGTGTTTTGATGGGCGGAACACTAGAGCATATTGCTGTTTCTGCCAAGGGGGATAAAGGGTATGAGGGGGCGGGATTCATAAAGGTTAACGCAACAAAATTTCATTTTGAAAAAACTTTGAAAATTTCTATTGCGTGAAGGGAAAAAAATGATGTAGCTTTTTCCTATCAAGAAAAAAACCGTGGTGGCAGAAAGCCCCAGCGAGTTGAAACAGGAAACCTACCGTTACTCTATAATTGCCGATGCATACAAAAAAGCCCCACTCGGGGGCTTTTGTTTTTTCAATTATTGGCTTTTTGTCTGCAAACTTTATTTATTGGCCGTTTGCAACCTGTTTGGTGGCCTCAATCTCTGATTTCTCAATGATTAGGTCGATATCATGAGCAGATACAGTGATAGAACGAGCCGCAAAATCGTCTTGTAATTTGCGTTTTACGTCATCGTAGCCTGGTTCATCCAGATTTGCTGCTATAACTTCTTTGGCATAGTTATCTGCATCCGCACCTGATAAACCCATTTTTTCTGCGGCCCACAGGCCTATTAATTTGCTGGTGCGCGCCTCAATCTTGAACATGGATTGCTGATCATGGGCAAATTTGCCTTCGTAAGCTTTTTCTCTGTCGTCGAATTGCATTGGAATATCCCACTCTTTTTGTTTTGACTGTATGAATTGCCATCAAAATAGAGCGGGATATCCGTTTTGCCAATAGAAAAATTAGCTAGCTGCGCCAGTTAGCAATTGTTTTCGGGCTTGTTGGCTTTTCAAAGCAAATAAGCGTTCCAGTGCGTTTTCCGAGATATCAATCTTGTTAGAGGCGAAACCAGCCATTAATTTCTCTTTTAGATGAGATTTTCCGTTTTCAATCAGGGTTAGGGCTTGTAATTCCTGTATAAACTTGGCCGATTGGTGTTCGTCCAGCCCGATGCGCTCGGCTGCCCATTGTGCAACCAAAAGATGTGTTTTTGCGTCAATTTTGAAGGACAATTCTTGATCCAGCGCGAATTTTGTTTCAAAAGAGCGCGCTCTGTCTTCAAAAGACATAATATTGGACATATAATTTCTCCGTTTCTGTTCATAAATGGTTTTGCTAGAGGGCCATCCTTTTGTTATACCAAGAAAACATAACAAATTTATTAACGCGTTGTAGCGAAAGGGTTTTGGATTATGATTTTTTCCGGCTTTAAGGCATCTCGCCGTAAAATGATTTATGACGGAAAGGCCAAGACAATATTTGAAGGCCCAGAACCTGGAACCGTTATCCAGTATTTTAAAGATGATGCGACCGCAGGTAATGGTGCAAAACACGAAGTGATTGCCGGTAAAGGCGTTCTCAATAATCGTATTTCTGCCCATATCATGACCAAGTTGGAAGGGATTGGTATTCCAACCCATTTTCTGAAGTCGCTCAACATGCGTGAGCAATTGGTGCGTCAGGTTGAAATCATTCCGATTGAAGTGGTGGTGCGCAATATTGCGGCTGGATCACTCGTTAAAAAATTGGGGATGAAAGAAGGCGCGGTTCTCAATTATCCTTTGGTAGAATTCTATTATAAAAAAGATGAATTGAATGATCCGATGGTCAGCGAAAACCATATTATTAATATGGGCTGGGCCGACCCTTATGAACTCGAAGAAATGGTTGCGCAAGCATGGCGTATCAATGATTTTCTGTCGGGATTATTTGCGGGCATCGGAATTAAACTGGTTGATTTCAAAGTTGAGTTTGGTCGGTTGTTCGGAGAATTTGAAGAAGTATATATTTTACTATCTGATGAAATTTCCCCTGATAATTGCCGTCTGTGGGATGAGAAGACAGGCGAGAAACTGGACAAAGACAGATTCCGTCAGGATTTGGGCGGGTTGATTGAAGCGTATCAAGATGTTGCCAAACGTTTGGGATTGATTCCGCAATCGGGTATTATTCAAGGTGGCAATATTGATGAACAAATGGCGGCAGGATTGGGCGAGATTGAAAATGAAGTTGCCCGTGAACGTAAACTGCGTTCAATCAATAAATCTGCTCCGTCGAAACCATGGAAATAAGGATAAGAAAATGAAAGCAGTTGTTAAAGTAACCTTGCGTAAAGGTGTTCTGGATCCACAAGGCAAAGCCATTGGCAGTGCGCTACACGCGCTGGGGTTTGCCGAGGTTGGTGATGTCCGTCAGGGAAAGTTTATTGAGATGGAAGTCCCAGACGGAACATCGCCTGAGCGTATTAAAGAGATGTGCCAGAAATTATTGGCGAACCCTGTCACCGAAGATTTTGAGGTTGTAGCCTAGGCATGAAAACAACCCCGTTGCACGCCGCCCATTTATCCCTCTCTGCCAAGATGGGGGAATTTGCGGGATATGATATGCCTCTTTATTATGCGCTGGGTGTTTTAAAAGAACATGAATGGGTGCGGTCATCCGTCGGCATATTTGATGTGTCCCATATGGGGCAGGTGAGTTTGAAAGGTGTTGGTACACAAAAGTTTTTGGAATCTATCACGCCATCCTCATTTGAAAAATTGGGTGTTAACCGTACCAAATACAGTGTCCTGATAAATGATAAAGGCGGTGTCGTTGATGATTTGATGGTCACCAAAACGGGTGACGATGAATTTCATTTGGTGATTAATGCGGGATGCAAAGACAAAGATATTGCGTGGATAAAATCAAAACTTCCAACAGGCATTGAATTTCATTATTTTGATGATTGGGCGTTGATTGCTCTGCAAGGCGTACATGCTGAATCAGTCATGCGTGATGTGCTGGATATTGATTTATCCGCAGTGCCATATATGGGGCTTTGGTATAAAGACTATACCATGTTTGTT
Source organism: uncultured Micavibrio sp. (assembly GCA_964629455.1). Taxonomy (GTDB): domain Bacteria; phylum Pseudomonadota; class Alphaproteobacteria; order Micavibrionales; family Micavibrionaceae; genus UBA1573. Next base: position 3,633 of record CAZVSN010000028.1, on the reverse strand, counting down.
TCGCGTCTTGGGTATACGGGTGAAGACGGGTTCGAGATTTCTGTGCCGAATAAAGATGCACCGGCGTTATGGGATAAATTATTGACGGATGACCGTGTGCGCCCGATTGGATTGGCCGCGCGTGATTCTCTGCGGCTTGAGATGGGGTATTGCCTATATGGGCATGAACTGAGTGAAGATATTGCGCCATTAGAGGCTGATTTGGCGTGGATCATGCCAAAGGATGCTGTTGCGCGTTACCCGCAACCCACACGCAAACGTGTCGGCGTGGTATTGACTGATAAGGGTATCGCCCGCGAGAATTCCGATATCGTGAATAAAGCAGGTGATAAAATCGGAATTCTGACCAGTGGTGGATATTCCCCCAGTTTGAAACAATCGATTGGTATGGGATATGTTCCAGTTGAATATGCAACCGAAGGAACAGAGATTGCGGTGATCGTGCGCGGCAACCCGATTGCTGCAAAAATTACCAAATTGCCATTTTTAAAACCAAAGACAAAGAAGGTATAAATCAAAATGCCGACAGAGAATGAAAAGAAATATGTTTTGTCACCTTCGTTTAATGCCGAAGGGTTGGCGGGGTGGTCTATTGAGCAGATTGAGCAAGGGTATCCTGACAAAGGGGTTCGTATCCGCCGCAGCAATGATAGTTATTACCATACATATAAAAAATGGGTTCCGTCAGCCAATAGGTTGGTTGAGTTAGAGGGCGATATTAATGTTCGGGATTTTGAAGATTTAAAGACTGTATGCCCAGATATGTTGATTAAAACCCGCTATACAAAAGAAGTTGGTGAAGAAGAATGGGTCGTTGATTTTTTGAAAACAAAATCTGGTCAGGTGTATTTCGTGATGTCTGAGGTCGAGATGCCCGAGGGTGTCGAGGATCCGAAAGAAATTTTGCCCGAAATAAAAGATTCAATTGTCTGGTATGTAGAAAAAAACGATCCTCGTTTTACAAACAAAGAATTGATGAACCAAGAACACGCAAAACAAATGTATAAAATGATGGGAGTAGACATATGAGTGATATAAAATTTACGAAAGACCATGAATGGGTCAAAATGGAATCGAGCGATGTGGCGGTTGTCGGTATTACCGAATATGCCCAACATGCTTTGGGTGATTTGGTTTTTATCGAGTTGCCGAAAATGGGCGCAACATACAAAAAAGGTGCGAATTTCGCGGTTGTTGAATCGGTTAAAACCGCCGCCGAAGTTTATACGCCCGTGTCGGGTGAGGTTGTTGCGATTAATTCGGCGCTCGAATCCGATTATGATTTGCTAAAATCCGATACAGACGGATGGATTGCTAAATTCAAAATGACTGATGCAGGTGAACTCGCAGGGTTGATGGATGATGCGGCATATAAAGAATATTTGAAAACAGTGGATTAGAACGATGCGGTATTTACCCTTAACTCAAGCTGATCGTACAGAAATGCTCAAGGTGATTGGTGTTCAATCACCCAATGATTTTTATACGGGGTTGCCTGTCACTGATACATTCGATTTGCCAAATCACCAAGGTGAGATGGAGGTTGAACGTTTTATGGCTGCATTGGCGGCGCGGAATGTGAACGCGACCACGGGGCGTTTCTTTTTGGGTGCGGGGGTTTATAACCACCATATTCCTGCCAGCGTTGATACTATCATCCAACGGTCGGAATTTCTGACATCTTATACCCCGTATCAGCCAGAAATTGCTCAGGGCACATTGCAGGTTATTTTTGAATATCAAACGATGATTGCGGCGCTCACTGCGCAGGATGTTGCGAATGCGTCGATGTATGATGGTGCAACGTCATGTGCAGAGGCAGCGTTGATGGCCATGCGTTTGACAGGGCGTGAGAAAGTTGTGGTCGGGAATGCGTTGCATCCGCAATACATGGAAGTTCTAGAAAGTTATGTCGGCGATAATAATATTGTATCTGAACTGGATGAGGGCGTTGCGTGCCTGATAATCCAGTCGCCTGATTTTTTCGGGACGCCGCATTCTTATGATGAATATCGCGCGAAATGTGACGCTGTCGGTGCGAAATTGGTGGTCGTGATTGCTGAGATTGTGTCACTCGGGTTGTTGGAACCGCCGCGCGTTGCCGATATTGTGTGCGGTGAGGCACAGAGCATTGGCATTCCTATGTCTTACGGTGGGCCGCATTTGGGTTTCTTTGCGTGCAAACAAGAATTTATTCGTCAGATGCCGGGGCGGTTATGTGGGGAAACGGTGGATGCTGACGGACGGCGCAGTTTTGTCTTGACCCTGTCCACCCGTGAACAACATATCCGTCGTGAGAAGGCAACGTCGAATATCTGTACCAACCAAGGCCTATGTGCGTTGGCATTTACGGTGCATGCGGCGTTGCTGGGTGAGCAGGGGTTTAAGGATTTGGCGCGGATCAACCATGAACGCGCGTGTGATTTGGCCGATGCGTTGTCCAAGGTATCGGGCGTGCGTGTTGTGAATGATTCTTTCTTTAATGAATTTGTAATTGAACTGTCCAAACCTGCCCAAGATGTTGTTACAGCGTTGGCATCCAAAAATATTATCGCGGGATGTGTGGTTGCGCCAAATCGTTTATTGGTAACGGCAACCGAGATGACAACTGATAACGGCATTATTGATTTTTGTAACGCATTAAAAGAGGTGTTGTAATGGAACTGACTTTACTCAAAGCTAAAATCCATCGTGCAAAAGTAACCCAATGTGATTTGACCTATGAAGGGTCGATTACCATTGACGAAGCTTTGCTCGAAGCATCGGGCATTCTCCCCTATGAACAGGTAGATGTGTTGAATATCAATTCCGGTGCGCGGTTTACCACCTATGCCATTACGGGCGCGCGGAATTCCGGCATTATCGGCATTAATGGCGCGGCGGCACGTCTGTGCCAAAAGGATGATTTGGTGATTATCTGTTCCTATGCGCGCATGAGCGAGGCAGAGGCAAAAATATTCGATCCGACAGTTGTTTTGATTGAGGGGAATAATAAGCCACAGGGCAGTTTAAAGGTTGTTCAATAATGCAAAATCCTGAGTTGTTGATTGGTGAATCCCGCGCATTACATTATGAAGAACCGTTGTTGTGGGAATATACCCAGAATGATGCAAGCGGTGTTGACTTACCTGTGCCCAAAAATATTTCGTTACGCACGGGGCAGGCGGCACGCGGGTCAATTGGATTGGCGCAGTTAAAAGAACCGCAGGTGCTCCGTCATTTTGTGCGTTTGTCCACCAAGAATTTTTCAATTGATCATGGTTTCTTTCCGCTCGGCAGTTGCACGATGAAACATAATCCACGCATCAATGAAAAGGTTGCGCGGTTTGCTGGGTTTTCTGCTATTCACCCGATGCAACCCGAAAGTACGGTGCAGGGCGCATTGGAATTAATGCATACCTTGCAAAATTGGTTGGGTGAATTAACGGGGCTGACCAGCGTATGTTTATCACCTGCGGCGGGTGCACATGGCGAACTCGCGGGATTAATGACCATCAAACGCGCCCATGAAATGAACGGGCAGGGACATCGCAAGGTGATTTTATGCCCCGATTCTGCGCATGGAACCAACCCTGCGACGGCGGCTATGTGCGGATATGAAATCCGTGTTATTCCGACCAAGGAAAACGGATG
>CAZVSN010000027.1:6411-21127 GCA_964629455.1 uncultured Micavibrio sp. | reverse complement strand
AAGATACCATCGGTTTTTGGCTATCTGCGGCTTTTTCTTCGCTGCGTTTATACACATAAATCCCTAGAACCGACAAACCCACTGCCCAAATTGTACCGAGAGATTGCACAGCTTCAATCACCAATGCCGCCTGATTGGTTTCAAACACAATCACATACGCAATCGCCAACATTTGTGCCGCCCATGTCACCGCAATAATATATCCGAATGTCGGGCGCATCCGACGGACATAGGGGTCGGTGGATGCAACCTCGACCCGCAAGGATTCGTTGATTTGTTGAATGGATGTCTGACGCTCTGCCCCTTCTATCTCTTTCATTTTTTCAATATGGCGGTTGAGTTCGGCGAGCTGTGTATCGCTGATTTCACCTTTGCCAAAGGCATCAAATAATGCGCCCAAAGCCGTTGATGCGCCTTGGGCAACGGGGGTATTGACCGATTTCAACCCTTCGGCCAATCCCTTGATAAGGGCGGGAATGCCTGCTTGTAATAATATGGGTATCGTCATTCTTATCCCTCCACCAAACTGTAAAACACATGATGCCCGATGCGGGTTGTGGGCTTTTGCCCCTTCGCCCAATCAGGGGAAATATTGAGGGTGTGGTAATGGGTTGCACCATAGGTTGCATCCTTTACCATACCGAGCATCGCACGCCGCGCAACACGCATGGCGGTTGCAAAATGCATATCCTCTTCGTCCACCGCTATTAGCTTTTTAAAATTCGGGTCGAGTTTATTCCAACATGAAAATTGGTATGGCTTCTGGCATACCTGAATAATGGTATTGCCCCACCAATATCCGTTCAGACGTTTTGCGACTTGGGCACGATTTAAAATGACAGAGGCAACGGCTTCCATTCCTTCTTTTCCCTCACCCCGCGCTTCGCCCCAGATGGTGCGTGCTAGAACATCGATTTCCAATTCTTTTAAAAATGCGGCAGCATTGGTGTCATTGGCGTTGGGTAACGCCATTAATTTTGGTCTATCATCCATGATTATTTCTCCCTGTTGTCCAATTTGGCTTCGATGCGTAATAAATGTGCGGTTAAACGGTTTTCAATGATACGCAAATCCCGCGTTTCCGCGTATGTGCGGGCAACATCGATACGGTGTTCGGCAAGGGCAGAATTGATTTTTAACAACCCGTTTTCGAACTCTCTGCGCGAATTCCAAATCAGCCAGAACAATGCCGACAAAATTGGCAATTCAATGACGGCAATCCACCATCCAAATATTTCCATGATATTTTTTTCCATGATGTTTCTTTCTCCTAAACGTCAAAATCTGTTTTGGCCTTTGTTCTAAATGTTTTTGCTGTAAATGATGTTTTACCTTTTGCTGCGTGCCTGCGCGGAATACGCACAGGTTGTTGCAATATCGCGCCCGCCACAGCATCCAGACAATCATCATGACCGCGTGTTTTTTCAGGTTTCCAATCTTCCATTTCCTGAATAAACGGTGTGCGCAAAACACTGCGATGAACGTGCAATCCTCGCGCCGCCAATAACGCATCAAATGCCTCCATAATGCGAAGCGATTTCGGGCGGCGTTGGGTAATTTCCCTGACACCACACCTGACACCTGCAACGCCAATTTCACGACGCAGAATATTGGGTAAGAACTGCCCCAACCCATTGGTTTCAATGGATACAGACGGAACGTAAAACCGATCTGCTGCCAGTGCGACTTGTTGGCATTGCTGACTTGCTTCATCTGTTCCGTTATTTTTTTCGATTTTGATTTGTTCCAAATGATGCAGCCAATATTCGCCCTGATCATCAACATAAACAACGGCCAGAATACTGCGGTCGCCCCCCGCATGACCGAATGCAGGGTCCCACCAAGCCGATATCCCCATTAATTTTCGTCCGCATAATGTGTTGGCCTGTTCACCGCCCGCTTCCCTGTGGTCTACATCTTCGTCATAAAATTGAATGGCATTTGTATCCAACTTTCCTTCGCTCAGATTGACGGGTTCACACATCATCTGGCTTTTGAAATGTGCGGGGCCAGTCTTTTTCAAAATGTCATTGATATTTGCAACAGGAAATCGTTCAGGCCAAACGCTTTCCCCGTTGGGCATGAAAATAGGTTGTACCAATCGCGCAAAACCGCCCAGAAACGGTACATCTTCGCCAATTTCTGGGCGCGGCGCATCGGCATAAATCGTGTGCCAGCAATGCGGTGTCCCCACATATAATTGTGTGCCACCACTGGTTAGTATGTAATCCAACTCCTTTAACCGCTCACGCAGGTTTTCACGTTTATCGGCGTTATCTGATGTTTTAGGAACCTCGACATCATCACAAATAATCACATCGGCGCGGGTACCCGTTAAATTTGTTGTGATGCCCTTGGCGAGCATGGACGGGTCGCGCAATTCTTTATCGCGTTTTACCGTAAATTTTTCATTTCCCCATTGGTCAATTTTTTCTGGTTTCATGTTTTTGGTCAACGGATGTTTCTCGATAATGCGTTTAACGTTCCGTACCATTTTGCGTGCGAGTGCCAAATCAGCAGAGAGAACCAGAATGCGCGTATCGGGATTTTGCATCAAAATCCACGCGCAAAATACGCCGACCAATGTTGATTTGCCGCAAGACCGGAAGGCCATTAGCAACAGGCGAGGGTTGGATTTCCTGTATTCTGCCTCCAACCACTTGGCGATTTTCAGGTGAATTTTGGGCGTGTTCTGCCCTTGACAGGCGTTCCACGCTGCCAAAAATAATGGAAAGGGACATGACATTATTTTTCCTCGTCCTGATACGCATTCAGCTCGGCTTCGGCGGTCGCCATTAACCCTGCCAGAATTTCTGCGTCTTTATCGCCTTCGACATTTTTATCGGGAAGGTCAGCCCATTTTGCCAATTTGATAAGCAATTCAATATGGCTGATGGCGACCTTTGCAGATTTATGATGTGCTTCAAACCCATCTTTCTCAATTTTTTTACCCATAAATTCTTTATATGATTTAACGGCTAACTCGATTGCCTGTGGCAAAAATTCGGCAATTTGTTCGCGGGTTGTGTTTTCTATTTTAATGTTCTGATTCATCTCTTTTCCTTACTTTTAAATTTTAAGGGTAGCGGTTCACGATGTGCCATGACCCACCATCTGATACCACTGTGATGGACTGAAACTGCGCGTTTAAGGGCTGGTTATATTGGTCGGGGCCTGCGCCTCCCTGAACGGTGACGGTAATCACGTTTGCCGACACATCAGTTTTTTTAATGGTGACCATCCGCCCGATGGCTTTCGATGCGTTGGCGGGGGGTAAACGCGCGGTCATTGCCCCACCAAAGCTGGATAGCAAATACACATCAACCGCCATATCAATGTCATATGTACCTGACCCATCATAATACCGTGTATTTCCGGGGGAACGGTTTGACGATATGACGAACCATTCTGCACCATTGGACATCATCATCACATAATCATTCTGCCCGCCCAGATAATAATTGGTTCTGTCTGGCCCCAGACCTCCGCCTGCCTCAGACACCGTAATAATGTTTTTTGATGTATCGATTTTTTTAATGACCATCATGGCTGCACTGGCATCAGAAGCCTTTGGAAGATTGATAGTGAGTGCCCCGCCGAAACTCGATACCAAATGAATGGAATGCGATAAATCAAGGGTTATAGTGCCCGATGTATCGATATATTCAGTGTCATAGCGTTGAAGTGTTGCGGTCATGTCATTGCATATTGTTTTCTGCAATTTGTTTTTATACGGGTACCCCGCATTAAACGCTGTGTATTGCCCACCTGAGAAATCCCAAATGGCCGCACCATCGCTTGCCGATAATAAATTATAAATGGCGGTTTCAATCGACCCTGCATCCAACCGTACATTGGGTACGCCGTTATGTGATTCAGTATACAGGTTTACAAACAATGTTTTGTTTGACCCCGCACCACATCGCACACAGGCCTGCGCCGTTATATTCACATTGGCTTCGAAATCGGTGAAACTGTTGTTAAATGACCCTGCCTCGACATACACGCCATGACCTGATGTTGTTGCCCCCAATGAATAAACACGGCATTGGCTGAAACGATTGGCATTCGGCGTGTCGCCTGCGCCAGACCGTTTTAAATGGATACCGTTGACAAAGGGCTGCGCCACCAGAACACGGGTAAAATTATTCCAATAAACAGGTTTGTTTGTATCTGTTCCGCCATCCAATAGAATCCCCGTTTGGGATTGCCATACCGATACATCCACCACGGCATTATTGACACAGGGGCCAGATATGCCTGCAAATTTTAACCCGACATCGCCGCCAAACAATTTCAAATTGGCAATGTGGTTGTAACTGCCGCCGATTTGAATAAGGGTGATGGAGAGTGTTGTGTGCAATTCCGATACATCACCCACCCCCACCAAAGATTGACCATCACCCAATGCAATGGTTGATGTGATACGATATGTTCCCTTTGGAACAAAGACGGATTTGGATGCTGTCAATGCCCGTTGAAACGCCACTGTATCATCGGCAATTCCATCGCCTATTGCGCCGAAATCCTTGACTGATATTTGTTCATTCAGTTTATCAGTGGTGGTGCGGGTCACCGCACCTGTGCCCGTTGTTGTGAAGCTGGGTTGCGCCATACTGCCCGAAAGGGACACAGCAATCGGGTTTCCATCCCCATCAAACCCCAATGCTTTTCCCGCACGGATGGATTTATCGGGAATAAAATTGCTAACAGAGGTTTCATGGTCATTAAACCGTAACATCGGGGACTGGTCACGTTCCAATTGTTGTAACCCCGCCACCAGAAAATCCAGTTCCGTGTTAATGGCACTGGCTGCGAAATCACCGCCTTCGATAAAATCGGTCAGACGTTCAAATGGCATGCGACGTTCTAACGTGACCACTTTTCCGTTTGCGGGAGCAATATCAAATGTCACTGTTCCGCCGTCGGTTGCGCCCGCACCCGTGATACTGTATCCCGCTGTTTGCTCTGCTCCGTCGATATAAACGTGCAAATCTTCACTTGCAAAAATCGGAAACGGGAATTCAAATGATGTTTGCGTGCCGTTGCCGACCAATCGCACCAAAGGCGCGATATCTGGCATTTTGATATGGTCTGTCATCTCATAAACTCCCTAAAAAATATCGTTCAAATATCCCAGAATGGATTTCTGTTTTAATTGTTGTTTTTGCAATAGATTGAGTTGACGCCCCGTTTGATAATTCTGGTCAATCGCCGTATTGTCCAAATTCAATTTGGTTGCGTATTGTTGACGGGTAATGTCAGAATTTTCATTGATACCCTGTAACACACTGTCCCCTGACCCTGTGACCGAACCTACGCCCTGTGACCCGAAATTGGCGCGTTGCGTGGATATGGCACGGCGCAATTTGTTCTGCCTATCTGTTTCATTATTTTGAAAATCAATTAAATTTTTCTGCTTTTGATAATTGGCTTGTGATGCCAATTGCTGATTTTTCAAATTAATTTCTTTGATATTATTGGCCGAATCTCTGGCAGGTTGAACCAAATTAATGGCGGATAGTAATGTGCTTCCGACGGATGCGATGGCTCCCATTTTTCTTTTCTCCTATGAATTTGCAATAATTTCAGTGTGAACGGATAACAACGCAAAGGGCAAAGGCAGGCTTTGTTCAATACGCCATAACGGTTTGGATGTGTCATTCCTCCACCCATAGGCACTGACCCTGATGTCACCACTGACCTGTGGCGGGGCTGCGTCTAATACGGTTTCTTCGCCCAATTGGCGCAGCGATATATCTTTTAATCCGCGCCCTGTATCCAAAGTGAGTGCCGCAGTATTGTTCAACCGAAAGACCGCTTCAACCAAACGCACGGCGCGGGAATATCCAACCTCGGTAATGTTTGCGGGGGGCAATGGTTCAATAATGTGGGTATAGGGTAATCCCACCTGAATATTTTGCGCAGGATGGTCGGTTGTAATTTGGCCACCGATAACGGTTTTATTGGCTTCAACCTTACCGTCCGCGACAACGGATACTGTTTTACCGTTCAGATAAGATAGCCCGCCCCATATCGAACTTGGCGTTCCTGCTTGCCCTGTTAAAGCTGAATCTAGATACAGGCTGTCATCAATCTGTTCGATAAAATATGCCCCGCTTCGCTCAATCAGGAAATAGACATTATCGCCCACCACCGATACAGATTTGACGTTGCCTGCCGTGTCATGCAATGTCCACGCGGCAACTTCTTCGGCGCGGTAAACGGTGAGTGTCGCAAATTTTCCGTCTGTCCGTACCAGAAATAATAAACGGCGTTTCTGGTCAAAATCTTGATCAACGGGCGTTGAAATAATGTGATGTGATAACAATGCCAAATCTGTGGCGCGGTATGCTTCTTCGATATTGGTATAGATAAATTCACGCAGTTCCTGACCGTTTCTGGCAACAAACAATGTCGCCCCATCGACATCAATCGGGGAAATAAACCGATTACTCATCGACCCGACCCGCGTTTGGCGGCGAATTTGCACAGTGGATGGGGTTAATGGGTCACCTGTCACCATCCATTCTGACCCGCTTGTGAACACTTGCAAATGTCGTCCCGAAAACACACCACGAATGGCATTCACTTGGTCTGAGAAAATACCGAATTCGATTGCCTCAGCATCCAGACCTGTTCCCAAATCGAAATTGAACAAATCGCCTGATTGTGAAAACCACATACGGTTGGGCAAATCACGACTGCCGCCGATGACCAACCTGTCTTGGTGAAAAGCTGCGGTCACAGGGTATCCGCGCACGGGTGAGAATGATTGCTCTTCCCAGTCCACCGTTGCTGCGGTGGATACCAATGTTTCAATGACTGTCACGCTGACCACGGTTGGCGATGCGACCGATACAATCTCTACTTCTTTATTCCCAACGCGCAGGCGTGTGCCACTATGACCTGACGCAAAAACGGGCGCAGATGAGGTGAGCGTCACCGTGCCTGTTGTACCGCTTGGGGTGATGGTCACGCTGCTTTCTGCGAATTTGTACATGGGTTGCTGGATACGATTATTTTTTTTATAAAAATCCCACGCAATAATCGACCATGTCCCTGTTCCTGACCGCACCAATTTTCGTGGTGGGTAATCAGGGTGCATTAATAACAATGTATCTGCACTTTGTGTCCATGCCAATTGGGGAATATCGGCAATTGTCCATGGCGCAGTCAACGTTGTTTCTAATACGCCATTGCTATAAATTGATAATTGTAAATCGGTAAAAACCAATAAATAGGTCTGTTCGGTGTTGAATTCAAACGCGACCAAACGCCCATTGCCAAGAGCTGTATCAATATAGCGAAGACCAGATCGGCGAACAACACCACCTGTCGGATGAATAAACACATTACGAAGTTTCAATGCGCCATTATCATAGGCATGCAAATCACCGCGCCCCAATAAATCTGGGGTAACTTCACCGGATGTAAATGTTGTTTTAATCGTTGGAATGCGCATTTCTTCTCCTTTAATCTCTCTTCTAATCTCTGGCATCAATCAGCGTGAAATTTTCCAAACGATTGGGGCTATCTTGTTGGGAATCAATCTGACGGGCACGGGTAAATTCCTGCTCCGCCTGTCGCGCCAATGCTTCACCGCGCGATACATTTTCGGTCAGGGGCAAACAAAACTCAGCCGCCAAACGTGTCATCAATAACGCATCAAAATATGGCGGAAATGCAGTTTCATCGGGACGATAGATATAGGTTAATAGAACCTCGGACGCATCCGTATGCAATTGATTTGCCGTGATACGATAATTGATACCGCGCCCACGACCGCCAATACCCGCCGATATGGCGCGCAGAAAATCATTGGGTAATTGATAGGCATATTGGTAATCGGCAACGGGCGATATGGACAGGCGGGTTAATACAACCTGCCCTGTTGCGAAACTCCATGGATGGGATGACAAAACAGCATCACGAATGGGTGCATAAAGTAACCCCGCAATTTCGGATTCGGTTGTACCGTCTGCAAAGGATGTAATCGGGTGGGCGCCAACGCGCACCAACGCACGGGCACAAAGGCCAATATCGTCTAAAGCCATTTAAATCTCCTGAATAATTTTGAAAAGGGGGAATGGCCGAATGCCTGTTGCAGGCGATTTCCGGCCATTCCAGATCAATACGCTGTGGGGCGAAAAAATGAAAACGCCCCCTTCACTTGTTTGAGGAAGGATTAAGCAGTGAAGGTCGCAACAGTCACGACAGAACCGTTGTTCGCCGTTACAACGTAAAAGACTGTTGACGGTGTGCCACCCGTATTGATGTTCGATATAATCAAATCATTTACCCGCAACATAGTTGCCGCAGAGTTGAAATACCCCGCTGTAATTACCGATGCGTCGGGTGTTGTATAATGCCACAGGGTGAAATTATTGGCATACGCCAATACGCTGAGGTCTTTTGAAGCAAAAGCCATAGTTGGAACTCCTTATAAAATAATTGAAAAATAAATAATCAACGAAAGTTTTGATGTAGAAATTGACGAATTTTGTGGCGAAAACTCTGGTTCCTGAGAACCGGCTTCGCATGTACTCAATGTACATAAGAAACGGAAGCGCAAGAAACCAGAGTTTGCAGCCCAAAAGGCTATAATTTCCTATCAAAACTAGTCTGGTGTTTCATCGCATCCGATAACAACCACACCTGTCCCATCAATCAATGCTGCGCCTTGCGACATCATATTGTTGACGAAGTGGGCGGCGCGATCACCATGCCATGTGATATCTGACTGAACATCAGAACCAGACGCATGACCAATGGCATTGCGGTGGAACCAGTAACAAGACCGAATATCATTCCCGTCAATCGGCAGACCTGTCATCGGGATCCATGTTGTGCCCAGCCATTTTTTGGCCTGCATATTTTTATATGGAAGTTCATCAAAGCCCACATAATCGCTGCTTGCAAATTCAGGGAGCTTTAACAACTCGCTCCATTGCTTCCAACCAACAACAGCAAAGCGTTGCCCGTCATCGGGAACATCGGCTGTCCCCAGTTTTTCAAAAGCCGATAAGACTTTGTCACGGGTTAAACCACTATTGCCATCAGCAATGGTATAGGTTGTGGCGGCTGCCAATGCACCAATAATCAAATCATCTGTTTTACGACCAAGTGCATACGCACCTGCGTTGGCAACAACGGCACGTTCATCGTGGTTGATTTTTAATTCAGACAATTGGTCAACCCAATCACCTGCATAATAATCTTGCAAGACGCATTCAACGGCTGTGTGTGAAACGTTCATGACGGGAACCATCCCGTGCGTTGATTTTGTGGATGCCGTTCCTTTACCAACTTTTTGGAAGACAACGGATGATCCTTTGACGTTATTAATGGTTCGAACTGCACCGCGCAATTTCGATCCTTGTCTTTGATATGACTCATGAACTTCGCGTTCAAATTGTTTCACAAAGGCGAGATTGATATCTGTACTCATGTTAATCCTTTATATGGTTATGTTTGGGTTGAATGATTCCTGAAAACAGTTGTCGGTATCGGCTGTTTTGAGGCGCTTGAGGTGGGCAGGCCACAGGTTAGGCATATCGCCTAACCCGCAGTTATCTGCGGGTTATTCGTTAGAATTGTTTTTCATATTTTTATTTGTTGCTTTTTGGGCCCAATCCGCCTAAATTACTTGCGGTGAGTTAATGTGTCCTGGGTGTGTAAAAATTGTCCATTTTTTGAGGACGTAACCAGGAGAAAGTTTATGCTGCAGAATATTATGACTGCAATCGGAATCAAAAACACCTACTCTGTAGATGATGGCAATGGCTTCTCATCACGCCGCACCCATCCCCGCAGAAGCTGTGACCAATGCATTGGATTTATCAATGGCAAAGCCCATCCTGTATTGGACTGGAGCCCAGGTGGACTTCGCGTTTTTGCAGATGCGCGCCCTGTTGCTGTCGGCGATGAAATGGCCGTTGAAATGAAATTCCATATGCGCGACCAAATGGTCAATGTAAAACACATGGCCAAAGTTGTCCGCAAATCGAATGACTCCGTTTCATTCCAATTTATGCCTCTGCCCGCCGATATCCGCAAAACATTCCAAGCCGTCATTGACGATTTTAATGTTCGCGAATTCGCAGGCGCACAGGTTTAATCAGGCTAACGGGCTATTGTCCTCCATATAATTTCTGGAATCCCTCGCCCACTTTGGCAATAAAAGCGGGGTCGCGGTCGCGCCAGTATTTCGGGTTTTGCATCATATCGCGCAAAGCCTGTTCATCCATTGCATCAGATGATGTGCCGTTATCACGGGCCATCGGGTTTTTGATATTACTTTTCATCATATTATAAAGCGCCATCACCCCATCATAGGAACAGGCCAAACCTTCATATGCTGACGGTGGTAGATTTTTTTGACCGTAATCTTGCAATTGTTTGGATAGTATCCCCCATTTTTCAGCACCACCAAATTCACTGACCAACCGTTCCAATTCATGATCAGCCTGAAACTCTGCGGCCATTTCAAGCATCATTGGCACCATTTTTTCAGTGGCCAGATCATATATTTCCTGAACCTGTTCATTCGTAAAGCCTTTGGCATGCAAACGGGCATTTAGTTCTGGATCAATATCAATCACATCACTTTTCAAATCGACCTGATACATATCTGGGCTTTCGGGCAATCCTAATAATTTTTGAATGCGCTTTTTGTCATCTTCTGTTTCTGGAACAGGAACCATTTTTGAAAATCGTTTTTCTAAAGCCAGATAGGAATTGATCAACGCCTCAACGCGTATTTCTTTTTTATCGGCATCCCAGAATTTATCGGGAACATTGAATGGTTTATCTGATTGTTCCGCCTGATTTTCTGCTGGCGTTTCAATTTCAGTGGTTAAAAGATTATCAGTCATAATTTACTCTCCTTTTAATGGTAATGAAGGTGGTTGTTTTAGAAAATCGGGGACACCCAACATATCGGTCAGGTATGTCATTAGTGCTTGCTTATCTATTTGTTCGGAAATGTCAGACCCCAAGGTATTGGCGGCCTGCACCCATCCCAATGCATTTTGGGCATTGCGAGATGATTGCGCGCGTGCCAAGGGCGACCGATGATCAATCGATACAATTCGACCATCCAATGGCAAATCAGGAATTGCTCCACGTTGCCTTAAAATATTATAAGCACGTTGAATAAGTGGATTGAGCAACTCAACTTGCAACCGGCCGAATGTTGCGCCAAGCAACATGGTCATTTCGTTTGACCTGATACTAATTTCAGTTGCGGTCGCCTTTCCTGAATCGGATAATTGTGGCAGCCTGTCAACCAACAGGGCGTGCCGAATGCGCTTCCGCAAATCTTCCAGAATTAATTGGGATACATCAAAACGCGCGGGCATTTCCAACGGAGTTAGTCCCTTTGACCCGACAGCTTTTGGAATAATCGCCCCCAGAACCAATTCGATATTTGCTGGATTTAGAACCCCGTCATCTTCGGCCTGCCAAATTCCTGTAACCGATATAGATGCATTTTTTAATATTAATTCCACCACTTTATTGGCCGTCTTAATATCCGGCAAAGCCTTCATAACCGGTGATCTGCCATATATTTCACCGGGGGATTTCATCCATCTGAAGTTGATGAAAGGCGAATGGGGCAATGTTGTCTGATATAATATATGATTATCATCGGGGCTTAATACCGCGAAGATTTTATTGTGCCCGTCCGAAGTTGTTACAATTGATTCAATCAACTGAAATTTTTCAGACGGGTCTTTGTTTCCCTTATGAAGAATGGATACAGGAATATCTGCGCCTTCATATCGCATTAAAATTTGTGACAATGTTAGTGACACAACCCTAAACACCGTATCTAATTTTCCATGAGATCCTTCATTCAAAATGGCTTCATTTAATGGAATGGCTGTGAACTGGAAGGCTGATAATTCTCCAGGATCCGATTCTTCGAAAGCCAATGATGCTGTTCCAGCAACTACCAAATCCAGAAAACATTGGTGAATTTCAACCAGAAAATTTGATTGTTCAAAATGCATTTGTATAAGACGGCTGGCTTTTTCAAGAACAGGTGTCAGTGATTTTGATTCTTCTTCTGTAATATCTGTTCCCGCTTTTAAACCAAACCAAGGGGTTAATGGCGGGGTTAAATTTCCAAGTAATAAACTGGCCAGTTGATCAACCGCATCAAGGGCCGTAGCATCGTAAAGCCTTTCGCTGCGGCGGTTAGCGGGTGCATAATTGCCCGTCATTTGACCACGTTGGGGAAGCGAGAAATCGTAACAATCCTGCCACAAACTATGCCATTGATCATGTTTCGCCTTTGCCACCCGAAACTTATTCAGGAGCATTACAGTATTTTCATCTGACATGATTTATTCTCCTAACAGGGATTTACGTTGTGGATTAACTCCGTTTGCAGAAAGAACTCCACGAAAACTGGTCATGACTGTTCCCAATGCGCTCCGCGACCTGCGCAATACATTTTCTGCACGCGTTTTTGCAATTTCAACTGGGTCTGCCTCAGTTACTGTTGCAGTTGCTGGCGTAGTGGATGCCGATGCATCTGTTGTAACAACAGATGCCGCAACGGTTGGAGCAGATACAATTTTTGGCCTTGAGGTTAAACTTCCCATGGTTATGGTGTCCTTTCTTTTAACGTCTTTAAATATTTAAACAATTGCCATGGCGTCATAATAAATGGCGCGCGCAGCCCCAAAATTCGTTTTACACTTTCAACGCAACTGAAGATTGATGGAAATAATGGAGTCATTTTATCTGTAACGATCGGAACATGAATAACCCTGTCCCCTTGGCTTTCCAACCATCCCACAATGCTAAATGAATCTGGGACATCAAGGCGCATGACCTCTGTTTTATGCGCCAGTGCATCAACACTTATCCAAATATCAGCAAAGCGAATAAGAACAAAACAATGACGGAATCCATGGCGCAGAAATTTTAACCACCACAAATCCGTCTGGTCAGTAAAAACCACATACACATCATCTGGCATCATTGTTTGACACCAATTTTATCCAATGCGGACGCGCCACAATGCGTTTTGCAACCAATACATCTTCCAGACGATTTAATGCATCTGTCCATAGTTGATGCGCCCGAATTTCTTTGGCACGACGAATATCAGGTCGCATCAATCGTTGTCCATAGTGGCGAAGCACCATCACATGATCCATCGTTACGCGCCGAGCACGATAAAGACGTTCCAATGCTTTTATAATATCAACAGGTTCACATGGACGAGGGGATGTTCCAACACCCGATTGAATTCGTGCCCCTTCATTCCGCGCGGTTTGTGCCTGAATAAACCAAAACCATGCTTCTTCGGCATTTTTGAATGGTGTCGTATCGTCAGCCGTCTTCGACGGCGACCCTGAAATCGTCCTAAATTTTGTCATTTATATTATTTTCCCAGAAGAGTTGTGAAACAGTGTAATTTCATGAAAAAGTTACAATTGTTCCCTTTATGTTCTCATTGATACCCCTGTTTTTCCGCGATGTCAAGAAAAATATGATTCTTTTCCTATATCTAGGATTAAAGACTTATGCGATACTGTCCCCATCATGCTGACACACGACACAATCTGGATCGCCATTGACCGTTTGGCACAAAGTAACGGCTACTCCACATCTGGCCTTGCCAAAAAGGCAGGGCTCGACCCCACATCATTTAATCGAAGCAAACGGATTGGTGCAGATGGCAAACCCAGATGGCCGTCAACTGAAAGCATATCCCGCATTTTAAATGCAACGAATGCCACCCTGTCTGAGTTTATTGCTTTGATTGGGACAACGCCCGAAGCATCGCAAAAAGCATCACGCATTCCTGTTATTGGTTTTTCGCAAGCAAGCCGCAGCTCTTGTTTCAACGACAAGGGGCACCCTATCGGCAATGAATGGGATAGTATTGATTTTCCGCACGCCAGTGAAAATGGCGCTTCGGTCTATGCTCTTGAAATATCGGGCGACTCTCTTTTGCCTCTTTTCCGTGAAGGTGACAGGTTGATTGTTGCCCCCAACGCCCCTGTACGGCGTGGCGACCGCGTAGTTGTTAAAACAACATCTGGCAAAATTATGGCCAAAGAATTAAATCGCCAAACCGCCAGTAAGGTTGAATTAAAATCGCTTCATCCTGATGAAAGCGATATCAGCTTTACCGCAAGAGATATTGAATGGGTGGCGCGTATTGTCTGGGTTAGCCAGTAACCTATATATTATTTCACACATTTATTTAACACATTCGAAATAAGGATTATAAAATGACTATTCAAATCGGAAGCTCTATTCCTGATATTACCTTAAAACGCCTTGGTGAAAACGGGATGGAAGATATATCCATCGCACAATATCTGGCAGGCAAAAAAGTTGTTCTGTTTGCTGTGCCCGGTGCATACACGCCAACATGTGCATTAAAACATCTGCCCGGATATGTTGCCAATGCCGACCAAATCAAAGCAACAGGTGTTGATGAAATTATCTGCCTATCCGTCAATGACCCATTCGTGATGAAAGCATGGGGCGAAAGCGCCAATGCAGCCGGCAAAGTGACCATGATGCCAGATTGGAAAGCAGACCTCGTCACCGCTATGGGATTAACATTGGACGGCGCAGGTGCTGGTTTAGGAACACGCGCCCAACGTTTTTCTATGGTCATTGAAAATGGTATTGTAACAGATTTACAAGTTGAGCCCGTTGCGAGCGCCGTTGAACTCTCTGG
>CAZVSN010000027.1:0-6311 GCA_964629455.1 uncultured Micavibrio sp. | reverse complement strand
GGTGGGGCAAACCGCACAACCGTGTCGTGCGTTTCTTTGCACAGCATTCCGCGTTTCATTAACGCCTCGCAGACTGCACGAGCTGTGGCATAGGCAGGATTAATTTCAAGCCCAATCAATAACCCCATTCCCCGCACCTCAGTAATCAAGGGCGATTGAATGGCTGATAATTTATTTTTTAAATAGTCGCCCAATTCTCTGCTTCGCTCTGCAAAGTTTTCATCCTGCATTTGACGGATAGATTCAAGTCCAATTGCTGCCGCAATCGGGTTGCCGCCAAAGGTTGACCCGTGACTCCCTGGATTAAAAACATCCATCACATCAGCACGCGCCAGAAACGCCGACACGGGATAAATTCCACCGCCCAGCGCCTTACCCAAGGTTAAACCATCGGGCTTATCTATTTCATGTTGGAAACAGAAATTCTTGCCCGTGCGCGCCATGCCTGTTTGAATTTCATCGAGAATAAAAAGAACATTGTGTTTTTTGCACACCGCCTGAGCCGCGCGCAGCCACCCAGCAGGGGGTATTTTAATTCCGACCTCTGCCTGTATCGGTTCAACAATAAATGCACATGTATCGGGCGTAATCGCCGCCTCTAACGCGGCGACATCACCAAAAGGAATAATATCAAACCCTGTCGTCAGAGGGCCAAAATCTGCCTGATAATCTTTGTCCGATGAAAAACTAATAATGGTTGTTGTTCGCCCATGGAAATTTCCATCACAGACAATAATTCGCGCTTTATCCTTTGCGATGCCTTTGACACGGTATCCCCAGCGCCGCGCGGCCTTAATCGCAGTTTCAACTGCCTCTGCCCCTGTATTCATCGGTAACATTTTATCCATGCCCGTAAATTTACAGAGGGTTTCCGCATATTCACCCAAAATATCGGTATAAAATGCACGCGACGGCACATCAATTTTATTCAATTGATCATTCATTGCCTGAATAATGCGCGCATTATGATGCCCACCACTCACCGCGCTGTAAGCCGATAGAAAATCCAGATATTTATTGCCGTCCACATCCCAGACCCACACACCTTCACCCCGTGTCAGGACAACCGGCAATGGTTTGTAATTGGTTGCCAGATATTTTCCTTCGCGGGTTATATAATCAGTGGATGTGAGATTGGTCATAGAAACTGCCTCATTGGAAAAGAGTTATCTTTCTATTATTTATTATTTAAAGGGAAATGTCTAATCAGTGGATATGGTGCCGTCGAAGGGATTTGAACCCCCGACCCACGCATTACGAATGCGTTGCTCTACCCCTGAGCTACGACGGCACTGCAAAACTTAACTTGTCATCCAATAATCATTTCGACCCATTTTGTCGAGAGGGTTTTGGTCAATTTATCCAAAACCCGTTTGACAAAGGCGGCTTACGGATGTTACTTTCCGACTAAATCGTCAATATAAATAGAGAGTGTCTGTTATGCGCTTAAAAGATCGTTTTCAAGCAAATCGTGCAGCAAAGAGAATTGCAAAAACACCACACAATGCAAGCATTCAATACCTGATTGATATGGTAGGAGAACATGGCGATGCCGCAGGCTTAGCGGAAGACCCAAGAGTCAATGACATGGTTAATCAGGCAGAAAACTGGCAGCCCAAGTCGCATGAAGATCGTTTACGCGTAGCGACCAAAGAATTTGTATAAAAAAACATAAATATATCAATAAGTTATATTTATGTTGATTTGTTGGCTAAAAATTGATAGTTTAATTTTCATAACTTTAGAGAGGGTAAAATAATGAATCCAAGAAATTTCGGGGCAGAAGGTTTTCTCCCAGATTACGTTACACAACAATTTAATGATAACAAAGATGTTAACCGTGCCCAAATATCAGTGGGTGTAGAACAGCAAGAAACCACATCTGCCATTAATAATCCACACGCCGACCTTGCTATCGTCTAATTCCCTGACAAATGCCCCGAATTGGGGCATTTTTTCATTGCGTATCATCCCCCCCTTTGGTAGAACACTCGCGGAAGATTGGCGCGGGCGGGATTGTCGCCAACCCGGTCAGGGCCGAAAGGCAGCAGCCGCAACGAATTTTTTCCGGGTCGTGTCCAGTCTTCCACTTTGGCTTCCACTTTGGCTTCCACTTCTTTTTGCGTTGCAAAAAATATAACTCCCCGTATCATATCTTACGACACTAACTGATTCGACCCATCATCAACCAGCAGTGGAGTAAACGATGTCCGTCAAGACAACCCCCGCCGTTATAAACGCAAAGCCGCGTTACAAAACCATTATTATTTCAGATACGCATTTAGGAAAAAAGGCAGCTTCGGCGGCCTTTTTATTTGAGTTCTTACGCGAAACGTCTTCAGACAGATTGATCCTGAACGGAGATATTCTGGAAGGATGGGGTATGAAGCATAAAAAACGAAAACCTTTCCCCGAAATGCATGCGAGGTGCATGGATGCTCTGAACGCCAAGGCCGCAGAAGGTACAGAGGTTATTTATATACGGGGCAATCATGATGAAGATTGGGCAAAAGGGAAGAAAAGCCTGAACACCCGAACCATTACGTTCCAGAACAAAGCGCGTAACATTCAATCCCCCATCCAATTCCGCAAATCATTCCAACATAAAGACGCCAAAGGGCGTCTTTTCTTTGTGTTGCACGGCGACGCGTTTGATGGGTTTATGAAGTCCACCAAGAAAAAAATTGTCGCGCAATATGCGGACAGAGCCTATGAAGGGTTTGTTCATCTCAACGGAATATTCAGAGAATATGTGCAGGCCGCAACAGGACTCCATGTATCGCCTGCCGCTTATCTTAAACGCAAAACAAAAAAGATTTTAGGAATTATCGGTAATTTTGAAGACGCCGTGACATCCAAAAACATGGTACGGCGATATGATGGCGTGATATGCGGACATATCCATCATGCCGAAATCACCGATAAAAAAGGTATGCTGTATATGAATAGTGGTGATTGGGTCGAAAGCTGTACCGCTTTGGTCGAAGATTTTGATGGAAATTGGTCAATTATTGATTGGGCAAGCCAACGCCAAGCTTTAAAACTGGGCGTTGCACCCACTGTTTTCGAGAAAAATCCATATTTACCCTATCGCGAAATCACCCAACGCCAGCTAACCCTTGCCCGCCTTTTGTGGCCTGGAAAAAATTACAACGAACTCACCCAAGAATTGCGTGATTATCGCCACAAAATGGAGAAAAACCGTCAAAAATTAGTCGATGCTTTTGAGGCCAAAGCCGCCAACGACAACCCCAAAGAAACCGATTTTGATAAAATATTACAAGCCGGACAGCGCATAGAAGGAAGAATCCAGAAACTTCAGGACAGGATGCGGCCTCATCCCTGATTAAACCCTTAATATTTACCTCTTTTCAGTTGTCGGGGAACGATTCCCGCCCTAAAGTCTTAGCCATGTCTAAAGAAACCCAAAATACTGTGCCCTACCGCGTTTTAGCGCGGAAATATCGCCCCCAGAGCTTTGATCAATTGATTGGTCAGGATGCGTTGGTTCAAACCCTGACCAATGCCATCGAATCAGGGCGCGTTGCCCATGCCTTCATGTTAACAGGTGTTCGTGGGGTGGGAAAAACAACCACCGCACGCATTATTGCCAAAGCCCTGAATTACACAGGAGCAGATGGTACAGCAGGGCCAACAACTGGCCCGACAGATGATTGCGAAACCTGTCGCGCCATATCCGAAGACCGCCACCCTGATGTGATGGAAATGGATGCGGCGTCCCGTACAGGTGTTGGTGATATCCGTGAAATTCTGGACGGTGTACGTTATGCACCAACATCTGCCCGCTATAAAGTCTACATTATCGATGAAGTTCACATGTTATCGACATCTGCGTTTAATGCTCTCCTTAAAACATTAGAAGAGCCGCCGCCACATGTGAAATTTATTTTTGCGACAACCGAAATTCGCAAAGTTCCCGTGACTGTTCTCTCTCGTTGCCAACGATTTGATTTGCGCCGCGTTGATCCTGAAACATTACAAAAACATTACACAAATGTATGCGCCAAGGAAAACGTGACCGTCGAAGACGAGGCCATTTCAATGATTGCCCGCGCCGCTGATGGATCGGTTAGGGATGGTTTAAGTATTCTTGACCAAGCCATGGCATTGGCACAAGGAACCATTACCGCAGACCAAGTGCGTGGTATGCTGGGTCTTGCAGACCGCGGCCAGCTTCTTGATTTGATGGAACATATTCTATCAGGGAAAATCGAACCCTGTCTTGAAACCGCCGCCAATCTTTATCGTGTTGGCGCTGATCCTGAAACCATACTCAATGATTTGCTCGATATCACTCATTTGATGAGCAAATTTCAGGCTGTAAAAGCGCCACCCGCAACGGTTGAGCCGAATATGGCTTCTGCTGAACGGGCGCGCGCATCAGATATGGCCACAAAAGCAGGCATCCCTGCGCTTAACCGTGTATGGCAAATTCTGCTGAAAGGAATTGGTGAACTTCAATATGCACCAAACCCACAGGCAGCAGCAGAGATGATTCTTATTCGTTTATGTTACGCATCCGACCTTCCTGATCCTGCGACAGTGCTGAAACAATTAAAAGATGGAACAATTGTTTCATCTGGTGGGACGCGCGTTTCATCTGGCGGAAATTCTGGCGGAACAATATCCAGTTTTTCTGGCGGTAATACCGCAACCGTTTCTATGCCAGCCACCAGCCAGCCGCAAGCCATTCCCGTTGCCAATGCCAACCTCACCACCCTATCTGAAATTGTTGGCTTTCTGGAACAAAATGGCGCAATGATTCTGGCATCCCAAGTTATTCAATCTGTCGAATTGATTAAACTTGAACAAGGGCGTTTGGAATTTCATCCTGCTGATGGTGCTGATCAAAAATTGGCATCCGACCTTGGTAAAAAACTCTCTGAGCTCACAGGGTCACGATGGATTGTCACCGTATCCATGAAAGCAGGACAACCAACACTCGCCGCCCAACACCGCAGAGCGATTGAAGCAGAGATGAATGCCGTAAAATCTGACCCTGTGATTGCGCGCATCCTTAATGCTTTTCCCAACACAGAAATTCTATCCATCCAAAATAAGGACAATTAATCATGTTCAATATGCAAAAAATGATGCAAAAAGCCCAAGATATGCAGAAGAAAATGGCTGCTCTTCAAGAAGAATTAGCAGGCGTTGAAGTATCTGGCAGTGCGGGTGGTGGTTTGGTACAGGTTGTGATGACCTGCAAAGGGCAGATGCGCGCCCTGACTATCGACCCAAGCCTAATCATCGCGTCTGAGAAAGATATGTTAGAAGATATGGTGAAAGCCGCCTGCAACGATGCACGCGCCAAAGCTGACCAAAAAATGGCCGAAGAAACCCAAAGGGCAATGTCCGACATGGGAATCCCACCCGGCATGCTTGGATCAGGCGGCTTGCCATTTTAGGATTATCCCATGAAAATTATGACTTGGAATATCAACTCTGTCCGCTTGCGGGCAGAGTTAGTTTTAAAAGCCGCGCATGTTTTACAGCCCGATGTTATTTGCCTTCAGGAAACAAAAACGCCTGATGAATTTTTTCCGCATGATGTGTTTGATGCCGCAGGTTTTAAATATCGTCACATCAACGGCATGAAGGGATATAACGGCGTTGCCATTTTATCGCGCACACCCTTTATAAATACAGGCATTCATTCCCGGGTGGGGCGTGAAGATTGCAGGCATATTGCAGTGACATTCCCCACATTCGAACTCCATAACCTGTATATTCCGGCGGGCGGCGATATCCCCGACCGCGACCAGAATGAAAAATTCGGGCACAAACTGGATTTTATTGATGAATTGACATCTTATTTCAGGACAGGTTTTAAAAAGGAAACACCATTAATGGTGGTGGGTGATTTTAATATCGCACCATTCGAACATGATGTCTGGTCGCATAAACAATTATTGGATGTTGTGTCCCACACGCCGATTGAAGTTGAAAAGTTGACCGCTTTTCGTACGAGTCTGGATTGGGTGGATGTTGCACGTCATTTTGTACCAGAGCCCACAAAATTATATACATGGTGGTCATATAGAAACCGCGACTGGAAAGCATCCAATCGCGGTCGCCGTCTTGATCATATTTGGGTAACGCCACCACTCGCCCCACAACTCAAATCCTATATCACGCTGCCCGAAGCCCGTGACTGGGACAGAACCAGCGACCATGTGCCAGTAATGGTAGAGATAGCAAACCCTTAAGTCGCGCTATAGTTAGGGCTAACGGGCCCTTTATATTCGCGATCCCTATCGTTTGTTGGATTATTTTGCAAACCAGCCAAT
>CAZVSN010000026.1:0-21829 GCA_964629455.1 uncultured Micavibrio sp. | reverse complement strand
CGTGCCGCAGACGCAATCTGGGTCGGGTTATCGCGACCAGGTCTGTCGGTGTGCAACCACCATGCGGTATGGTTGATGGAAAAAATTGGTTTGTAATGACCGATATCACTGGCGGCGGTCATCCGTTTAATCTGGTTATCCAAAACCATCGCGCCATCTTCGGTATAAACAATCAAAATCGCATGGGGGATACCCTTCTGCATATCTTTTACAATCGCCAACCGCATCAGGTTATCAGGAACACCCAGCGCGCGCAGAGATACATATTTGGCAATCGCGAAATCTTCGCAATCCCCACCATATGTCAGAAACTCAACAGGCGTTTCCCAATAATCGGATTTTCCCCAATTGCGTTTATCACCGATATAACGAATTTTGTTCATCATGTTGTTGACGCCATTGGCCATATCAACCAAATCCTGACCACGGAAATGTTCCAGACCTGCGCGCCATTCTTTAATAACACCTTGGGCGGAATTTGTATTCGCTTCACGACTAAACCGATCAAACATCGATGTCCATTTGGTAAAGGTCGACAAATCAGTTGATGCACGCTCTCCGGTACCGAACAAGTTTTCACCACGCACAACACCACCGCTCATTGATCCGGCAGACGCCAGCGTAATGGCATTTGGAATATCTCGGGCAGCACCCGCAAAAGCCTGCCGAGGAGAAATAACACTGGCTCCACCCAACAACGTGATAACAGCCATAGCAACGCGCAAAGCAGACTGTGTTGCAAGTGCCAACCGCAATTGGGTCGGGCTCACCAATCCTTGTAATAACAGGATACGGCCAAGGGGTTGATTTTGTTGTTTTTGATATTGAAGAGCTTCTTTTAACTGCGCAGGTGTCAATTGACCACGGGAAACAAGCACTTCACCGATGCGGTTGCGGCGCAAATAGGTATTAATCGAACTTAGGAAACCTTTGCCCTTTGGCATATTGACTTCTGATGCCCCGTCCATTTGATGACTCACTTGCCTACTCACTTTACGCATAACCCCCCCGAACCACGCGCCGGGACTAAAGTTTCTATAGTTTTACCCTTTCATTACACACGACAAAAGTTGACAAATCCTTACCATCATGCGAAAAAAACCGATATTTTCAGACATTTTACGGGTTTTATTGCAATGACCGATACCGCGCCCCTGATTAACCTGATTCAACGCATGGCGCAGACCCGTATTCTGGTTGTGGGCGACCTGATGCTTGACCAGTTTGTCCAAGGCGATGTTCACCGTATTTCCCCCGAAAGCCCTGTCCCCGTTCTCTCTGTCACCCGTGAAACATCCATGCCGGGTGGGGCTGGGAATGTTTTAACCAATCTGCGCGGCCTGAATGTGACAACCGATGTGATTGCGGTGATTGGCGACGACCACCACGGACAGATATTGTCTGGGCTTATCTCCTCTCTGGGAATTGATACGCATACACTCATCGTGCGGGACAATGCCCCGACAACGCTCAAAACCCGATTTATTTCTGGCCACCAACAAATGTTGCGGGTTGACCATGAAACAACCGCCAAATGTTCTGCAGATGTCGAATCAAAAATCATTGCGGCTCTGGATAAACATGTGCCATCGCAAAATGCTCTGGTTTTGTCCGACTACGGCAAGGGTGTGTTAACCCCTAAAATTCTACAGCATGCAATCTCTCTGGCCAATCGCCACAATATTCCTGTGTTGGTCGACCCGAAAGGCACAGACTATTCCAAATATGCGGGGGCGACCACCATCACGCCAAACCGTAAGGAATTAAGCGAAGCAACGGGCGGCGCACCATTAACCGAAGACGAAGATATCATTGCCGCTGCAATGTCGCTCATCACCGACTGTAATATTCAATCGGTTGTGGCAACCCGCTCGCAAGACGGGATGAGCATTATACAAACGGGAATATCTCCTGTTCATTTGCGGACCCACGCGCGTGAAGTGTTTGATGTGTCTGGCGCAGGCGACACCGTGATATCAACAATTGCAGCAAGCCTCGCGGCGGGCGCAACCTTGGTCGAAGCCGCAAGCCTTGCCAATATCGCAGGGGGCATCGTTGTTGGTAAAGTCGGAACAGCACCCATTCGTGCCAATGAATTGATTGATGCCCTGAACGACCCAGATGCTGTATTGGGAATCACACCCGCAGGTGACCGCGCAGCCATTGACAGGTCACGCATGGCTCAGATTGCCA
Organism: uncultured Micavibrio sp.; assembly: GCA_964629455.1. Lineage (GTDB taxonomy): Bacteria > Pseudomonadota > Alphaproteobacteria > Micavibrionales > Micavibrionaceae > UBA1573. The sequence continues at coordinate 19,636 of CAZVSN010000026.1, read as the reverse complement.
ATTGGGACGAAGCTCTGGAACAAATTGAACGGTGGCGCGCCCGCGGATTAAAAGTTGGTTTCACCAACGGGTGCTTTGATATTTTGCACGCAGGCCATGTGAATTACCTGAACGAAGCCCGCAACCATTGCGACCGCCTGATTCTGGGATTAAATGACGACCAATCCATCCGCTTGTTAAAGGGACCAACCCGCCCCGTAAACGACGAATTATCCCGCGCAACGGTTATCGGTGCGCTGGGCGCGGTGGATATGGTGGTCTTTTTCGGGGCAAAAACAGCCGCCGATGACAATACGGCTGGCCAATTAATACGCCACCTAAAACCCGACCTGTATTTCAAAGGGAATGACTACACCATTGATCAATTACCAGAGGCTAAAATCATGGCAAGTTTCGGCGGAAAAGTGGAACTTATCAAATTAACCGCAGGGCTCAGCACCACCAAAACCATCGAAAAAATGACCAAAACCGATACCGCCGCCTAAATCGGGGTTATTTAAGACACTGTTATTTCGGTCAAACTCCTGTTAAACTCCTCGCAGATTTATTTCATTTTCTCCATTTGCCGAGGGATATTATGCGCGCAAACCATCTCGTCCGTTTATTCATGGGAACTTCCCTGATTGCTCTATCTGGCTGCACCTCTTTTGCTCCGCAATCCATGCCCAAAGGCTATACATACGAAGACGACACCCCCCTGTCCTCACCTGCCCCATCTTCTCCTTGGTATAATAAATCGGTTATACAGAATACTGAAAATATGGCGACCAATACCGCCGCATGGCAAGGGTCTGTTTATGAATTGGTGGCGACAATGGACCCCAATCTCCCCAAAGACGGCAGCCCCTTAAATCTGGTGGCAGAAAGCAAATCTGATCAGATTTTGGTGCTCGACCATTACCTGCGCCAAACCCTCATCCAAAAGGGCTATAACCTGACAACACTGCCTGCAACAGGAACACCGCTTTATTACAACGTCACCAAATCCAAAGAATCGGGAAACTTTATTCTCTCGACATCATTAAAAGATGCAAAAGGGGATAAAGTCTTGTCCTCTGCTGCGGTGAACGCAGTTCTCCCGTTTGAAAAATAGAAAATAGAAGCTTGGAACGTCCGCTCATTTGGGCTACAAAAGCCGCATGAGCGACACAATGAGCGACATAGTCAAATCCTTCAGGAAAATAGGGCTTCGCCTTGCCAGACCGGATATTTTATTCTGGCTGACCCCCTTTCTTATTTTGTTATTGGTGTTGGGAACAATTGCCCAAAAAAATATTGGAATCTTTGCATCCCAAGAAACTTATTTTTCGTCTTTCTACTTCATGCTCGGCTTTATCCCGTTGCCGGGTGGAATCACTTTAATCGGTCTTTTGTTTATAAATCTTCTCGCTAAATTCCTATTCAAAAGCCCATGGTCATGGGCAAAGGCGGGAACAATCATCACCCATTTCGGGGTACTGGTTCTGATACTGGGTGGCTTGGTATCTTATATAACCTCGCGTGAAGGATATTTATTGGTTCCTCAGGGCGAAACGCGAAATATGATCGAAGATTATCACCAACGCGAATTGGTTATCCGTGACGACACCGATATTTTACTCTCAATTCCCCATGATGAATTGCGGGATGGGTTGACGGTCACATCCCCCGCCATTCCCTTTACAATGACCATAACCCGTTATTGCTTTAATTGCGAAATAACCCGCCGCCCAACCACTGACCAAGATGGATGGACATCACCAGGGAAATTCATGCAACTCAATGCCAAACCATCCGACCCACAGGATGAAAAAAATATGACAGGCATTGAATTTGAAATTACAGGGAAAAAATATCTGACCTTTGATAAATTCCCGAAACCTCCACAAATGAAAATCGCTGGTAAACAATATACCATTGCGATTGAACGGGCGACCCGCGCCCTTCCATTTTCGGTCACCCTTAAAAATTTCAAAGAAGATTTCCATCCGGGAACCGATATGGCCAAAGCGTATAAATCAATGGTGACAATCACCGACGGTAAAAATACATGGCCCGCAACCATCGAAATGAATGAACCCCTCCGCTATCGCGGCTTTACATTCTATCAATCCTCTTTTGATACCTCGGGCAAAATTCCCTACACCGTTCTGGCGGTGGTTGAAAACAAAGGGCGCATCTTCCCCTATCTGGCAACCATCATCATGGCGGTTGGATTAATTCTGCATCTCTGCATTCGCCTCTCTGGAAAAGGTGGGTCGCGTGTTTAAATATTTTCTGACCCTCTGTCTTGTTCTCCTGCCCGTTCTCTCTTATGCGGGGACAGACCTGCCAATGGACAGCTTTGGCAAATTACCCGTTCTTCATGATGGGCGTATCAAACCATTGGACAGCTTTGCGCGCATAGAATTATTGCGCTTTTCAAAAAAAGATAAACTCAATGAAAAACAGGCAATCGTATGGCTGGCCGATACTCTGTTTAATCCTGCCGATGCAACGAATGAAAAAATATTCCTGATTAATAATGCCAACTCCAGACATCTTCTGGGTCTGGAAGACAGGAAAAAACCGCTTTATAGCTTTGCAGAATTATCGTCTGGCTTGGAAAAAACAACGCCTCTTTTAAATGACCTGATGGCAACGCCCGCCAAACAAAGAACCACAGACGAAAAAGACATTCTGGCCATTCATGATAATGCGTTGGAATACACGCTTATCTTGCGGAGCTTTTCATCCGCCCTTCCTTTAAACATCCACCTACCGCCATCATGGGCGGCAAAAGCGGGTCTAAAGCCAACCGATACCATCACCTATACCGCACTGAAAAAAATTGAACCCGAATTGGAATCATCTATTCGTGCAATCATCAAACATAAAGGGTCAAATCCAGAACATTATACCGCCGCAGAACAGGCAACAACAATGCTCGGTTGGCAATTGCGCGTGTTGGGAAAGGCAGGGGAAGGCAATACCCTGTTCCGCATTATTCCGCTCGATACTAACGACAACTGGGCCTCCCCATGGGAAATTATCAATGATGGTAAAGGCACGCCCGCTACAGGAAAAATAATTGCGAATTGGGGAACAATCGCAAAATCATGGCAGGAAAAAGATTTATCCTTATGGACATCCTCTGTTCAAACAGCAAACGCTTTCCATTCCCTGAAATTGGATGTTGAAATTCTCTATAACATTTTCTCGCCATTTACCCTGTCTATTTTTATCTTTGCGGCGGCGATGATTTTATCCCTCCTCCATCTGGCAAAGCCCCATATTCTGTTTTATCGGACGGGCCTATTGGCTATTTTGGTGGCGCTTGGGGTTCAGGGTCTTGGGATGCTGACACGGGTCTATATTATGGGGCGGCCGCCTGTTGGAACACTGTATGAATCCCTTTTATTTGTGGGACTGATTGCGCCTTGCGTTGCGCTGGCATTAGAATCGCGCTTTAAAAACGGAATGGGGATAATGATGGGCGGCATATCAGGTGCCATTCTCGGAATCCTTGCCCTCTCCATGGCGGGTGAAGGCGACACAATGAAAGTTTTGGGTGCGGTGCTCAATACACAATTCTGGCTGTCGACCCATGTTCTCTGCATCACAATTGGATATGGATGGTGTCTGGTAACATCAGTGATGGCGCACATCATTCTGGTGGGACGCGCCCGCCACGGGTTTATTGCTGGCTCTGACACGCACATGACAAAAACCCTGACCACCCTCTCCCTGTTCTCGATAATGTTCACAACCATCGGAACAATATTGGGGGGCATCTGGGCTGATCAATCATGGGGACGCTTTTGGGGATGGGACCCAAAAGAAAATGGGGCCTTGCTGATTGTCTTATGGCTGATATGGGTCATTCACGGAAAGATAGCGGCACAAATCTCGGAAATCATCTGGGTGTCGGGCATGGCCTTTCTATCGGTCATTGTGGTCACGGCGTGGATTGGTGTGAATTTATTGGGCGTGGGGCTCCATTCCTACGGCTTTATCGAAGGTGTCTTCTGGGGCATCGGGGCATTCACCCTGCTTGAAATCATCGTCATCGCATCCCTGAATATTCTTATCCGAAAAAATAACAAAGGGGTAACCCATGCGGCTTAACCTGATTGTTTTATTGATAACATGTCTTCTGGGGGCTGGCGTGACCTATCTTCTGGATGGAAATTCTCATCCCGACATTACAGATACAAATCCTGCATCCGAAAAAATTTCAGGGTCACAAATTCCTGATTTTTCTTTTATCGATTTACAGGGCAAAAAACATAACATCACAGATTTTGCAGGGCAGACAATCCTTCTCAATTTCTGGGCAACATGGTGCGCCCCATGTGTTATTGAATTCCCGAAACTGATACAACTTGCAATCACACATCCTGATATCACGCTGATTGCACTGTCATCGGATACGACTGATGATGCCGTTTCTAAATTCCTGAAAAAGAATAAAAAACCAATCCCGAAAAATATGATGATTGCCCGCGATGCAAAGGGGCACATCACGGCTGATATCTTTGGAACCTATAAATTGCCGGAAACGCTTATTATTTCGCCATCAGGAAAAATGGTCAAAAAAATAGTGGGTGATACCGACTGGACAAGCAAGGAAATCAACGATTTTCTGACGGCGGTTCAATCGTCTGAACAGGAATAGAAGGAACATCTTCCTCCAACAAAATACGGTTGGCAGCGCCTTCCATGTCCTCGTATTGTGATGCTCTAACGGTCCAAAAGAAAAACCATAACCCGACCAACGCCAATAAAATTCCACCGGGAATCATAAATTCGATAATATCCATTACGACATCCCTTTCTTCATCCAATTCAAACGGAAACTATTTCCAATGACAACCAAAGATGAACTCGACATTGCAATCGCCGCAATCAATGGTGTGACAAATCCAGCAACAGCAATGGGCACAGCAATAACATTATAAAGCGCCGCAAGCCACAGGTTTTCCTTGACCAATTTCTGGGCAAAAACAGATATGCGATATGCCTCAACAATCGCGCCTAATTTATCACCCATAAACACAATATCGGCGGCGTTCTGCGCCATATCAATGGCTGATGATGGCGATATCGACACATCTGCACCAACCAATGTTGGCGCATCATTCAACCCATCACCCACCATCAGGATAATATGCCCCTTGGCACGCAAATCTTCCATATATTGATATTTATCAATCGGTGTTAAATCCCCTAGGGAAATATCAATTCCCAAATCGCCCCCCACCTCTGTCGCAACATCGGATCTGTCACCCGATAATAAAACAGGGGTCAACCCCAATGACTTTAACCGCATAATGGTATCTTTGGCATCGGGCCGCAACGCATCGGCAAACTGATACGACACCAACGGTTGATCATTGATGGAAAGCCATATTTCCTGATGGGACGTGGATGGCGCATTTCTATCGCCACACCATGCACGACTGCCCAAACGAATAATCTTGCCCTCTTGATGGGCTTCCAATCCTTTTCCGGGAATTTCTTCAACTGATGTCAATGCAACAACATCGCCCGACCAAAGACCCGCCAAAGCCTTGGACAAAGGATGATGGCTCTGGGCCGCAAGCGATGCCGCCAACTGTAAATATTGGTTTTGAACATCGCCCATATTCTGAATCTGGGGTTTACCAAGGGTCAACGTGCCTGTTTTATCCAATAAAACCGTATCAATTGTGGCCAATCGTTCCAACGCATCGCCAGATTTAACCAAAACATTATTCTTCATCAACCGCCCCGTTGCCAGAACCTGCACAACAGGCACAGCCAATCCCAACGCACAGGGACAGGTAATAATCAAAACAGTAACTGCAATCAAAACAGAATCAGCAACAGAACTATGCCCGACCAACCACCATCCCAAAAATGTGGCCAGCGCCAATGCATGCACAACAGGGGTATAAAGCTTGGCAACACGGTCGGCCAACCGCACATATTTGGCTTGCCCCTGCTCTGCCTTTTCCATCAACCGCACAATATCGGATAACAAAGAATCCTGACTGGCGGCTGTCACAACCAATGTCAAAGGCGCGGATAAATTAATGGTTCCCGCATAGACATTGCTTGATACCCCAACAGAGCGGGGGGCAGTTTCACCAGTCACCAAAGATGTATCAATGTCCGACTGCCCTTCAATCACGCGTGCATCCGCAGGAATGCGTTGCCCCATGGGAACAAACACGACCATACCTTCGCGGATATCACGAATGGGAACAGATGTCTGTTGCCCTGTAACGGCATCAATAACAATCGCTGTCCCCGACATCATGGCTAATAAATCGGACGCAGCCGATCGTGCCTTGCGCCGCGCCCTGAAATCCAGATACCGCCCAATCAACAAAAAGAATAATAAACTGACCGCAGAATCAAAATAAACATCATATCCATGATTTATAACCTGCCACAAACTGACAGCAACCGCGCCAATGACTCCCAAAGAAATGGGAACATCCATATTGGCTTTGCCTTTTTTCAAAGATGCCCATGCGACAGAAAAAAACGGGCGGCCTGAATAAATAACCGCAGGAACCGCAATCAATGCTGAAACCCAATGGAGCAAATCCCGCGTGGCTTGCCCCATTTGTTCGGCACTTGAAAACCAAAGCGCCTCGGCAATCAACATCGTATTAAAAGCGGCAAACGCGGAAATGCCCAAACAAATTTGCAAATACCGCTCTTCTTCATCGCTTTCGGCCTGAATGGCCTTGGGGTCATAGGGTTGAACCTTGTACCCTTGCGCGCTCACAACCTGTGCCATTTCATCGGCACGATTGACCTGTCCGTTCCATTCAACGGTTAATCGTTTTGTTGAAAAATTCAAACGCGCATGAATAACATCAGGGTGACGCATCAAGGCCGATTCAATTTTTTGAATACAGGCCGCACAATGAACCCCCTCAACCATCAGGGTCATCTGGGATATCCCGCCCGCCTTTTCTTCGGCAAAGGGTTGGAATTCTGATAGATTGGAATTCTCCTGAATCATCAGACTAATCCTTAGTCTAAATCGAGTGATGTTATATCATCATAGGTGTCTGCGCCGCGAACAACAGAAACATGGGCATTCCATGCCCCCTTCACTGGCACATCAATCTTGGCTGTATACCGGCCCGACCGATCTTCAGTCATCACAACAGAAAAATCATATCCCTTTTGGACAGGGCGCAACATTTTGACGGTAACATCAGCCCCAGAAATCGGCGCCCCCGTTTTATCTGCCAAAGTATAAACCAGAATATTTTTCTGTTCGACTGCCGTCATCCCCTTCCAACCCAGAGCTTTTTGCTTTTCTCTTGTTTCAAGGATTTTATTATAAACCAAACCAACCTCATAAGGGTTTTCGGTCACAACGCCTGAATTTGACTGAATGGCCTTCGTAATAAAAATAATATTAACAATGGTAACCACACCAAAAAACAAAAGCATGTAAATCAGGAAATGGCGGCCTGTAAATGGCTTAACAGGTTTCTCATTTAGCTGCTGGGCCATTTTATTCTCCTATTTTGGTGATAAAGATAGACGGCACATCATCGGATACACCTGATATATTATCTTTGACTTGGAAAACAATATCGCTGCTTGGTTTTTTAATATCTTGCGCCAAAACAAAAACACGAAAAGCCCCAACACTATCTGGTTTGACTTTCATATCCTGCACGCTTGCGCCCTCAACGCCCTGAAGTTCGATCTGTGCATTATCAATACCGCTCACGGTTAATGTAAAATGACGTTCTTCATGGGCTTTGTTTAAAATCTTGATGTCATATCCATTGCGGATGGTTCCATCGGACATCATGACAAACAAAGGGTTGCGATCATGAATGGCATGAATTTCCAACGGTGAACGCATCAACAACGATGCCAACATCAACCCACAAACGCTTAACAACAAAATCGTATAATAAACTGTTCTGGGGCGAAGCAAATGTAATTCAGGGTTATGCCCTTGCGCCCTCAATTCCAGATTATGTTCGGTATCATACCGCACCAATCCTTTTGGTTTACCAATTTTTTCCATTACATTGTCACACGCATCAACGCATAAACCACACGCAATACACTCCATCTGTAATCCGTTACGAATATCAATACCCGTTGGGCACACCTGCACACACAACGAACAATCAATACAATCGCCCAACCCTTCACGATTGGTTCCCTTGGACTTTCCACGGGTTTCGCCGCGTGTTTTATCATATCCGATAATCAATGTTTCACGGTCAAACATCGCCGATTGGAAACGGGCATAAGGGCACATATAGGTACAAACCTGTTCACGCGCAAATCCCGCCATAATATAGGTACTGATGGTCAGACCGAACACAAACGCCATAATGGTTGATGACACTTGGAAATTGATAATGTCATTCCACAAAACAGGGGCATCATTAAAATAAAATACAAACGCGCCACCCGTTGTAAAACCAATAAAAAGCCAGACAAGATGGGTCAATCCTTTTTTCCAGATTTTCTCAAACGTCAACGGCCCGTTATCCAATTTTATCCGTGCATTGCGATCGCCCTGAATCAAATGTTCGACCTTCACAAACAAATCCGTCCAAACCGTTTGGAAACAAAGATACCCGCACCAAACACGACCCAATAATGATGTCACAAAAAACAAAGCCACAGCCGCTAAAATAAGAATACCCGTCAGGTAATAAACTTCTTGTGGCCATATCTCGATCATAAAGAAATACGCACGGCGTGCGGGCAAATCAATCAGAATGGCCTGATCGGGAATATCGCCAGGGCGGGTCCATCTTAAAAGAGGGGTAAAATAATAAATACCAAGACAAATCACCATAATCGCCCATTTCAGGCTACGGAAACGTCCGGTTACATTCTTGGGGAAAATCTTTTTCTGGGCTGCGAAATATTCAATTTCGGGCGAATTATTTTGTTCGTTCATGATGAACACCTCTCAAAACAAGAAAGTGAGCCTTGAGGCTCACTCTCGGTATTTATTTATTCTGCTGGCTTTACAGCAGGATCAACAACAGGGGGCGGACTAACCTGATCTGGTTCACCACCACCCAATTCGTGAACATAAACGGTCAATTCACGAATATTATCATCGCTCAATTTGCCTTTCCAGAACGGCATCACACCTGCGCGGGCATTATAAACCGTCTCAAACACGGTTGCTTTATCACCACCATAAAGCCAAATAGCATCCGTCAGATTAGGTGCGCCAAACTCACGACCACCCTTACCTTCTGGGCCATGACATGCGGCACAGTTATTGGCAAAAACCTCTGCACCTGGCAAAGTTTTATCCGCGCCTGTTTTGGACGAAAGTGTCAGAACGTAATCAACAACTTGATTGATTTCATCCTTGGTGAGCAATCCGTCTTTACCAAAAGCAGGCATTTGTGATTGACGCGCTTCATCATGACCTGATCGAATCCCGTATTTCAGGGTTTGTTCGATATCGGACATTTTTCCGCCCCATAACCAATCATCGTCGTTCAGGTTCGGGAATCCTTTCCCGCCTTGTGCACCTGATCCATGGCAAACGGCGCAATTGTTTTTAAACAATGCATTACCACCCGCTACAGCAAAAGCGTGCAATTCTGGGTCTTTCAGAATTTCATCATAAGACGCAGCTTTGAATTTGGTCAGATATGCGGCCTGACGCTCAACAATTTGCGCTTGCGATGCTTCCAATTGATTAAACTGGGTCCATTCAAATGTCCCTTTGGTGTTTCCACCGGAAACAGGCCATGCAGGGTAGACAACCCAATATCCGAATGACCAGATAATGCAAACAACCCAAACATAAACCCACCACCGTGGAGCAGGATTATTCAATTCCTGAATCCCGTCCCAACTATGACCGGTTGTTTCAACTCCTGAAACTTTATCTATCTCTTTATTGTGCTCAGACATTTTTGTCCTCCTCGAATGGGATATTCGCATAACCTTCTATTCTGCTTTTTTGTGACGGCCGTCCGACATAAATCAAAACGCCTGCAAAAAAAACAACGAAGAAAATTAAGCCTGCAATCGGTGCATATTCATAAATCATATCCATGGGCTACTCCTTCGGTTTCTCGGCAGGAACAGCAGACACAGGCTCTACAGAAGGAAATTCAACCATCGTCCCAAGAACCTGAAGATACGCAACCAAAGCATCCATTTCAGATACAATCGGCTGTCCGTCAAAATTACGCGCATTGACCTTATCGCCATAACGCTCTTTTAACCCGCCGACATTGGCATCAACATCTTCGGTATTGGCCTGCGCCATCCCGTCTTGATATGCTTTTTCAATCTGTTCATCGGAATATGGAACGCCGACAACACGCAAAGCTTTCATGTGACTTGTAATTTCGCTCAACTTGGCTTCGCTGTGTGACAGGAAACTATAAGTCGGCATAATCGATTCAGGAACCACAGATTGTGGCTTGGTTAAGTGAGCCACATGCCAGTCATCGGAATATTTTCCGCCAACGCGTGCCAAATCAGGCCCGGTTCGTTTTGATCCCCATTGGAATGGATGATCATACATGCTCTCTGCTGCCAAAGAATAATGTCCATAACGGGCAACCTCATCGCGCAACGGACGAATCTGTTGCGAATGACAATTGTAACATCCTTCACGGATATAAATATCCTGACCAGCAAGTTCGAGCGGTGTATACGGACGAATCCCTTTGACAGGTTCAATCACAGTTTCCATACGAAACAATGGAAGAACCTCGACAATGCCACCGATCGAAATCGCGACAAGGACAAAGACCAGCATCAGGATGGAGTTACGCTCCAGTTTTGAGTGATGTTTTAACATGTTAGGCTAAGGCCTCCCCACCTTTTTGGGATTGATACAAATCAGGGTATTCGGAACGGCGAACATCCCCTTTAATGGTGCGATAGAAATTATAGGCCATGATCAAAGCACCTGTGAGATACAAGACACCACCCAATGCACGGATAATATAGAATGGGTGCATTGCCTGAACAGATTCAACGAAGGAATATTCAAGGAAGCCCATAGTATCATACGATTTCCACATCAGACCTTGCATAATACCTGCAACCCACAAAGCGGTGATGTACAAAACGATACCGATCGTCGCAATCCATAAATGCATATTGACGAGTTTGGTTGAATACAGGCGGTCACGACCCCACAGACGTGGAACCATATAGTACAAGGCTCCAAAGCTGATAAAGCCAACCCATCCGAGCGCACCAGAGTGAACGTGACCAACGGTCCAGTCCGTATAGTGAGAGAGCGAGTTCACTGATTTAATCGCCATCATTGGCCCCTCGAAAGTGGACATGCCATAGAAAGCAACAGCGATAATCATAAAGCGTAAAACCGGATCAGTACGGAGTTTATCCCAAGCACCGGACAAGGTCATCACACCGTTAATCATCCCGCCCCATGATGGCATCCACAGCATAATCGAGAAAGTCATCCCGAGTGTCTGTGCCCAGTCAGGCAAAGCGGTATAATGAAGATGGTGAGGGCCAGCCCAGATATACATGAATATCAACGACCAGAAGTGCAGAATCGACAAGCGATAGGAATACACAGGGCGATTGGCTTGTTTCGGAATAAAGTAATACATCATTCCAAGGAACCCAGCCGTCAGGAAGAACCCGACCGCATTGTGTCCATACCACCATTGGATCATGGCAGATTGAACGCCCGCAGGAACAGAATAACTCTTGGTGTCTGTCAAACCGACAGGAACAACAAGGTTGTTACCCAAATGCAAAACCGCAACAGTCAGGATAAACCCAAGGAAGAACCAGTTCGCAACATAAAGATGCGGTTCTTTCCGTTTCATAACCGTGACAAGATAAATAACAAAATAAACAACCCAAACAATGGTTAACCACAAATCGGCATACCATTCAGGCTCTGCATATTCTTTACCTTGGGTAATACCAAACAGATACCCAACGCCCGCAATGACAATAAAGAAGTTATATCCCCAGAAAGTAAACAGGGCGAGCGCATCGTTCCACAAACGGACACGACAGGTTCTTTGAACAATATAATAACTGCTGGCAAACAATACGTTGCCACCAAAGGCGAAAATAACCGCCGAGGTGTGAAGCGGACGAAGACGCCCGAAATTCAGATACGGTTCGATATTCAGCCATGGGAATGCCAATTGTGAAGCAATCAACAGCCCCACTGCAAAACCTGCAATTCCCCAGAAGACTGCAGCGAGGGTAAACATCCGCACTACATCATCATTATAACGGGGAGCAATATCCTCACCAACCGCCGTTGCCACATTTGTCGTCATTTGAGTGTCCTTTCACCTAAGTCAGGAGTCGCCCCGCCAGAATAAGCAGGATGATACCGTTTACCACAAGTACCCATCGGGATAAAAGATGTCTACCCCTAGGAAAAAATGTCGCAAGTGTTTTACCACTCATTGCGACGGCTATCAATGACGGTATTGTACCGACGGCAAACGCCATCATCCCGAAAATTGCCTGTGCCAGTGAACTGGCAGTAGAAGCCGCGAGCAGCGCGCCCATCACCAGTCCGCAGGGAATAAACCCAAGTAAAATACCCGTCAAATAGAGGGTAAAATGACTTTGTTTTTGTAACAATTTTGATAACTGCGTCTGTATGCCGCAGAGCGTAACGGGGACGTGAATCTTCATCAAGAACGGCATATATCGTCCCAGAACAGGCAAAGCCTGCACCCAGAATAGCAAAGCCGCCATCGTCAGAAAAACCGCAGATAACCAATGCCTGACCGCCGACACAGGAAACGCATAAGACAAAAAGAGATACGCGCAAGCCCCTAGAAAAACATAGGTTGTCAACCGCCCCAGATGATAGGGAAGCAATAAAACCGATGAAATTCGCCCCACCTGCTTTTCCTGTAAAGACAGGACAAACGGGGCGCACATCAGGGTGCAATGGCTAATTCCCCCCACCAACCCACCCAAAAACAGGCTGAAAATCAGACCTGCATTATGGATTTGAACGGGGGTACACTCGAAAAACATAAAATCCTGCCTTAATGATAAAAATTTATAACCCAACCAACAAACAGAACAAGCCTTACTTTTTCTCTTGGCAGAACCGCTCCCAAATACTAAGTTGCCGCAATGACACACGAATTGACCATTTCTGCCGTCGTTCCCATGCTCAATGAAGCCGAAAATGTGGCCTCATTGGTTGCTGAGATTCAGGCAGCATCGCAATCCTGCCCGATTACAGAAATTGTTCTGGTCGATGACGGGAGTAATGATGACACCGCCAATGTGATAAAAACCCTGAAACAGCAGGATTCGCGCATCCGCCTTATTCGCCATAACACACGTTCAGGCCAAAGCGCCGCCTTACGTTCAGGGGTACGGGCCGCCACAGGACATTTAATTGTTACCATGGATGGTGACGGACAAAACAACCCTGCAGATATTCCTGCCCTCTATCAAAAATGGCTGACCAATCCTGATGCGCCGATGCTGATGGTGGCGGGACAACGCGCCAAACGTCAGGATTCCCTCCTCAAAAAATTCACCTCCCGCGCGGGCAACGGCATTCGCCGGACTTTGCTGCGTGATGGGGTGCGCGATACGGGGTGCAGTTTAAAACTCTATCGTCGTGACGACTATCTGGCTCTGCCTTATTTCAACCATATGCACCGCTTTATGGCGGCCCTTTATATGCGCGAATACGGCACAATTCTGCTGGTTGACGTGGGTCATCGCCACCGCGCCCGTGGCGTATCAAAATATGGTTTCTGGGACAGGCTCTGGGCGGGAATCTTTGATTTGATTGGTGTGATGTGGTTGCAAACCCGTGCAGCAAAAAAACTAAATGTAACTGAGGAATAATCGAAAATGATGCTCTCCCACTTGACGGAACAAATACAAACAATTGATTTCTGGGTGATTATCGGATTCTGTGGACAGGCTTTGTTTACCGCACGATTTATTGTGCAATGGCTGGCCTCTGAAAAGGTTAAAAAGAGCGTTGTTCCGACCCTGTTCTGGTGGTTTTCCTTGGGCGGCGGCGCGGTTTTGTTTGTCTACGCTCTGCACCGCGCAGACCCTGTTTTTATAGTGGGTCAAGGGGCTGGACTTTTTATCTATCTGCGCAATATTTATCTGATCTATAAAAAGCATCCCGACCCAAAAGAATCTGCACAATAAAATGACCATGACAAAATCGCCCTATTTTTTCCCCGCACTTCTTTCTTTTGCGATTTGCGCTCTTTTGTGTGCAACATCGCTTTTGCTGCGCCCCGCTTTTCCGGTTGATGAAACACGCTATCTAACTGTTGCATGGGAAATGCACCAATCAGGCAACTGGATTCTCCCGACCCTCAACCTCGAAGCCTACCACCACAAACCCCCTGTGTTATTCTGGTTGATTAACCTGATGTGGGCTATATTTGGTGTATCCCAACAATCGGCAATGCTTGTGCCTTATCTGGCAGGATTTTCGGTTTTGATGTTGACCGCCCGCCTTTCAACACGGCTATTTCCCGACACACCAAACGCCCCGCTCCTCTCGGTTGCGCTGCTCGGCGGGTCACTTCCGTTTGTGATTTATAGCAACCTGATTATGTTTGACCTGCTGCTGTCCGTGTTTGTTATGGTGGGGGTGACAGCAATCTGGGACTATTTTAAAACAGGCAAAAACATCCATCTTTTAACACTGGCTGTGGCCATTGGCCTTGGGGCCATTACCAAAGGGCCGGTCATTTTGCTGCATCTGGCACCCGCCATTATTTTCATGAAACTCTGGACAGATGCTGATACACGCCCCGCCCTGAAAAGCTGGTTGCCCAAATTTTTGGGTGCACTTTTATTGGGTGTGGCAATTGGCCTGTGTTGGGCCATTCCTGCGGCGATCGAAGGCGGAAAAGAGTTCGCCGAAAAAATATTCTACGGTCAAACCGCAGGGCGCATGGTCAATGCGTTTGACCATAAACAACCTGCCTACTGGTATCTTATCTTTACCCCGCTCTTGCTGATGCCATGGATTTTTATACCCGCCATATGGCAAAAAACACGGGATATTTTCCATGAAAAATCACCCGTTTTTAAATTCCTCTCTCTCTGGATAGTATCTGTTTTTATGGCTTTTTGTGCGATTAGCGGCAAACAGGTTCATTATCTTTTGCCTCTGCTTCCACCGACAGCCCTACTCATGACATCCATCATGTTACGCTTGCCAGAAAATCTGAATAACAAAAATATCTGGTCACTTGTAACGGGACTGGCGACCCTGATATTGCTGCCCCATATCGTCCACGGCATAACAGAACTCTTTGAAACAGAACCAACTGCGGCCTATCTAGATACAGTTCTCGAAGAAACCAATATCATCATCCTGCCAGCCATTGCTTTGCTGATGATTGCCGCGATGATTGCCCACAAAGGGAACAGTTTTAAAACCATCATCACAACATCGCTGGTTATGGCGGTTATGATGTGTGGGTTCCAATTCTCGGTTAAAACCTCGTTCTTTAAACATTACGATTTAACCCCGATTGCCCAATTTATTACCCCTCTCGAAGATAGACCAATGGCGTTTGCAGGGAATTATGCGGGGGAATTCGGCTTTATGGCTCGCCGCAGCCACGCCATCACTGAAATTACACGGGAAACAATTGCGGACTGGTTTGCCAAAAACCCGACAGGCATAGTGATTGTTTTTGATAAGGTCAGAAACAGATCAAAATACGATATTTACACCGTGTTGTTTGAAATGCCGTTCCGCATGACCAGCCAATATATGATTTTGGAACTTAAAGATCAGCCAACCGCAATCGCCTATAACTAAGCGCTTCTGCGACATGGCGCGATGTTATACCGTCTGCCCCATCTAAATCAGCAATGGTGCGTGATACGCGGAGCATTCTGAACCAACTCCGCGCCGATAATTTCAATTTGGACGCAGCATTTTTCATCAGTATTTCTGCCGCGTCATCCATTTTGCAAATTTCTTCTAAAATTTTGCCCTCGGCCTGCGCGTTCAAACGCATTTTCTCTGGCGCATTGAGTGCAGCAAAACGACGGGTTTGAATGTCCCGCGCCCGCGCAACGCGTAACGCCACAACCGCCGAACTCTCCCCCGCAGGCTTGGTTGATAATTCATCAATGCTAAGTGGCGGGACATCGACCTGTAAATCAATCCGGTCGAGGAGCGGCCCCGATAATTTCGACTGATAATCCTCGGCGCATCGCGGCGCTTTGGTGCATTCCTCATCGGGTTGCCCGAAATACCCGCATCGACACGGGTTCATCGCGGCAATCAACTGAAACCGCGCGGGGTATGTAACATGATAATTCACGCGGGCAACCAATGTTTCGCCTGTTTCCAATGGTTGCCGCAACGATTCTAATGTGGCCTTTTGAAATTCGGGCAATTCATCCAAAAACAACACGCCATTATGGGCAAGCGATATCTCACCGGGTTTGGCTTTATGCCCTCCACCCACCAATGCAGGTTGGGATGCAGAATGATGGGGGTCACGATACGGGCGATGGCGCAGCAATCCGCCCTCTGGCAATGACCCTGCCAACGAATGAATAATCGATGTCTCTAACGCTTCTTTAGGCGTAAGCGGTGGCAATAAGGACGGCAGACAAGACGCAATCATCGACTTACCCGACCCAGGGGGGCCAATCATCAATAAATTATGCCCTCCTGCTGCGGTAATCTCTAACGCGCGCTTGGCCGTTTCCTGTCCCTTGACGCTGGCCAAATCCCTCTGGGTGGGCGGCGGCGCATCAGGGAGTGATGCAACGGGGCGCGATAGCACCTGCACCCCCTTAAAATGATTGATAAGCTGGAGCAGGTGTTTCGGCGCTAAAATTTCCAAATCCCCCGCCCATGCGGCCTCTGCCCCTGACTCAGCAGGGCAGATTAACCCACAATTCCTGACTTCGGCCTGAATGGCGGCGGGCAAAACCCCTGTGACCGCGCGGAGCGTCCCGTCTAACCCCAACTCGCCCAGCGCAATATAATTCTCAATCGCGTCTTGCGGCACAACCTCCATCGCCGATAATAACCCTAAGGCAATCGGCAAATCATAATGCGATCCCTCTTTATTGACATCAGCAGGGGCAAGGTTGACGGTTAATCGTTTGGCTGGAAGGGCTAAGCCCATGGCATGGAGGGCAGCGCGCACGCGCTCTTTACTCTCGCCCACGGCCTTATCGGGAAGCCCCACAATATTGAACGCAGGCAGCCCATTGGCAATTTGCACCTCGACATCGATATCAAGGACATCAATGCCGCGAAACGCCACTGTGCGAATTTTAGAGACCATGAGAAACCTCATTTACCTTGATATTATCTATAAATTCCAAGGAATCTTTGTATAGCTTGCGTATATCGCTTTCTGTACTTTCGTGACTTACAACATAGCCAGCGATTACGCGAACATCCTCTGAAAATGCCACATTCGTCTGACAAAAAAGGTTTTTTCTTGCATTCCTGCAACGAAAAGTCACGGCACTTCCATCATTACCGCGCAAATCATCCATCTTTATAAAATTATATTTGAAGTAATCTTCATCACTCACATTTGCATTAAGTTCTGCTATCAGTGTTTCGCCTGTGCTGCCATACATCTTATCTGCGTTATAATGCCCCGTATAATACATATTTAAGCTTTCTACATATGGAACGACACCAAAATATCTTCCTTCCTTACAAAAGAAATAGTCTTCTTTTTGGCACAAATTTTGAAATCTTCCGTTGTGAATTTTCTCAGTTTCAATGCGAGAGAAATTCACGCTTACTGCATTTACAGGTAACCGAGATTTGCCGTTGTCTGTTTTGGCGCAATATTTTCTAAAACTCTCATTTGAGAAGAAATACAAGTTATCCGTTCTATCTGTGAATTGATTTCCATCATCTAAGGCTGTGCTGATAATTGAAAAAGTCGGAACATTTATAAGTGTTTTTCCAATGCTTAAATTAGCATTATCATAATCGCATTGAGCTGTCGGCGGCCTTCTTTCCCATTTTTTATAATATGAAGGAATAGAGAGCATCCCAATTAATAAAATTGGAGCCAAAATCAGAAGTGCCCAGTAAAATTTTCTTTGAATTTTTCTATAGGCAAAAAGGAAGCCCAGAAGGCGCACAAAGATACCTAGACCCGCACCATAGGCTAATGCATAAGCTATAATTAAGCCAAAACCCCCACCCGGCCCATCAAACCTTTCGGCCGGGTCAAGTTTAAGAGTATCGTAAGTAAGATAAGCTGCAATACCACCAGCTATAAACAAATATACAATGAAGGTTTTTCTTGTCCACATAAGTTGTGGAAGGAGATATGGGAGCAAAAAGAAAGGCAAGCAAAAGAGAATAAAGCTCATTTAATGTACCCCACAATATTGAACGCAGGCAGCCCATTGGCAATTTGCACCTCGACATCGATATCAAGGACATCAATGCCGCGAAACGCCACTGTGCGAATTTTTGAAACCATGTTTGGTTTTTAAGATATCTGCCAAAACTTGCAAGGAAGAAAGAGCAAACCAACACACATATTCTCAAAGATAACGGAAAGCGGAAATCAAATTTATTGACATAAATATAACTTCTCGATAAAAAGCCTCTCAATCAGTTTTTTCATAAAGATAGGCGCCTTAAATGTCCGACAGAAAAGAAACATTTAATAATAACAACACCTCAAAAGAAACGAGCGGATATCAACTATTGAGGGCGCTGAGAACTGGCAAAATTGAAACGGCATTAACCCTGATTGAGGAAGGTGCTAATCCGAATTTTTCTGAAGACGAGTTAACCTGTCTCATAGCGTCAACAATGTTTGGATACGATACGCGCATAGAATGTACAAAAGCGCTTCTCAAAAAAGGTGCGGATGTAAATGCAAAAACCAATGGTGGCGTAACCGCATTAATGTTTGCTGCAATCTATAACAACCCGGAAATATGCAGAGTACTAATTGAAAACAATGCCGATGTGCACGCCAAAGAAAATGATGGGAAAACAGCTCTTATAAGAGCGGCCGAAGTGGGAAATTTTCATGTCGTTGCAATGTTCCAGAAACTGGGACTTGATATCTCTTCGGCACGCCCACACCTTAATAAGGCCCTCATAAAAGCGCAATTGGATACGGATTATCTCAACCGACTAAGCAACGAACTCGATACTCCAGCCTTTCCCTTTCTATTAACAATTTTTGGACGCGGGTTTAACGAAACAAAAAACGCACAATTAAATTCTAACTTGATCGCGCCACCCCCACACAAACCAAATGGCAACAACTACAATTAAATAATTTTACTATTTGCACAAAACTTGCAAGAGGGAAAATATATTCCCCTAAACAACCCCGTCATTGCGAGGAATGACGAACAGGATAGTTTCGTACAAATGCATAAAATATCTTCTTCGTGACCTTCGTGCGCTTCGTGGTAAAATCACTTTTTCTTTTTAACACGAAGTCTACGAAGATAGGGAAGATGCACGAAGACAAATAAAAAAACCTCCGTGTCCTCTGTGCTTCTTTGTGACCTCTGTGTGAACCACTTTCTGGATTGCTTCGTCATTCCATTCCTCACAATGACGACAGCTCCACTCTCTCCTCAAAACTCAACTTGCACAAAAATTGCAGCAAATTTGAATTGTATTTCATGCAAAGCAGCAACGAATTATCGCCGCAAA
>CAZVSN010000025.1:18475-22407 GCA_964629455.1 uncultured Micavibrio sp. | reverse complement strand
TGCAGCAAATTTGAATTGTATTTCATGCAAAGCAGCAACGAATTATCGCCGCAAAACGTGCATTTCTGCGTATTTCCATGATATGATAAAGATATGGATTGTAAAACGTGGACCCTAGCCAGAAGGCTGAATTGGATCGCGTTGGCAGTGTGGATGCTGGGACTGGCATTCTTACTATGTGGCTGTTCCACCGCCCCGCAATCAACTCGAACTCCGATTGACCGTCTTGATTTTAATACGCCGCTTGCCGCAGCAAACAGCGTCCAGCAAGGCCTTTCACCGTCAGATTATGCACCAGAAGTCAGTCAGAATCCTGCAAAACTGGGGCTATCCGAAGATGCCGCAAAATCTTTGGGATGTAATATCAGGGACAGATTTGATAGCGGCGCAGCCCTTGCTTATAATTTCGATGACCGTCAATCACGGCTGGCGCTCCACTTAAGCATGGAAGGCCCGAGTTTCAGCGACCCCAGCCGCTTGCAATTAAATTCAGTGCTGGTGCGCTATACCCACAAATTCAGCAAACCACCCCAAAGCAAAAAAGAGAAATGCCGCTTTGAATCGAATTTCCAAGGGGTTCTTGGCTCCGCCTATAACGAGCTTTTTGTAAGGAACAATTACACGGTTTGGAAAGAGCTCCGCCAAAAATTCGGACAATAGTTCAGACAATAAAAATCCCGCCATGTTGGAGGACATGACGGGATTAAAAATGATGGATTAGTCTGCTTTTAATCCATAAATCATTTAACCTGGCGAATACCCGAGTGATGGATTATGCGCTTTTGGAACAACATCATTCTTTGACCCTTCCGCAACATTTCCCAAAACAGAATTTGTAAATTCTCTGAAAATAGAGCGCGTATGGTCAGAGCAAAAATGCGCAACATCACGACAAACCTGAACCAAATCACTTAACTTAAGCATCGATAACCCCCTCCATCGTCAAAATGGCATTTTCTTTGGATACCCCACGACCAGATTGCGTATAGAACACAATTTCCGTGCGCGGATCATTCTCTGGGCGGGGTTTGACATGAAACAACAGACGGGAACGTGTTTGGTCACCCAGTTGCGCCAATTGTTTTTCCCCATTCAGGCGCATCACAAGGTTCATCACCTTGCGTTCCGCCAATCTTAAATCCTCATTATCATCCAAAATGGTGTAATCCCCGACAGGGGTCACATCCCCGCTTTGTTCTTTACGGCAAATCAGAAAAGACCGCGCCAATAACGGATTGGGACGATAGGTAAAATTGCTTTCAGAACCTTGGGAATTATTCATTTTTGCCCTTATTTACAGCTTGTTTAGCTTGCTTTTTTTGTGTTTACGTCCTAAATCTACCAGCGAAGTTTTAATAATCTGTGAAAACAGCATCAAATTTTAAGGAACGTAAGATGAGCTCTGCCACCGCAATGAAAACCGCCGAAACAGGCGATTATAAAGTTAAAGACATGTCACTGGCAGACTGGGGTCGCCGTGAAATCACGATTGCCGAAACCGAAATGCCGGGTCTGATGGCTCTGCGTGCCGAATATGGCGCCAGCCAACCTTTGAAAGGCGCACGCATCGTTGGATGTTTGCACATGACCATTCAGACAGCTGTTCTGATTGAAACATTGACCGCTCTCGGCGCATCTGTGCGCTGGTCATCCTGCAATATCTTCTCGACCCAAGACCAAGCCGCAGCAGCGATTGCCGCAGCAGGCATTCCTGTTTTTGCTTGGAAAGGCGAAACTGAGGAAGAATACGAATGGTGTATCGAACAAACCATCACTGGTCCAAACAACTGGACTCCAAACATGATTTTGGATGATGGCGGTGATTTGACCATGATCATGCACAACAAATATCCTGAATTGTTAAAAGACGTGCGTGGCGTGTCTGAGGAAACAACCACAGGCGTTCACCGTTTGATGGAAATGGCAAAATCAGGAAAATTGATGATTCCTGCAATCAACGTGAATGACAGCGTGACCAAATCCAAATTCGACAACAAATACGGTTGCCGTGAAAGCTTGGTGGATGGTATCCGCCGCGGAACTGACGTGATGATTGCGGGTAAAATCGCGGTTGTTGCAGGTTACGGCGATGTGGGCAAAGGGTCTGCGGAATCTTTGCGCTCCCAAGGCGCACGCGTGATTGTGACCGAAATCGACCCGATTTGCGCGCTCCAAGCCGTGATGGAAGGTTATGACGTTCTGCCAATCGAAGACGTTGTATCGCGTGCCGATATTTTCGTGACCGCAACAGGGAACAAAGACATCATTACGCTCGACCATATGCGCGCAATGAAAGACCGTGCGATTGTTTGTAACATTGGTCACTTTGATAACGAAATCCATGTGGGCGCTCTGAAAAACCTCAAATGGCACAACGTAAAACCACAGGTCGATGAAATCGAATTCCCTGATGGAAAACGTATCATCCTCTTGGCCGAAGGCCGTTTGGTGAATTTGGGTTGCGCAACAGGCCACCCAAGCTTTGTGATGTCCGCATCATTCACCAACCAAACCTTGGCACAAATCGAACTGTGGCAAAATTCTAAAAACTACGACAAACAAGTCTATGTTTTGCCACGTCATTTGGATGAAAAAGTTGCGATGTTACACCTTGAAAAACTCGGTGCAAAACTGACCGTTCTGACCAAAGACCAAGCCGACTATATCGGCGTTGCTCAACAAGGCCCGTTCAAATCAGAACAATATCGTTACTAATCGTATATAGATTTAAAAAAAGCCCCGCGAAAAGCGGGGTTTTTTATTGGGACAAAAGGCTCAAGCCGTAAAACACTGCCGTTTCCGCGCGTAAAATACGCGGGCCGAGCGACACAGGTTTCACAAAACTTTTGCTACATAAAAACTCTATTTCCTCGGGCGATACCCCGCCCTCTGGCCCCACAATATACCCGCAGGACGCTGTATAGGGCTTTAAACCTTCGGCATCACTGCGTTCAATTGCTGCAAAAACGGGAACATCACCATTCCATCCGACCAATGCCTTTTTCAAATCCTGTAAAGGTAGCAGAACAGGAATATCCATCCGCTCGCATTGCTCGGCGGCTTCGATAATCTGGGCTTCCACCCGCTCAACCTTAATATCCCGCGTATTGCTGCGCTGGAATAATACAGGGTGCAAATGGGTTGCGCCCAACTCCACCGCTTTTTCAATCAGCATATCATTGCGGTCTTTTTTAATCGGTGAGAAAAATAAATGCACCTCACGCGCAACGGGTTCAGGCGCACGGATAAGCTTATCCACCTCAATCGCCACAGCCTTTTTTCCATGATGGCGCAATATGGCTGTCCATTCCCCATCTCCCCCGTTAAAGACGCGCACCGCGTCGCCATCCGCGCGGCGCATCACATTCTTTAAATAATGTGACTGGGCTTCGGGTAATAATAAATTCGCACCCGCCACAAGGGGCATAGGGATAAAGAGGCGCGGCAGATGAAAAAAGGAATGGGTCATACCACAGATACTAAAACAGGGCATTGCCGACCGCAACACCCTGTTTGAAAAGATATAAAAGAAAGAATTTTTAAGGGGCTTTTGGTTTTAACCCGTTATCAAATCGATTCAACATTGCATTCATCACATGCGCAACTTGAACAGTATAGGGGTCTTTTGCGCCCCATGAATCTCTTTCGACAGAAGCTCCCAATAACGCCACCAATTTGGTCGCAACATGAGGGTTATTATCGTTCATTCTCAAAAATGTTTCTGCGCGCGGCAATAAAACATGCTCTGCAACTTCCATACGTTGCGGAGCAATCAGATTGGGGTGTTCAAAAACCTGTTCAACAAAAGACAATGCTTGATGAACGCCAGTGCTACGCATCACGGCTACGGCCTCATCAATGACCGCACTAATATGTTGATTGATTTTCTCTGTTTGTTGTTGAGAAAACTGCTCAGTGCTCAAAAAAGGCAC
>CAZVSN010000025.1:0-18375 GCA_964629455.1 uncultured Micavibrio sp. | reverse complement strand
CATGACCGAAACACCCGCGCCCAAAACAACCCGTAACTGGACACCTGAACGACGTGAAGCCGCATCGCGTCGTGCCAAACTCGCCCGCCCATGGCTCCATTCTACAGGCCCCCGTACAACTGGGGGGAAATACATATCCTCCCTCAATTCCTATAAACATGGCTATTACAGCTTGGAAAACCGCATGATACGCTGGTATATACGCTTCGGTGCATTGCGACTGAAACACATCGGTGCCTTAGCCAGCAAACAGGCGTTAAAACATAGGGAATGGAAAAAATCTCGGAACGAACTGATAACGCCATACCGGAAAAACGGAACACAAAAAGCAGGTGCCATCTTTTATAAACAAAATTGGGCGGAACTTGCCCCAACTTACCAGACGATTTGCAGGAAAATATCGTAAATGACCCCAAAACCACATACCGACATCAACGCAACTCACCCCATATGGCGACTATTGCCTGTGGCAACACACCCCTATCTCTCGCTCATGCGCCTCGACCGTCCTATCGGGACATGGCTCTTGCTCCTTCCGGCATGGTGGTCGCTCGCAATATCAGGGGCAAATCCACTGCTCTATCTCTTGTTTGCGCTGGGCGCGCTTATCATGCGGGGGGCAGGATGTGTTATCAATGATTTATGGGACAGGGATTTCGACAGAGCAGTAGAACGCACAAAACTCCGCCCACTGGCCTCTGGCGCAGTCACACCCAAACAGGCCATTGTGTTTCTCGCGGGGCTATTGGTGGGCGGATTATTGATTTTGCTGCAACTTCCCGTGACCGCCATCCTATTGGGCTTTGGCGCGATGATACCTGTTATTTTGTACCCGCTTGCCAAACGGGTGACATGGTATCCGCAGGCAATATTGGGGCTGACCTTTAACATGGGGGCATTGATGGGAACGGCGGCAACGCTTGATACCATTACCCTTCCCGCGCTTTTGCTCTATGCGGGGGGGATATTCTGGACACTGGGTTATGATACAATTTATGCGCATCAGGATGTTGCGGATGATGCTCTGATTGGCGTGAAATCAACGGCACGAAAATTCGGCAACGCGTCACCCACCTACATCGCAACCTTCTATGCGCTCACCGCGCTCTTCATTTTTGCTGCGGGATTTACTGCACAATTATCATGGGTGTTCTATGTGTTCTGGGCATTTGGAAGCGCGCATCTGCTGTGGCAAATCCGCAATTGGAATATGAATGATGCCCCGAATTGCCTGCAAATATTCCGCAGCAATCGTGACTTTGGATTGTTGATGTTGAGTGGATTCTTATTGGGATTCTGGATTTAGAGGGATTAAAAGAGTAATGGCTGTCCCCTCACCCAACGCGCTTTTCAGATTGATGGTTCCACCATGTAATCCGACAATATTGCGAACAAGGGTCAGACCAAGCCCAGCGCCAGAACGCCCTTCTTCGCGTTGAGTCAGGGTTTTCTCGAATGGCTTGAAAATCCGTTCTTGGTCTTCGGGTGCAATTCCGGGGCCCGTGTCCATAACCGATAATGCCAGATGATCGCCAACCTTATCGGCGGCAAGGGTCATCCGACCACCCGCAGGGGTATAGGCAATGGCGTTGCGGATAAGGTTGAGCAATCCCTGCTTGATACGCCGTTCGTCCAAATCGGCCAAACCGATATCCTTGGCACAGGATAATGTAACCTCAATTTTCTGGCCACGCGCCCATTCTTGGGTCAAATCGTACAACGCGGACAGCATGGCGTACACATCAACAGGCGCTTTGGATATGGTCATATATCCCGCTTCAATCGTCGACAAATCAAGGATATCGTTAATCAGGTTCATCAATTGCTCGGACGCTTCGCCCAAACCTTTGGTGTATTCTTTCTGGCGGGTGTTCAGCTCACCGAAATATTCCTTATCCAGAATTTCGTTGAACCCGATAATGGCGTTAAGCGGTGTACGCAACTGGTACGACACGTTTGCAAGGAAATCCAACTTCAGGCGTTCCGCGGCCTCCAACGCTGTTGCCTTCTCACGCAACGCTTCTTCAACGCGTACGGTATCGGTCACATCATGGAACGTCACCATCGTGCCGCCATCGGGCAAGGCAACCGATACATACTCTAAAATACAACCATCTGTACGGCGAATTTCGCCTTTTCTATCCTGACGGGAAAACAATTCATGGGTCATCTGGTCACGAAGCTTTTCCCACCCTTCAACAGGGAAGAACTTCTTGGATCTATCCAGAATCTGGGAAATATGAAGGCCACCTTCCAAATCTTCGGGGTTCAAATCCCACATAGCCGCAAAAGACGGATTCCAAAGCCGCAATCGCCCATTGCTGCCATACACCGCAACACCCTCGGTCAATCCGTCGAGCGTTTCCTTTTGCACAGCCATCAGGGTGTTATAAGACGATTCCAATTCCAACCCGCTCGTGACATCCTCGAATGTCATCAGCAACCCACCCAAAGGATGCGGGACAACCAATGACCGTAAAACCGACCCATCGGGCAAATACATCATGTCTTCACGGGGGCCAATCTGGGACGTAAACATATCGAGCCATGATTGCTTATAACGGCGGAAATCTGCTTCTTCTGGCAATCTGCGCGTTTCACGCAAACGCTCCAGAATATCGCCCAATTTCGGCCCCGTATTTAACCATTGGTCTTCTAAACGCCACAACTGGGCATAGGATGAATTATAAAATTCCAACTTCTGTTCGCCATCAAAAATGGCAATCGCGGTGCGCAACTGTTCCAGTAATTCGCGGTTCGCTGCACGGTTACGGGCAGAACGGGTTTCCAATTCTTCTTCGCGGCTAATATCTTGCGCTTGGCCAATGACAATATCCAAATGCGGCAAAGGCGTAACCGTCACCTGCATCAATTTGCGGTCACCACCAATAATCGTGTATTTGGGCTCGCTCTGAACCTGCCCCGACGACAATGCATCCTCGACCATGATTTTCAAAGGCTTGCCAACAATCCCCTTCCGTTTCGGGGTCGTGAATAACACATCTTTCTTATCACGCAGAACATCATCAACCGATGCACCCAGAATGTCGGCATAGGCCGTGTTGCACCACATAACCTCCCCCGCCGCTTTATGAATCCAAACGGGAAACGTCACTGCGCCAAGCACGGCATAATACTTACGGATTTCGTGTTCCAAACGGTTCTGTTCGGCACGTTTTTGCTCTAATTCTTTCTCAACGGCGGTAATATCTTCAATCCAGATAATGTCATACTGGTCATTTCCGTTAATCGCATTCCCCGTCCCACCCGTCAGGCGAAGGATCTTCTGTTCATCAAGCGTCTGGGCTTTCAGGACAAAATGCTGCTGCTTTTCTTTCAACGAGATATAACAATGCTCAAGCGCCGCAGCATCTCCGGGGCGGAGCGCATGCTGGATATCCGAAATTCCGCCAATCCTTTGAAGGTTCAAAAGGGGCAGAAAACCCTTGCTATACGCAAGCGACCCATCAGGGTTAAATCCGCAATATTCACCCGGAAAAGCAGATAAAAAAGCTTCCAACCGGTCACGTTCCAACATCAACGCCGTTGGTTTAAACCATCGTTTGAAAAGGGGTTCAGATTTCGGAGCAGAAGAAGACGAATTCATTAAAGGAGTTTACCCTCAGAACATCATTCCCGCAAGCAGGGTATAAACAAGCACAGGCATAAATAAAAACAACCCCCGCTAAAGAGCAGGGGTTGTCAGAATTTATTGATAAAACTGAAATTATTTCAGAGCTACTTTCGCGCCTGCTTCTTCCAGTTTTTTCTTCATTGTTTCAGCGTCAGCTTTTGCAACGGCTTCTTTAACTGATTTTGGTGCGCCTTCAACGAGGTCTTTTGCTTCTTTCAGACCCAAACCAGTGATTTCGCGAACAGCTTTAATCACGTTGATTTTGTTGTCGCCTGCAGATTCCAGAACAACATCAAAGCTGTCTTTCTCTTCAGCAGGTGCAGCAGCAGCAGCGCCAGCAGCAGCAACAGGTGCAGCAGCAGAAACGCCCCATTTTTCTTCCAGTAATTTCGCCAGATCAGCCGCTTCGATAACGGTCAATGCGGACAAGTCTTCAACGAGTTTTTCAAGATTTGCAGCCATAATTTAGTCTCCTTTAAAATGTAAAATTTGCTACGTTAGTAATAAGTAAAATTTAAGCTTGTGGCTTGTCGGCATAGGCTTGAGCCAAACGTGCCAATTGGGCAGCAGGTGCCTGAATAAGGCCAACCAGTTTGCCACGGATTTCGTTGAGTGTTGGCAGTTTTGCCAATTTTTCAACAGCAGCCGCATCCAGTTTCAAATCACCGAAAGCGCCACCAACAATCACGAGTTTCCCATCAAATTTTTTGGCAAAATCGTAAATGGTTTTGGCAACAACCAATGGTTCACCAGATGTGGTGGACAATGCGGTTGGGCCAGTCATCAAATCATTCACTGATTCATAACGTGTACCTTGGGTCGCACGTTTAACCAGAGTGTTTTTGCTGACTTTATATGCTGCACCGTTTGCGCGCAGGGCTCTACGAAGTTCAGTTACCTGAGCAACGGTCATGCCTTTATTGTGGCTAACGATAACGATTTCGCTGGAACCCATGGTGGATTGCAGTTGTTCGATCTCTGCCTGTTTTTGTAAGCGTGCGCGATTCATCGCGGACCTCCATTTGTTAAATCAAAAAATAAAAAAGCGGCCTATAAAAGCCGCCCATCCAGAATATCAATAAAGCCGAACCAGACCCCAAAAACGATGAGGACAGTTTACAATTTTCGGCCTATCTATGCGGGCGGAAGCCCATTATTTTTCTGTATTTGCATACAGGAAAACCCACAGTCTTGGACAGGTATGCGGGGTTTATAAAGAAAACCCTCCCCGATGTCAACATCTTTAGGTTTTGAACCCGTCTTCAGTTATTCACTTGCCAGATTTTGAAAATCTGGCAGAATCTGAGCAGCTTTTGAAAACGCTCACCAAACGTAAGGGATTGATTATGAATATAAAAATGTCACCTATTCTGCTTACCCCCCTTCTGATTTTATCAAACCCGCTTGCAGCGCTGGCCGAAGATAAAGCCGTAACGCTTGACCTGTCTGGCCACATAAAAATGTATATGAACTATGCGGATCAGGATGGGTCAGCCCGTAAAACCGATATATTGCGCGACACCGACATCACATTTTCAGGTGAAACAACCCTATCAAATGGACTGACCGTCGGGGCAAACGTCAATACCGATGGCGATGGCGGGGACGGGTTTGAAATCGAAGACAGCTTTATCTATGCATCTGGCGACTGGGGTCGCTTAAGCGCAGGGGCAGAAGACGGAACCGCGTTTCTGCTTCAAGTTGCCGCCCCATCGGCAGATGAAAATGTGGACGGTATCGAAACCTTTGTGAATCCGATTAATTTCAACGCAACAGGATTATCAGGAACCGATTTTGAAACAGATACCTCTGAATTCGGTCTGGATTACGATAACGACCTCACCGCAGGAGCCGATAAAATCAGCTATATCAGCCCTGTTTTCTCTGGCTTTCAGGCGGGCGCATCCTACACGCCCGATGTGTCAAACTTCTCACCCGCATCACGCTCGCTCAACGGAAATAATACAGACAACGTTCTGGATGAATTCGGCGATGCATGGGAATTGGGTGCACGGTTTGAAAACAGCATGTCCGATACAATCAATTATACTGTCGGGGCAGGCTACACATCCGTCAACACAGAACGCACCAATGGCGCATCAACCATCGACACCTTTACCGAATGGAATACAGGGTTTGATATGAACATTGGCGACTATGGAATCGGCGTTGTCTACACCGAAAACAATGGTGGAAAAATAAACGGCAATGACAGCAAAACATGGGTCATAGGAGCCGATTATACCGTCGGGGACATCAAATACGGTGCATCATGGTTAAATAACACCCATGAAGAAACCACAACAACCGAGATTGACACAAACCGCTTTACAGGTGGATTGGTTTACGAATACGGCCCCGGTTTAAGTTTCCGCGGCAGCGTATCACATACCAATGCCAACGCCCCCGCAAGCCTTGGGGGTGATGTCAAAGGAACGGCCATCACGGTTGGAACGCAAATCTTGTTCTAAAACAAAACCCCGACAATGTCGGGGTTTTTTTATTCCTAGTTAATCATCAGAACCGATGGCCCATCAGGCAGGTTCGGATACAAACGACCCTTAGGCGCTGGAGTTTCCCCGCCATAGGATGACAAGAGAGAATCAACGGCTTCGCCATATGTTCCTTCAAAATAGAAAGCATTATTGATTGGGTAATCATAAGCGGTTGACCAGTTCAACTCAACATTTGACTCCTTGCACCATCCTTCAAGGACTTGACGCAATGTACTTCCTGACCGTGCATTCCATTGACGTTTCACAGTCAAATCAACAACAGGAACACCGCGACCACTATCTACAGAACGGGCAACAGGCGGCGCAACAGCAGGTGGAGGAACAGGCGTTGCATCAATTGTTGACGACAAAGAAAGCGGTGCAGAGGTCGGGGCAGGAGCCGCCTGACTGATAACAGGTGCGGGCGCTATAACTGGGGCTGGAACTGGCGCCACCGCCGAATGGGAATAAATCATCACAACATTCCCCTGAATATCAGCCTTTAAATTTAAAGGGGTAAGTGCCGTATCAAGAACCTGTTTCCAAGGCTTCCCACCGCGCCATGATGTTTTTAATCCAGCCAAATCACCTGAACCAAACGCATACGCATAAGAGGACGGGACAATATCGCGCAACGCCAAGGCAAGAGGAATATCTTTTCCAAAACCTTCAAGGTTATCCGAAGAAGGAGCAGAAGAAACAACAGGAGGAGCCACTGGCTCAACCGCGCGTGATGGAACAGACGGAGCGTCCACAGGCATCTTCGCATAAAGAGTAACAGGTGCAGCTGGCTCAGATGGAGCAACAGCAGGTACATCTGGTGCCGCCTTGACAGGCAAGGTCTTCATCCCAGGAACTGGTAATTCTGCTTTCACAACAGGCTCAGGAGCGATTGGCATAGCATCGACAACAGGAACAGGAAGGGAATCCAACTCAGGCGTAAGAGGCTGTATAGCAGGCGGAAGTTGGGAAACACTCTCTGGCTGAACCACAGGTTTTTGCTGAACAGGAGGAGGTGTCCAGTCAAATCCAGCCTGTGCGGGAACCAAAGTTGCTATCAGTGACACTCCACCGACAACACCTGTTACAAATGTATATTTTATCAAGTGAGAAAGAAAAGGCATAATCGCTCCAAAAATTTACTGCCCCATTTCAGAAACGCCCTGA
Organism: uncultured Micavibrio sp.; assembly: GCA_964629455.1. GTDB lineage: Bacteria > Pseudomonadota > Alphaproteobacteria > Micavibrionales > Micavibrionaceae > UBA1573. Next base: position 11,079 of record CAZVSN010000025.1, on the reverse strand, counting down.
AACAGGCCAACATTCGACCTAACATTAAGGCTCCATGGCAGAAAACTCAAGAGGAACTTCGACATCTGGTCGAATATTACCGGCCAAAATCTTTCAATCGACGGTAACGAAACCTTGGCTGTCCAGAACGGACATTACCCGTAAAAAAAACCCGCAACGCACGCAAAGCCGCATCCGCGGTGAGCCCCTTTTTCTCTAACCCCCAGAACAGCAAAGTGGTCAAAAGGCAGAAAATAAGTGTCGATAAACGCGCATAAAACAAGATAATACAGAAAGGAATAACGGCTTTCACATCAAAACCAAAGAAACGGATAGGCCGCATGGTATTGCGCCAATGCCAATTCATCTGTTCTTTAATGTCTGCAACCTGATTAGCCATGTAATGACCTTACCCCGAAATTCATGATAAAAGGTTAACAAGAAAATGAATGCGTAATTAATGCCCGCCGCCGCCAGCCGTTAGAATAAGGTAATACCGTTTTTCAATCAGTCCTTTTTCAAAAACAACCGTGGCTGATTTATTCATGGTTTGACCATAGAACGGGATCATACGCTGAATTTCATTTGTCCATTCTTCAAAATCTTTATCGAGAAGTTTTTCACGAACTTCATCAGGGAAAATCATCCATTCACGAACACCGATACGCCCACCGCCTTTTTTAGGAACCAAAGCTTGGGTGACAATCATCCGCAAAGTTTCCATCAACGCATAGGCGCGTTCCGCGCGTTCCGCTTTATCAAAAGCCGAAATCATACGGCGCACAGTTGACGCAACGCCCGTTGTATGGGTTGTGGTATAAACCGCGTGGCCCGTTTGTGCTGCTTCAATTGCTGCAGAAATTGTTTCACGGTCACGCGCCTCACCCACCAGAATAATATTGGGTTTTCGGCGCAAAGCATTCCGCACACCCGCCGCAAAATCAGGCAAATGGCGACCAATTTCTGTCTGAGACACCAATGACCGTGGCGAATGAATAGCATCATAAGTGAATTCAATCGGAGCTTCATAGGTCAGCATTTTTCCGCACCCGTGCGGGCGTTCCAACAACATCCGCATTCCACCTGCGAGCAATGTTGTTTTACCAGACCCAGTTGGCCCCGTAATAATCACCATGCCCTGACGCGGAGCCCAGTTGTCAATAATCTGTTGTTCGATATTCATGTCCACCATACGCGGTGGTTCGGCGGGCATCACCCGCATTGTGATTTGTGCCGCGTCACGTCCGCGCGCCAAAATGGCCGTAATATTGACACGAAAACGGGAACGGGAATATCTGTCTGGTCGAATTTCATACGACACATCCAAATCACGACCAGATGCCAATCGCGCAGACGCATCAGGCCCATAAATCTTATGCAAGAAAGCCGTCATATCCGCGGCATCCAAAGCACGATACGTCGCAGGATATAAAATTCCATGAACCTCGGTATAGACAGGTCTATCTGTTTGAATAGACACATCCGATGTTCCCTTACGAACACACCACATCAAAAAGGTATCAATATGCTCCTCGGTAAACCGATGAGGTTCATCCGGCCATGTTTGAACAAGTGACTGATCACCTTTGGTTAAACTTACCGGTTTGCGGGCTGCCATCTTCCAGATTCCGTAATGAGCTGAGGGACACCTGTAATCACAACGGCGCGATCACCGACACGCATCGTTGCATCTTCACCCGTCACACCGCGATCAACCTGCTGGGCAAACGGTGCAGACACCATACCCTGTGACAATAATTGACGATAACGAACCATACCTTCGAAATCAGCACTCAAGCGATTCAAATCCTGATCAAAAACTTCATCGGCCTGATCATATCCTTCGGCCCATCCTTTTCTAACAGTTTCCCGCCAGATGGCGCGTTCCTTATCATCTTTCGGACGCAAAACTTCTGGGGGATCTTCAACAGGCCCCCAGCTCCGCTCTAGATATTGACGCCAGTTACGCGCCGTAGATACAAATTTGACGTTCTCGTTAATGCGATAAATCGCATCAGCAACAGCCGCTTTCTGACCATCGCCCTCAATCAACAAAGCTTTCAGGGATTCAGAAATAATCGGCGGTTCAATCATAAATCCTGATGGAGCCGATATCAGCAACTGACGAAAATCAAAAACCTTATCAAGATACGCGGCACGCGAATCCATCTGTTTGTTAATCTCATAACTCCGCGCAGCCAATCCACCACGCGCACCATAAGATAAAGCGGCCTCTTGCAATGCTTCTTTGCGAATATCAACTGGCATCGCATTTTTTTCATCTTTAGATGCCAAATATCCGGGAATTTCTTGCAAGTCAGCTAAAGTCCGTGGGGTCGCGGCCTGAGATTTTGCATCAACAGAATCGGGGGTCAAATTTTCTTCTTTTAACAACTGATCGACAGAAACATTTTGGATCTGTTGTGCGCCAGCAGAGTTCGCACCACACAGCGCAAGAAAAACAAAGGTCGCACAACCCGCCCAGTGATACCCCATTTTAAAACGTGTCGACATACCCAATCTTCCCATGACTAATGACTTAACGGCCAATAGGGGCAAGCGATACATCACCCGCACCCGTTACAGGCATATAATTCAATTCGACAACTCGCGCGCCACTATCCACATGAACATCGGCACGAAGCCCCAATTGCAGACCAATAGAGCGCAAAATCTCGATAATTGGTTTATTGGTTGCATCAATAGACACAACAACAGGCGTTGCAGGTGCAGACCCCAATGTCACAAAACGATATCCCGCTTTGTTGGCAACAGCTTTGGTAATTTGATCGACAGGGCCAATCCAGTTCACAGACATAGCACGCGCCAATTCAGGCGGCGCATCAGAGATAGCAGGAATACGAGCCGCAGGTGTCCGTTTTTGTTCAACGGCCGCCAATGTTTCAAGAGAGTTGGCGGCCTTATCAGCAGCCTGCGCCAACATCATCGACACTTTATCAGGTTGCGCCACCAATTGGGGGTCCTTCACCATGATAGGATACCCTGTTTCGCACGCCGTAACCGAAAATCCCGTTACAACCAATGCCACTATCAAACGAACTGATCGGATCATTTTATCCAAACACCCTTCTTAGAAAAAATATAAAACTGATAATCTGTAACCGCCAGAATACCAATCAGAAAAAGTCATAACACAATAGCGATTCCGTGTCTTTGTTACAAGCACGACTTCTGGTTTTTCTGTGATTATTCAATAGGATTATCGGGATGCGCTTTTGATAAGACCATTCCGACGCATTGCCTCAACAACTTTGGTCTTATAGGAATAACCCCGACTTGGCGTTTTAGAATGATAATTGGCAATTGCCTTGGAAAGAGAGCCCGTTTCATCCATGTGACGGCGCAGAATCCATGCGGCAACCCCCATATTGGTACAGGCATCATCCCTGATCCAGCGCGCTGCCGTTCCCGAATTGACCCCCCAATATTGGGCAAGTTCAGGCACCCAGATGGTATTAATCTGCATCGGCCCCAAATCAAAACTGCCATTGGTATTTTCAACCTGTTGTCCGATAGCCCCACCCTCAACCTGAAGGATTCCAACCATAACAGCGGGCGGAACCGAATAGGTTTGTGCAGCAAGCATCAAACAAGCGGCAATAATTTTGCTCATTTATTCTTAATTCCTCGTTAGCCATCTCTGGCAACCCAATGACATTACACCTGTCCAGAAAAGAATCCAGACGAAGGCATAGTAACCTTTATGCCGAATTTTTCTTAACAAAAAATGACATAGGGCTACCCTTATTTTCTGTATTCACAGCATTTGACGGAGCCGCCGCAGGAGGAACTGCCGCCAAAGGCACTTGCTGGTCAGCGATTATTGCAGGTTTCACCCCGCCACCAGAAGAGGTTCCGCCGCCGCCAGAGCGACCAACCATATCATCCACCGTCCGCCGCAAACCAGGGATAAGCGCATCCCCCAAGATTTCCAACATCTGCATCCGCAGAATAAATGATTGCCATAAGGCAGTCATGGTTGGGGCCATACCTTGGCGCACCTGATCTTCGGTTGCCATTAATTTGGCCATTTCTGCAAAGTGGCATTGGCTGTAAATCAGCGCCGCCATCCGAAGAATGGCCAAATCGGCCTTAGCCGACATTTGTCCTTCTGGAATTTCAGGGAACATTTTGGCTCTGAGGAATTTTGATTCGCGAACCAAGCGTTCCGTCACATCCTGTACCAATTTTTTTTCTGGCTGACCAAAAGAATAGGCCATAATCGAATTCACAACTGGCAATAATGCACTCATATAGAGCAAAGCTACTTGGGAATCATCTGACGGGAAGAAATCGGCATCAATCTGCGCCATCCGAATAGTGGCATCGGCGGCAGCCGCATAATTATCGGAATAAGCCATTGCCGCGCTCATCGCGTCAGAAATCCGTGCAATTTCCGAATCATTCGGGGCACGCCCCGCCAAACGATAAATATTTGACATCAACGGAGAAGCCAAAGATGTCAGTGCCAAGCGCAGAGAATCGGCCTCTGACTCGGAATTCTTCATATCCATTAAGGCGGATAACCCGATACTCAACTGGGTAGATTTGGTCAATAACCCTGCAACTTGCTCGGCCTCAGGGCGCATCGCACCCGGCTGGGACGGGTCAGGAACCAAAGATTGACGAACAGAAACCTCGCTAATAGCAGCCACCATGGGCGCAGCGAGCTTTTCAAGAACTTGTAACAAAAATGCAGATTTCGTATCCATTGACCACCTTGGGAAAGGCTTATACCCGATTTTTTATATTATCGCAACTCTGTGATGATTTTCTTAAGATCATCAGGTCGCCCTTCCATAACCTTGACTTTCCCATCCCTTGCCCGATAGACAGAAAACGGGGTAACGCTGAGGTTCCAGTCCTGCATTAACTTAATATTGCGCTGAACACCTTGGGTATTCACACTTTTATCAACCAACAGCACATTTTTCTTGCCGTCCAGATGCGCATATAAATCTTTCTCTGGTTGGGCGGATGCCAATAAATATGCAGCCTCGACCAAGCTGTTTTCAGTCAAAACACCGACAGGAATCACCCGCAATTGCAGCAAACCCTGTTCCAGATACCCTGATTTGCGGACATCCTGAACCAAATCATGACAATGCGGACATTCCGGATCAACAAACACATAGATAGCAGGCGCTTTATCAGACCCCAAAGCGATCCAGTTCGCCCCCACAACCCCGTCATAAAGCTGTTCGGATTTTGATTTCACAACCGATTTAATCAATGCCTGCGGGTTATTAAAATCAGGCGTTACGGTTGATGCAGGCGCAACATCTTTGTTGTTCAACTGGGTGGGTTCAGGATATCCCGCCAGTTTATCAATTGCTGGCCCCTCTTTTTTGCGCAATTCATTAATTTGGCGCAACGTAATCGTGTCGCCCTTGTTGTTAAACAGAACACCCATCACAACACCCTGACCATCAGGCGTTACATAGTAATATTGTTCTTGCCCGTTTTTTAAAACAATCCAGCCATCAAGCCCTGCATCGCGCCCCAAATAACGAAGCTGCGCCCCATCGGCAACCATATTCTGAATAGGTTCAGGGACAGGAGGTTTTTGCTGTTCTTCAGCATAAACGGCCCCGCTTACCAAGGAACACACAACACTCAAAAGGGCAATTTTTCTAAAACGCATCATTCACAGGCTCACTTTCGCAAACATCATACGCTAAGTTGAATCAGCATGGAATCAGGAAAGTCAGGAAAATGAAGAAATTTTATTGGCTAAAGAAAGCAAGCTGACCCGTATACCGCCCAACCAAATCCGTAAATTTATCGGATGGGATAGGTCTGGAATAACGATAGCCCTGAACCTCGTCACAACCCTCTGAAATCAAAAACTCCTCATGCTCAAGCGTTTCAACGCCCTCGGCAATAATTTTCAAATTCAGGGAACGCCCCAAAGCGATAATGGTTCGGGCAATCGCCGCATCATCAGGGTTATTCAAAGCATTCCGAATAAAGGACTGGTCAATTTTCAAGCGGTCAATCGGGAATTGGCGCAAATAAGACAGGGAAGAATAGCCCGTTCCAAAGTCATCAATCGCAAGTTCAACACCCAGCGCGTGCAGCTCTTTAAGCGTTCTAATCGTTTGTTGAATATCATCCATAAACGCACTTTCGGTAACCTCAAGCTCTAACAAATGCGCCTGAATTCCCGTCCGTGTAATCACATCAAATGTATGGGCAACCAAATCGCCCTGTTGGAATTGTTCACCCGACACGTTCACGGCTATGCGGATAGGATGCCCAGCATCATGCCATTTTTTCGCTTCAATCGCCGCCTGTTCCAAAACCCAATTCCCAATCGGCAAAATAAGTCCTGATTGTTCGGCAATCGGAATAAATTCGGCAGGCGATATAAACTTACCACCCTCTTTGCTGTTATCAGGTTTCCACCACCGCAACAAAGCCTCGGCCCCAATAATGCGACCCGTCTTTAAATCCAATTGCGGCTGATAATACAAAGACAATTGATTGTGTTCCAAGGCATTGCGCAAATCACGCAACATCTGGAAACGTGCCTGAACAGCTTTGTCAAAATCTTCCAAATATTCGCGGATACAATCACGCCCATCTTCCTTGGCGCGGTTCAACGCGATATCTGCATTTTTCAAAACCTGATCAGGATCCATCGCATCATCAGGGAATGTTGACACACCGATAGAAGCGCGCACCTGAAAACTTTCATTAAAAACCTTGAATGGTTCAAAAGACACAATATTACGGATCTTTTCACCAATATCTTTCGCAGTCACAGAATCTCCAGACAAAGGAAATGTAATCGCAAATTCATCTTCCCCTGTTCGTGCAATCACTGCACTATCAGGCAATGCCGATTTCAAACGACGACCAACAGCACCCAAAATAGCGTCACCAACATTATGCCCCATCGAGTCATTGATATCTTTGAAATGGTCAAGATCCATCGCAACAACAGCCAAACGCGCAATATCTGTCTGGTTTCCATTGGCAGTACGGACATATTCGGACAATTTCTGAACAAAGAATGTACGGTTAGGCAAGTTCGTCAACGTATCATAATACGCCAGTTTATGAATCTGGCTTTGCGCCGCGCCCTTCACTTGACGAAGGTTTTTGGCATTTTGTTTAATCAATTCTTGGGCAGAACTAATCGCGTTTCCAATTTCATCGCGCACATCATAAGGGGAACGAAGAATATTCGGAGATTCTGGATTAGAAATAGCCAAAGACAAATTATCACGAAGGAACATGATAGGTTCCAACAACCATTTCCCAAGGGCAATCATCAAAACAGTTGTCACAAAAGCAGACAGCAAAATCATGATCAGGATATTTTGTTGAACATAGTACGATACTTTATCAGTTGCTTTGGTCGCATCCAATCGGGCAACGATATAATAAGGGCGCGCATTTAAATCTTTAGGGCGAAAGACAACTTCGTAATTCCGTTTATCACGCGATAAATATGTTTTTCCCAAATCGTTTTCATTGGCAATGGTCAGAATAACAGGTTCACCCGCCAAAGAGATAAGCTGGTAATCCAAAGAATACACCGCCAAACCATTCACAGATGTCAGGGCAATCATCTGGTCCTGTTGTGTATTATCAAACGGAGAAGCAAGTACCTGTAAAGTTTTAGAATTCATCAAAGGCGCAATAATGCTTTGCGCATTCTGGCGCAATTCAAACAATTGCTCTTCCTGATAACTTTTAAGGGTCAACGCCAACAAAGAGGCCTGAACAGCCATGATGGTCAAAAAGACAGCCAGAACAATCCGCCAACTCAGGCGACTATTCCAAATTTTGGGTGATGAATCAGAATCAGACAGCCAAGACCAACTAAAAAGTCTGCCTTTTGAATCGCGCTCACTGACCTGCGGAACAGAATTAATCTGTTCCTCGACAATATTTTCCATACTCTACATCCAAGAGCTCGCCCAGGAGTTACAAAGGTATTTGCTAAGAATTTAGCGGGCGAACTTCCCCCATAACTTCCAGAATAACCCGCAGATGGTTAATAGTTGGTATAAATAAAAGCTAATATAAAAATTTATTTCAAATTGTATCTAAAAATTGAAGGGGACGACCCGCATCCTTAGAAATCAATTCATCTGCATGCATAACAATATGCCCATTCACGATTGTGTAAATTGGCCAACCTGTCACAGACATTCCATCAAACGGAGTCCACCCAGCACGGGATTGTTGTTGGGCATTAGTAATGGTGACCGTCTTATTCAAATCCACAATTGTAAAATCAGCGTCATAGCCCCGCGCGATACGCCCTTTCCCCACAACACCATGCACCCGTTGCGGGCCATAGCACATCAGTTCCACCAATTTTTCGAGGGTCAATTTGCCATTTTTGACATGATTGAGCATCACAGGAAGAATGGTTTGAACGCCGGGGGTTCCACTCGGGCTCGCTGGATATTCCTTGGCTTTTTCCTCTAACGTATGTGGCGCATGGTCAGATGCCAGAATATCAACCGTTCCATTGGCAATCGCTGCCCACAACGCATCCTGATGATGTTTTTCACGGATAGGTGGGTTTTGCTGAGCTTTGCTTCCCATTGTTTGATAACAATCGGGCGCATAAAGGGTTAAGTGGTTCGCCAGCACTTCAACCGTTGCAATGTCCTTATTCTGCGCCAAAAATTCCATTTCTTCTGCCGTTGTAATATGCAGAACATGCACACGGCGCATATGTTTCCTTGCCAAACGGATAAGGCGCTGGGTAGCAGATAAACACGATTCCGCAGACCGCCACACAGGATGCAATGTCACATCATGGGAATCCTTCAGAATGGTTTTTTTATTTTCATTCATCATCATTTCGTCTTCGGCATGAACAGCCACAACACGACGACCATTCGCCAGAACAGCCTCCACCTCTTCATCGGTGGCAGACAGCAAATCTCCGGTGGATGCGCCCATAAATATTTTAATGCCACATGTCCCTTTTGTTTTTTCCCATTCGCCCAAATGGGGCGCGTTCTGGGCTGTTCCGCCCAGATAAAACGCATAATTCACCCATGGATTTTTGGCGGCGCGCGCCAATTTATCGGCAACAGCATCAGGATTGGTGGTCAACGGATTGGTATTGGGCATCTCGAAAACAGATGTCACCCCACCCATCGCAGCAGCGCGCAGACCAGATTCCAGAACTTCTTTATGATCCGCCCCCGGTTCACGGAAATGCACTTGGCTGTCAATAATTCCGGGTAAAATGTGTAACCCCTTGCAATCAATCACCTGCGCGGCATCTGCATTCCCCAGCGCGCCTATTGCTACAATTTTCCCATCTTTGACACCAATGTCGGCAGGAACAGTCATTCCCGTTAAAACGGCAATTCCGTTTTTCAAAAGAAGATCAAAAGATTTTGCCGCCATATAAAGCCTCGCCATTTGTTTGGATTTTGCAATTTTTATCACTCCCGAACCAAAACACCAATGAATTTTAAGGAATTGCTCATCTTTTCTATGATATCCTGAAATTTGTACGGAGGTTCATGATGAATCCCAAAAATGCCAAGAACGAAGGATATTATGATGTCTATGGCGATTTTTATGCCTCTTCTACTGGCAAGTCTGATGGCTGGCACGGTGATATCGAAGAAATTCTCGCAACATATGAAAGTGCGAGCACTTGCGAAAACACGCCCAAATAAAGTAAGGTAAGCCTCGTTCAACCGAGGAAACCGACTTTATGCAGACCTTTAAACTCTACAATTCTTTAACACGCGCAAAAGAAGATTTTGCGCCCTTAAATCCAGATCATGTTCGGATTTATGCCTGCGGCCCCACGGTTTACAATGTTGCGCATATCGGAAATGCCCGAATGGCCGTTGTATTTGACGTCCTTGCCAGACTCTTGCGCCATATCTATCCAAAAGTTACCTATGCATCCAACATCACAGATGTTGATGACAAAATCATGCAGGCCGCAAAAGATACAGGCGAAGACATTTCATTTATTACCAGAAAATATGAACGGATTTATAACGAGGACATGGCCGCTCTTGGTGTTATCCAACCCGATGTCCAACCGCGCGCGACAGAAACCATTCCTGAAATGATTAAACTGATGGAAATGATGATTGACCGTGGTCATGCCTATGTCGCCGAAAACCACGTTCTATTCAATGTTCCGTCTTTCCCGCAATATGGCGGATTATCAGGGCGTTCCCGCGATGACCAAATCGCAGGCGCGCGCGTTGATGTGGCCCCCTATAAACGCGACCCTGCCGATTTCGTATTGTGGAAACCATCTGCGCCAGACCAAGTGGGCTGGGACAGCCCATGGGGACGCGGACGACCCGGATGGCATATTGAATGTTCGGCAATGGCAGAAAAACATTTAGGGCTACCCATCGACATCCATGGCGGCGGCGCAGATTTAAAATTTCCGCACCATGAAAATGAAATCGCCCAAAGTTGCTGCGCCCATGGTCACACTGATTTGGCATTTTTTTCCAAATACTGGATGCACAATGGATTCTTAACCGTTGAAGGCGAGAAAATGTCCAAATCTTTGGGCAATTTCATCATGGCCCAAGACCTGTTGAACAAAGGCGTTGCAGGCGAAGTCATTCGATACGCCCTGCTGTCCGCCCATTACCGCCAACCGCTCGACTGGACGGAAAACGGATTACAAAACGCACAAAAATCAATCGATAAATTCTATCGCATCCTGAATGACCTCAAAGATGTTGCAGACAGTCCTGCCGCAATTCCACAAGGGTTTATGGATGCGCTCTGCGATGACCTCAATTCCCCGAAAGCCTATGCGGAACTGAATGCCCTTGCCAAAACAGCCGCAGATACAAAAACACCAGAGGACAAAGCCGCGTTCAAAGCCGCCGCAAACCTGATGGGTTTCCTAACCGCAGACCCCGCGGAATGGATAGGCAAAGGTGCAGCACATTCGGATATTGATGGTGCATGGGTGGACGGATTGTTGGCGGAACGGGCAGAGGCAAAGAAAACAAAAAACTTCGCCCGCGCCGATGCTATCCGCGACGAGCTTGCCGCCAAAAACATCGTGATTGAAGACACCGCCGAAGGGCCTAAGTGGCGGGTGGG
>CAZVSN010000024.1:9144-22593 GCA_964629455.1 uncultured Micavibrio sp. | reverse complement strand
GATGATTGTATCTCGCCAATTCTTTTTGCGACTTCGACTTTGTCGGATTCTGTTGCGTGCGCCCAATCTTTTTTGGCATTTTGAATCATGGGGTCTTTATCAATTTCTTGGAAAAGCTGCATATATTTCGGCATTGTATTTCTTATAAAATACGGGTCTTCATCGAGTTTATAATTTTTATGAAGTTTTAAACTCAGAGCCTTATCAACAGACGCTATTCGGTACCCATCTTTGTCTGTGGTGGTAATAAGTTCCATAAGGCGGCCCAATTCTCCATTGGGAAGAAGGTCCAGCGCATGTTTATCTGTCTTTAAAAGCGTATGGAGTGCTGTTGCAGTTTTTTGTTGGTCTGACATATCTGGTGGTAATTTTTCCCTGATTTTATCAAGTCGCGCATAAAATCCATCAACCTGACACGACTGAAATGGACCCCTTAGGCTGCCGGATACCGACTGGTTTTGTAAGGCAGAGCCAACTGTATTCGGATTATCTTTTGCATAGTTTTTGTATGTCGTAACCATAGGGGATATTTTATACGGGAATTATTAATAGATAATTATTATCGCAAATTAACCCAGCCTTAAACATTTTTATGAATACTGATTTGCGGGGCAATTTATTTTTGAATAATAGAGGTGTGAAAAATGGCAACTACAGAAGATATTCAAGCCAATAAAAAAGATATTGAAGGAATGAAAAAAGAGGCGCGTGACTGGGGCAATCAGCCAGTTGATTGTGTTCTTAGTACGCGCACAATAGGCGGGCAGATAGACAGTGATTTTTATATTGCAAATCCAACAGATGTAAAAAAAGCCTCAGCGGAGGAAAGTCTTTTGATTATGCAAAGACAGGGTTCAGAAAATATTCTTTACGGGGTGAACGAAAATGCAACTCATTTGAAAAATAAAGCGGGGTCGACAGCCTTTATATGTGCGCCGTCTTCTGGACCACCAAGGTAGGTGTAGAAATTATGAACATCAGTCAAAACACATCTGTTGATTTGGTTGTGAGTGAGGCGGGGAATGCCGTCTTACTCTATCAGGGGGATATCAACCCATCTTACCGTTGGGCGCAGTTTGAACGGGATACAAAATCTGTTCATTTTGTGTCCGATGACGGGGTGGTTGATAATCTTGGGTTAAAAATCAATTCCAAAATCGAGACATTTTTAAAAGACACGACCGAGGTCTTTCTTATCCAATTGGATGAATCTTATGAACCGGTTAATCATCCGAAAGTTATCAAATTTATTCATGGTGGTGCAGATGAGAGTTAGTGAGCTATCAGACAAATTAGGACCATACGAAAATAAATCAAATGAAGAGCTTGATAAGCTTGTTAGGGATGCAGAAAGAGGTTTCCTGTTTTCTGGTACAGCCAAGAATGGTCGCGTGTTGGTAGATTCTGAATTCGGCGGGGATTTTAAAGGTGCAATAGGTTTTCTGAAGGAGCATGGTAAAGATCCCGCAATTGCTAATATGGATTTTAATGAATTTGTCGAAAGTGGAAAGTATCACGAATATATTGCCTCCAAAAGAGCGGCAGAAGCAAATAGTACCGTTGCCATGAATGATAAGAGAGCGGCGCCAGTGGCGCAAAGTGAATCTGCCCCTGTTTCATCGGCTCCGCCTGTTCAGAAAGAATCCCCTGAAACAACTTTATCTGGTTCAAAGCCGATGGATTTATCCAGTGGGAAATGGGTGCGTGTTGATGAAGACGGAACGGTGCATATCAATGCCAAAAAAGTTCTTGAGAAAGTGTGTGAGGTCGCATGTGAAACTGTTTCGAATGGCGGCTTGTTCGGCAAGATGCGTGAAAAATATCAAGAGTTCAAAGGTGGGTTTGAAGATGAAGGAAAAATGAGAGAGTACATAGAGAATGTATCTCGTCGTGGTGACCCCGGTATGGGCGGCGTGATTAACGATCCAAAAAAACAGCCAGTCTTCCAAGAGTTGTCTATGTAGATATCGGATTTTTATTGACTGAATCTAAACATCAAACAACGTGGTCAGGTTATCAATCAATGCTTCGCCGAGTTCGGCGGCATCGGTGATGGTGATGGCGTTGGAATAATACCGTGTGACATCATGCCCGATACCGATGGCCGTTAAATCAACCTTGCCAATCATTTCAATCCAGTGAATCACATGGCGCAAATCATGTTCCAGTATATTGGCGGGGTTGACCGATAATGTTGAATCATCAACGGGGGCTCCGTCTGATATCACCATCAGGATTTTGCGGTCTTCACCGCGTGCGGCGATGCGGTTATACGCCCAGACCAGTGCCTCGCCATCGATGTTTTCTTTCAGCAACCCTTCTTTGAGCATAAGCCCGAGATTTTTCCGCGTGCGGCGATAGGGTGCATCTGCTGATTTATAAATGATATGACGCAAATCATTGAGCCGCCCAGGGTGTTCGGGGCGACCATTGCCAATCCAGATATCGCGCGATTTTCCGCCTTTCCATGTGCGGGTGGTAAAGCCGAGGATTTCAACTTTTATCCCGCACCTCTCCAACGTGCGCGCCAGAATATCGGCGCACATGGCGGCAATGGTAATGGGTCGCCCGCGCATTGACCCCGAATTATCAAGGAGGATGGTGACAACCGTATCTTTGAATTCCGATTCTTTTTCCTGTTTGAAACTGAGCGGTACAGTGGGGTTGGCAACCACGCGCGCCAAACGCGAACTGTCCAGATATCCTTCTTCCAAATCAAATTGCCATGACCGCCGTTGCCGCGCCAATAATTTGCGTTGCAGACGGTTGGCGAGTTTCACAACAACATGTTGCATCGACCCCAATTGTTTATCGAGGAGGCCGCGCAGACGGAATAATTCATCGTCATCTGCCAGTTCTTCTGCCTTGACGACTTCATCAAATTCCGTTGTGTAAATGGCGTATGTTGTGCCGAGTGTCGTGGGAATATTTTGGCGGTCATCACGAATTTCGCCGACTTCATCTGCTTCGCCTTCATCACCCAATGGTGATGATGCGCCGGTATCATCTGTACCAGATTCTTGATCTTCGCTGTCGTCCGTTGTTTCATCCGTGGGGGATGTGTCACCGCTATCATCTGTATTATCATCCGATTGGTCTTGTTCAGACGGTAATTCACACTCATCATTTGATGTTTGGTCATCGGGCGGTGGGGGTGGCGGATTGTTTTCACCAATACCATCGCCGCTTTCCTCATCACCTTCTAACATATCCAGTTTACGCATGACATTGCGTGTCAGTTTTTGAAAATCTTTCTGGTTATGAAGGACGGATGTCAGCGATGTTGCCCAATCATCGCCCAATTTTTCGGTAATCCATGGCGTCCATAATTCAACCAGTTTTTGCGCGGCGGGCGGAATATCCTCGCCCGTCAAATGTGAACGCACCAGAATGTGCAATGCATCGGGCAGGGTATCATTCCGCATATGGGATAAATTGTGATATCCCATCGCGCTGCATTTTTCATCCATTACAATATTCAAATTATGTTTGATACCATCCATATCGCGCGCGCCAATGGATTCAATCCGCGCCATTTCCAATGCGTTGTAAACCGATTTTGCGCGATCATCGATAGGCGCATTTTTGGCATGGATTTTCGGGTTGTGATATTTCAGGCGCAATCCTTCGGCATCTGCTGCACCGCGCATGACGGCACGTTCACGGTCATTGAGTTTTAGGGCAGGGGCGGGCATCCGCGCACGGTCAGGCGATGTCAGGTGTAATTTTTTATTCAGGGTTTCGGTGGGGGTATATACAACTTCGATATCACGCTTGCCCGAAATGGCGCGTAACGTCGCGTCGGTTGCCTGTTTGAATGTTTCGCTGTCTTGTGGATTGCCCATATTGTTGATTATAAATAAAAATCATTTAAAATCAATATGTTACAAATTGTAATACCACGCAACAGAGCGTGAATTGCTGAAAACGCTGAAAAAACTTACCTTAACCCTGTGAAAACAAGCACATATAGGTTTTGATTCGTTATGCAACATACTGTTTCCCGTCCTGTTGAATTATCTGGTGTTGGGCTCCATTCTGGGGCTGAAACCATTTTGCGCATTTTGCCGTCCGATGCGGGGACAGGTTTGGTGTTTCACCGTGTTGATGTAACCGACAGAGATAATGTTATTCCTGCGCGTTGGGACTATGTTGCTGATACACGCCTGTGCACTGTTGTTGCTAACAAAGCGGGCGTGACTGTTGGTACAATTGAACATCTGATGGCGGCCTTGTCTGCCTGTGGTGTTGATAATGCAATTATCGAATTGGATGCCCCCGAAGTTCCGATTATGGACGGCAGTTCCGTTGATTTTATTGATGCCATTCGCTCAGTTGGGTTGAAAACACAAACAGCGCCACGTCGTGCGATTAAAATTTTAAAAGAAGTATCTGTGATTGATGGCGATAAAATTGTGACATTGAAACCGGGTGTTGGGTCACGGTTTAAAGCAGGGATTGAATTTGCGCATCCGTCCATCGGGGCACAAGGGTTTGAGATTGAATTGTTCAATGGTGATTTTGAATCGAAAATTGCCGATGCACGGACATTTGGTTTCGCGCATGAGGTTAAGGCGCTTCGCGCTATGGGGCTTGCACTTGGTGGGTCTATTGAAAATGCGATTGTTCTCGATGAACAAACAATTATGAATCCAGAAGGTCTGCGCCATGCGGATGAATTTGCGCGTCACAAAGTATTGGACGCGGTCGGTGATATCTATATCGCTGGCGGCCCTATGATTGGTCATTACGAAGGTGTAAAGCCGGGGCACAACATGAATAATCGTGTTCTTCATGCGCTCTTTGCTGATGATTCAAACTGGGAATGGGTGGACATGTATATGGATACAGCCAGTGATTTGCCAGCCTGTGCAATGCCAACTCAAATGCCTGCCGAACAGATGGCTGTTCGTGCATCTGTAACGGCCTAGCACCCTCGTTTAAATTTCAGAGCTTAAATTTTTAGGGCATCCACTGCAATTTTTGCATTTCCCGTGGCGGAATGAATTTTTGCTTTAGTCAGGGTTTCGGCATCCCACATTTTTTTCATTGCAATCAAAGAGCTTGTGGCAAGCAAAGTAAAGACAACTGCTAAGTCTGACCCTAGGGGTGCTTTTGATTGTGCAGATTCAAAAACTTCGTAAAGCGAAGCGCCACCTATGACGAGTGTGGTGTTTTTTGCTAGGGCTGCGATATCTCTTTTCTTTTGGAGCTCGCGTGTATCTGCTGCTGCAATGACAATTAATTTGGCTGTGTTTTGGGCATTTACATCGCTGGAAATCACTTCGCCATTAATGATTTTTGTGAGTTTCCCCGCTTGATGGGCCTCAGAAATTTCTCGAATAAGTTTGCTCATATTTCACACCTTTTGATTTGATTTGGGCGGAACCTATAAGCTTTAAAAAATTATGTCAACAAATTATACGCAAATTATAAGGGGCTTTCTCATAAAAGCTGCTTGAAGTTCTGGTCAGACCCTCTAATCTGGCTGATATATTAAAGGATAAACACATGACTCTGTTAAAAAATTCCTCGTTCTTGGTTTTTGCGTCTTTGCTGGTTTTGACGTCCTGCACGTCAAAGGAGAAAGCCCAGAATCCCCTGACAATCGATAGGCCTGCCGACCAGATTTTTAAAGAGGCTGTCGATGCTGATAAGAAGGGGGAATATAAAAAGGCAACAACATTATATTCCGAAGTAGAACGTCAACATCCATATTCCGATTATGCAACTCAGGCACAAATTCGTCAGGCCGAAGTTGCCTATGATAATTTGAAATATGATGATGCCATTATTGCGTTGGATAGATTTATTGAATTGCACCCTGGGCACCCCAACATTGACCATGCCTATTATTTAAAGGCCATGTGTTATTACGAACAAATTATTGATGTCGCGCGTGATCAGGCAATGACTAGGGACGCGCTGGAATCTTTGGAAACGGTAATTAATCGTTTCCCTGACAGTAAATATGCGCGGGATTCAATTCTAAAGCGTGATTTGGTGCGCGACCATCTTGCGGGCAAAGAAATGGAAATCGGGCGTTATTACGAGAAGAAAGAGCAATATAACGGCGCGATTAATCGGTTCCTGACGGTTATAAAAGATTATCAAACAACAACGCACACACCTGAAGCCTTATACCGATTAATTGAAATATATACGATACTTGGGTTGAAAGAAGAGGCAACGCACGTTGCTGCTGTTCTGGGGCATAATTATCCGGGAAGTTCATGGTATCGCGATGGATATGCTTTGCTTGATCCTGCACAACGTAGCAATCTGAAAGACACACGGTCTTGGGTTAACCGCACGATTAGCGGTCTTTTGAAACCAGACTAGTCGGGAGAGCGGAGCGAGCCATGCTGTCATTGCTCCATATTAAGAACGTTGTTCTGATTGACCAGATGTCATTGGAATTCCGCACGGGTTTGTCTGCATTGACGGGTGAAACGGGCGCGGGAAAATCTATTCTTCTTGATTCACTGGGCTTGGCACTTGGGGCGCGTGCAGATGCGGGTCTTGTTCGTAAAGGGACGGATCAGGCCGTTGTAACCGCAGAATTTATTTTAGAAGACAATCATCCTGTTTTTGCTCTGTTAAAAGAACAGGGTGTAGAGGGGGAATCCCCTCTTATTCTCCGTCGTATTCTGGGTGCAGACGGGCGCAGTCGTGCATTTATCAATGACGAACCGGTGAGCATTTCTTTTCTGAAAGAAATAGGCGACAATTTGGTTGATATTCATGGACAGTTTGAAACCTATGGGTTGCTTAATCCCGCCATGCATCGCCAGATGTTGGATGCGTATGCGGGGAATGACGAATTGCTTGCACAAATTTCTGCGGCCTATCAAAACGTGAAATCTGCCGAAGATGCTTTGGTGGATGCTCGGGATAAAGCGGCACGCGCGGCAGAAAATGAATCGTATTTGCGGGCCTCCGTTGATGAACTGCAAAAACTCTCACCCGAAGAGGGCGAAGAGGGGGATTTGCTAGAGAAGCGTAAATTCTTGCAACACCGCGAAGCGATATTGGAATTTTTGGCAACATCCATCGACCAATTGGGCGGGGAGTCTGGGGCGGATATTCAAATCGGTCAGGTGTCGCGTGGGCTTTCGCGCCAGACCGATAAAATCGGTGAAGATAAATTAACACCTATTCAGGATGCGTTGGATAGGGCAGCGATTGAGGTTCAGGATGCGTGCCGCCAATTGGAATCACTTCAATATGAATTTGGTGGTGAAGGCCTTAATCTGGAATCAATTGAAGACAGGCTGTATGCCTTACGCGGTGTGGCGCGTAAGCATGGTGTAAATTGTGATGATTTGCCGCGATTGTTGACCGACCTTGGCGATAAATTGAAACTGGTCGACTATCAGGAACATGTCATTGCCGATTTGGAAAAGAAAATCCGTGCGGCAAAAGATGATTATAAAAAAATTGCTGATATTTTGCATACGCGACGCGTGGGTGCTGCGCAGAAAATTGATAAATCGGTGAATGCCGAATTAAAACCATTGAAACTGGAACGCGCAATATTTGAAACATCAATTGTGGAGGATGCACAATGGACATCTTTCGGCGCAGATGCGGTTCAGTTCCGTGTTGATACAAACGGAAGCGGTGATTTCGGCCCCCTTAACAAAATTGCATCGGGCGGCGAAATGGCGCGATTTATGTTGGCGTTAAAACTGGTCTTGGCCGAAGCCGCAAAAATCAAAAGCGTGTATGTCTTTGATGAAATTGATACGGGGATTGGTGGCGCAACTGCCAGCGCCGTTGGTGCGCGGCTGGAAAAACTGTCAACGTTGCATCAGGTTATGGTGGTCACGCATTCGCCACAGGTGGCTGCGCGGGCGGGATATCATTGGATGGTGTCAAAATCATCGGGTGGAACCCGTGTGATACCGCTCGACCCGCGTGCGCGTGAAGAAGAAATTGCGCGGATGTTGTCGGGCGCAGAAATTACTGACGAAGCGCGCGCCGCCGCATCCAAATTACTGGAAGCGAGTTAGACAGAAATGTTGTTTGATTTATCATTCGAAGACGCAAAAGCGCGTCATAAACTGGTGTCGAATGAAATTCGTCGCCATGATGAATTATATCATACGCAGGATAATCCAGAAATTTCTGATGCGGAATACGATAAATTGCGCGCTGAATTATTGGATATTGAAAAAAAATTCCCTGAATTGGTAACGGCAGACAGCCCATCGCAAACTGTAGGTGGAAAAATTTCATCTGGGTTTAAAACCGTGCGCCATGCCTTGCCGATGTTATCTCTCGCCAATGCGTTTGAAGAACAGGATGTTGTTGATTTCGTTGCGCGGATTAAAAAATTCCTGAATATGTCGGAACCCCTCGCAATCGTGGCCGAACCAAAGATTGATGGCTTGTCATGCACATTGCGGTATGAGCATGGAAAACTGGTGGTTGCGGCAACCCGTGGTGACGGGGCAGAGGGCGAAGATATTACAGAGAATGTCAAAACCATTCGTGATGTTCCACATACCTTAGAAGATGCGCCGAAAATATTAGAAGTGCGGGGTGAAATTTATATCCGCAAGGATGAATTTATCGCGTTGAATAAATCACAAGAATTAAAAGGCGAAAAAGTTTTTGCCAACCCCCGCAATGCGGCCGCAGGCAGTGTCCGTCAATTGGATAGTAAAATCACCGCGAGCCGTCCATTGCGGTTTTTTGGATATGCATTGGGTGATGTATCGGCGCCGATTGCAGATACACAGGATGGCATTCGCCAGAAATTAAAATCCTATGGCTTTGCTCAGGCGGAACCAATTGCCGTCTGTCACACTGTGGATGATTTGATGGCCTATTACCGTCATGTGGAAATGGAACGTCCAGATTTGCCGTATGATATTGACGGTGTCGTGTATAAGGTTGATAGGCTGGATTTACAGGAACGGTTGGGTTTTGTTGCCCGCGCCCCGCGTTGGGCGACGGCTCATAAATTCCCTGCGGAACGCGCCGTGACAATTATCAATGATATTAAAATTCAGGTGGGGCGCACGGGTGCATTGACCCCCGTTGCCGAACTTGACCCGATTACGGTGGGCGGCGTGGTTGTATCGCGTGCCACACTTCATAACGAAGATGAAATCGCCCGCAAAGATATTCGGGTGGGTGACCATGTGGTTATCCAACGTGCGGGTGATGTTATTCCGCAGGTTGTATCGGTGGTCATTGAAAAACGGTTGCCCCAATCAAAACCATTTGAACCTGTACTGCTTTGTCCTGTGTGTGGCTCTCACGCAGTTCGCGAAGAGGGTGAAGCTATTCGCAGGTGCACAGGTGGCTTGATTTGTTCGGCGCAGGCATCTGAACGGTTAAAACATTTTGTATCGCGGCTGGCCTTTGATATCGAAGGAATGGGCGCAAAAATCATCGAAGAATTTTTTGCCGAAGGTCTGGTGAAAAACCCAGCCGATATTTTTACATTAGAGGCACGAGATAAATCGAGCCTGACTCCACTGCGTGCGCGTGACGGGTGGGGGGATTTGTCGGCCAAGAATTTATGGGCGGCCATTGAAAAACGCAGAACCATCTCGCTCGACAGATTTATTTACGCTTTGGGCATTCGTCAGATTGGCGAAAGTACAGCCAAGCGATTGGCTGCGACGTATGAAACGATCCAAAAACTAATGGCGGCGATGCAAGAGGCTCAAAATCATGGGTCTGAATCCTATGCGGCTCTTTTAAATATCGAAGATGTGGGGGCGAGTGTCGCGGGGGATTTGTTGGACTTCTTTGCTGAGCCACATAACATCCAAATTTTGAATGATGTGTTGGGGCAAGTCACAGTAACCGATTATACCCGCCCTCAGATTCTTGATACGCCTGTTGCGGGTAAGACGGTTGTGTTTACGGGGTCTTTGGTCAAAATGACCCGTGCCGAAGCAAAATCGCGTGCGGAAAGTTTGGGTGCAAAGGTCGCGGGGAGTGTATCGAACAAGACGGATTATGTGGTTGCGGGCGAAGATGCGGGATCAAAATTGACCAAAGCACGGGAACTGAATGTCACCGTGTTGACCGAAGATGAATGGTTGAATTTAATCGGCTAACTCTTCTTAAGGTTTATTTCTTAAGGGCGCGAGCTTGGTCGAGGAGGTTCTCAACTTCTTTTGGGAAATCACGGCGTTCTACAAATTCCCCACCGCCAGAGTTGCGGGTCATGGCGAGTTCCAAAACACCCACCAATGCGTTGGCAACTTGACCGTCTTTCTGCTCGACAGCCAATTGGAGAGCATAAAACACGCGGTCAGCCAGACGGTATTTACTTAGATTTGTTTCATCCATTTTTCTCTCCAGATTGATATCAAGTTATTGGATATAAATTTTACCTTTATCAGGCTTATTTAGAACATTCTCCTCTATAAAAGTAAAGAAGCGTTCAACAAATGGTTTACGGAACGTATCCGATTCCATTAAAATTTCGTGACGGGAACCCGCAATTTCCAGATATTCGCAGTGTTTCAGGCGATTTTGGGTTTCTTTTCTGGCCATATTACTGACCAACATATCATGGCCTGCAACCCCCATCAGAATAGGAATTTCGATATGTTCCAGATATCCTTTTTCCTGTATTTTTTTGCAAGAGAGTGATGCATCAAGCAACCATTTACAGGTGGGGCTTCCCGTTGCCAGATGTTTATAATCAGGGTGCGTAAAATATAAACGTTGTAATTGGTATCGTTCTGGGTCGCTGGTAAAAATACCTTTAAACCCAACGCGCTCTCTGTATCCATCAAACCAATCGCACCCATTTGGGACATAATGCGTCGGGCGAAGCGCGAGCAGACGCACCAACGCCATTCCAATTGGCTTTGGGAAACTGTCAACGGCGCGAATGCCGATCATTGGGGCGCTGAGGACAGCACAGGAAAAAATCGGAACTCCGCGTGATGATTTATTATATTCGGCAAGGTAACGGAGCGCGATATGCCCCCCCATGGAATGGGCGAGCAGAACTATCGGCAGACGTTTATGATTGTCATTCATATCAACGGCGGATGACAAAACAACTTCATCAATCACGCTGTGCATATCGGCGAGTAATTTGTCAAATCCGGCAGAGTGGCGTTTCATGGGTTCGTTAGGAAGATATCGGCCTGACCCGCCTTGCCCTGGCATATCGATGATGATGGATTTAATATTGCGGGCATCCAGTTCATTGGCAATTTCAAAATATTGCTCCCCGAAATCACCAAGGCCGCCAATAATGGTTACAACAGCGTCATACGCTTTGCGTGACCGTTGTTGTCCGTAACGGATTTTGACGCCATCAACGGTTTTAAAACTCCAATCCCAATCTTTGGGGGGGTGAAATCGGGGCTGGGCCAGAATGCCAGAACTGTAGATGTTATCCGCCATGTTTGGTTATCGACCATGTCATCTGGCCATCGGCTTGGTCTTTTAGTTTGATGGTAAAGCCGTATGTGCGGGCAGATTGACCCAATATATAGGGATGAACCAGTCGGGGGTCGACTTGGGTGATTGGTAATGTTCCTGCTAAAGCGTCTTCGACCTGTTCGCGGATTGTGGCCCCTGTGCCTTCAACCTTTATCAGTGTTTCTTCGCCTGTTCCTGCATCAACAAAGACCATGCCGCCTTTAGGAAGGCAGTCTTGCGCCATCATCAGCGCACCCATCAGGACTTTGCTAAACCCACGGGTGGATGAAGGAATGCCCAACGGGCCAAAAGGGTCCCAACTTTGGCGGACTTTGCCATCGGTACGAATAAGTGTTCCAAAAGCTTTTTGAATATCTTCGGGTTTGATGTTGCCATCAACTGCGCCTGCGCCATAGGCCAGACGAAAGGCCATTAATCGTGCGCCTGCGGCGGTGGCACTGTGGGCAATCAGGTTGGTGGCTTCTTTTCGGCCATCTGGGTCATCGGCCATATCTTCCATAAACTCCAACCCGTTATTGATGGCGCCGACGGGGGAAACCAGATCATGGCAAATCCGTGAGGATAAAAGCTCCATGAGGGAGGTAATTTCTTCATTTTTCAATGACATAAGGGGAAAACTCCAGATTCGATATTAACGGCTTACGCTCGCAGATTTTAACCTTTTTGCCAAGGGGAATGAAGGGCAAGGCGCAGATATTAAGGTTTTTCGCCTGTGGAAAACTTTTAAACCCCAGACTTTTTTCTTGGCTACATTATACAAAATGATTATGGTCAGTGCATGGAAGACAATTCAGGAAAAAAATTTAGTTTGCAAGACTGGGTTATGAAGCGTGCAGCGAACCAGTCTGGCGCGGTGATGCCATCTATGTCTGCTCGACAAGCAATGTCCGAGCAGGAAGAAGAGATGGAGGTTGAGCAAAAACAGGCCGAGATATCGTCCTCTGTTGAGGTGGAAATGAAAGCCGTATCGAATGGGTCAACAATCCAGTCTTCTATGACCATGAAAGAAGAGCCCCAAGCGGCAAAATCTTCAAAAGAACAAGAACCCATTTTATCCAAAAAAGAAGATGCAAAAGAGAAAGACACATCTTTCTCGTCTTTCTCGACATCTCATAATCCGTTGCAACAACTTCAAATCGTCCGTTTGTTGACAGATTTGGGCGACCGTTTGCGCCAAAGCGAAAAAGAACGCGAAGTGTTGTGGAAAGAAGTTGAAATTTGCCGCAAACAAATTTCTGAAATGGGCGGCAGAGAAGGTAAAAACGAAAAATCTTATACCTCTCTTGAAACTCAGATGAACCAACGTGAGGTTTTCGTCAAGGAATTGGTCGAAAAACAAATCGGTCTGGAACAAAAATTAAAAGTCCAGTTGGATGAACTAGAAGCATCCAAAAAAGAACAGGCAAAATGGCAGGATAAATTAACCTCCGTTGAAACTGCGGCAGGAAGTGCAATTGTTCGTGTCGAAGATGCGATTGCTGAAAATGCAAAATTGTCCAAACGTGTTGAACAATTGGGACAAGACAAAGCGCGCCTTATCCGCAAATTAGAAGTCGTCGAAGAAACGCTGACTCTGACACAAGACATATTAAAAGCAAAAGCATTGGTATTGCTGACAGATCAATCTGTTGCATCAAAAACCAATTTTCCTCAAACGCCAGCATGGACGGGTGATGATACATTAAAAGTGTCAACGCCTGCGGCAAAAGCTGATGCGGTAAAGAAAGAGGCGGGGCCTCTCTCTGATATCGCTGCCTCCCTTCGCGCTAAGAAACCATTCCAGATGAGAACCAGTACAGCCATTTTGGGTGGCTTGGTGGCTTTGGGGATTATTGGCGGCTTTGCTGGGAACTGGTATATGAAATCCCATCCATCATCTGATGCGCCTGTTGCAACGGGCGAAGAAATGCTGGAACCTCAAGCGGGCGAAGACACCGATGTCAAAAACGTTCCCAATCAAGACGATTTGATGGCGCAGGCCGCTAAAATAGCCAACCAGATTGAACCCAGCAGTGCAGA
>CAZVSN010000024.1:0-9044 GCA_964629455.1 uncultured Micavibrio sp. | reverse complement strand
GCGCATAATGGTGTGGCGAATGCCCAATATAATCTGGCGGTTCTCTATCATCAGGGTTTGGGTGTTAAGAAAGACACGGCAAAAGCCATGCAGCTGTACCGCGTTGCAGCCAGCAATAATCACCCAGAGGCACAATATAATTTGGCAATTTCTTATGTCGAAGGTGTCGGTGCAGAGTATAATCCACAAATTGCATCTGTTTATTTTGAACAAGCGGCGAGCGGTGGTGTGGTTGAGGCAGCCTATAACCTTGGTTTGCTACATGAAAACGGTTTGCTTGGTGAATCTCAACCAGATGAAGCAGTTTTCTGGTACACACTTGCGGCGGATAAAGGCAATAAAGATGCCATTAAGTCATTAAAGCAACTGAAATCACAATTAAGCATGAGTGATGAAGATGCGGCGCGCGTTGCTCAGAAAGTTGCAGTTCAAAAGCCAGTTTTTATGGATGAAACAGGTCGCCCTGCATTACCAGAACAAAAAATGATAAATGCTTTGGAATCTGATGCGCCTGCTGCTGTCGTGCCAAAATCGGTTCAGAAATCTACTCCATCTGCGGCTGCAAAAAAACCAGTGGTCAAAACACCAGAGGCATCTGCGACACCAAAGGCAGATCCAGTGATTGTGTCACAAATTCAGGAACAATTGACACGCGTAGGGATATTCAAAGGCCAACCAAATGGTGAAATGTCACCAAGCTTGTCACAGGCTATCAAAGCCTATCAACAAAGCAACGGAATGAAAATTGACGGTGTTGCCACCGATGATTTGTTGGTTCATATGCTCGCCTCAAGTGTTGAGGCAAAATCAGCCACAGAATCTATCCGGTCTTTTCCGACCAATTAATCTAAAGGTTTAATTGGTATTCAATATCGAAACCCTGACCCACCAGTCAGGGTTTTTTGTTTGGATTTGTTTTTGTGCGGCGATGGCGGCGGACTGTGTATCAAAAATTGCAAAACAAGTTGACCCGCTTCCTGATAAGCGGATGAGCAAAGCGTCAGATGTTTGGTGTAATGCATCTAAAACGCGTTTGATGTCGGGGTTGGTTGAAATTGCGGCATCGGTCAGGTCGTTGCGTGTATAGGTGTTGAGGAATTTGCACATATCACCCACTGTTTTGAATGTGTCGGGGAATGTGATGTTATCAGAGAACATTGCGCCTGATGCCGCGTATGTTTTATAAACCTGTGGCGTAGGGCACGGGGTTTTGGGGTTAACCAATATCGCGTGTAATTCTGGCATTTTGGGTGCGGGTAATAAAACATTTCCTGTGTCGCGCATGATGATGGGGTGCGGATGAAGGCACGCGGCAATATCACTCCCCATTTGACTGGCTAAGGAATGAAGCAGGGAGTCTGATGCAGGAAGATTCCAGAAATCGCGTAATGATAAAAGAACGGCGGCCGCATCCGCTGACCCTCCGCCTAATCCTGCGCCAAGGGGAATGGTTTTATCAAGGGTAATATGCACATAGGGGTTTTGCCCGAAATGTGCAGACAAAAGATTGGTGGCGCGTGTCACCAGATTGTCATCTGGCGAAGAATGTATCTGTAAATCATCAGAAAAATCCCCGCAAAGAGAGAGTTTGTAATCATTTGCCGCGATAATAGAAATTGAATCAGAAATGTCAGAGAAGGCAACCAGAGAGTCGAGGTGATGATACCCATTTTCTGCACGTCCTGTGATGTGCAGATGAAGGTTGATTTTTGCGCGTGCGATAACCACGATCGATTATTTTTTCTTGGTGAGTTTTTCGGTGGCGGGCGGTGAAGAAATATCGGCCAACCCATCTTCGATTTTTGTTTTGATATCTGATGTTATTTTTGCGTCTTTGCTAAAGCTAACGGCGCGTTTCCATTGGAATCGTGCTTCGCTTTTGCGGCCAACGCGCCAATAGGCATCCCCCAGATGGTCGTTAATTTCCGTTTCGGTGGGTGACAATTCGACAGCCTTTTCCAGTGTTTCAACGGCCTTGTCAAATTTCCCCATGCGGAAATAAACCCAACCAAGGGAATCCACAATTGCGCCATCATCAGGTTTCATGCGGACTGCTTTTTCAATCATCTCTGCGGCTTTATCAAGGTTTAATCCTTGGTCGGCCCAACTATATCCCAGATAGTTAAGGACATAGGGTTGGTCGGGTTCATAAAGAAGCGCGGTTTTCAAATCTTTCTCGGCTTGTTCCCAATTTTTCAATCGTTCATTCACCATGCCTCTGACAAAACTTAAATCCCAATATTTTGCGGTGATTTTATTGTCCAGCAAGGCAAAGGCAGCATCATAGGCTTTGAGGGCGTTATTGTAATCTTCGCTGTTGCGATAGATATCACCAATTTTAATTTGGGCCTCTACGTTTTTATGGGATTCAACAATAGCTTCCAGAATACGAACAGCTTCACTTGATTGTCCGGACTCGGTCATAAATTGGGCGGTTTGCATTCCGATTTGAACGGCTTTGTCAGGGGAATGGGATGTATCAATGCGTGATAAATAGGCGATAGACTCTTTATATAATTTATTATCAGCCGCGATTTGCGCAAGGATTTCCAGCGCAGAGTCGTTTTCTGGATTCATATAAAGGGCCATGTGGGCAAATAACTGTGCGCTATCGGAATATCCATTCGACAATAATCGTGCCATGTCGAACAAAGCTTCGCTCAGTGCAATTTGGGGTGTTGATATTTGTTGGGGTGGTGCGGTGCTGATTGGGCTATCAATCATTTTCAATTTGTCGTCATAAATGGCGGCGCGTGCAGGAATGGACGATTTTAACGTGTTTAAAATATCTCGCGCCTCATCTTTTTCTCCGAAATAAGAAAATACATCTGCGATGTCTTCTAATCGGGAAATGGGCGTTGGTGTTTTGGTGAAATCATACGCCTTGGCAAGATCGGCAATCACCGCTTTGTTCTTTGTATAGCCTGCAATCAGAACGGATTGATAGACCATTGAAGGGGAATCTTTGAGAGAGGTAATATTTGTTTTCCCCTGACCTGCATCCGTCCATGCTTGTAATAAAGGAAGGATAGCAACGCCCAATCCATCGTTTGAATGGGTTTCAATTTCCATTTGTGCATCATGGTATTTCCCATCTTTGAAAGAGCTGAGTGCAGACAGCAGATGGGCGAGCGTTGTATCGCCAGTCTGTTCCTTGCTGATTTTTTTGGCAAGGGTAATGGCCTTATCATAATGGCCTGATCCCATGTCCAAAGCCATCACGCGGCGCTGAATGGATGGGTCATTCGGTGTTTCATCCAGAACGGTCGCAAAATAGTCGGATGCATGTGACCAGTCAGATTGGTTCTGTGCAAATTGCCCTGCCAGAAAATTTCCAGACAGGGTGGCTGGCACAGCATCATCATGTTGGGATGTTCCCAATGTAGGATTTTGTTCCAGGGCATTATCCTGTTGCTCATCGCTCTTTTGGTCGCACGCCGTTACAAGAAACAGCGCGGTAGTCAGGAGCAGGGATGTGCGGAGGGATGTTTTAAACATGATGTCAGGCCGATGCGTCAGGAATATGTCAGGAAATGATTTGTCTAAGTAATATAGAGGGTTGATAGGAAATAATCACCCCCAAATTGACTACATTCCCGTATAATTTGGCCCGCCGCCACCTTGGGGTGGGGTCCAGTCAATATTCTGTGATGGGTCTTTGATATCACAGGTTTTGCAATGGACACAGTTCTGGGCATTGATACGGAATGTTTTCTCTCCGTTTTCTTCAACAATTTCGTAAACTCCTGCGGGGCAATAACGCTGTGCGGGTTCGGCCCATTCGGGTAAATTTACGGCGAGCGGAATGGATGGGTCGCGCAGTTTTAAATGCACGGGCTGGTCTTCCTCATGATTGGTATTGGACATGAAGACGGATGACAGACGGTCAAAGGTCAGAACTCCGTCGGGTTTGGGATATGCAATAGGGGTACAATCTTTTGCAGATTGAAGGGCGGCATAGTCGGCATGGTGGCGGAGTGTATACGGCAACATCCATCCGCCCAATGTTTGGAATGCGGCGTGGAGCAAACCAATCCACCGCCCGAATTTGAACCCTTGGCGAATATTTCTGACTTTATACAACTCGTCATACAACCAACTGGACTTGAACGATGGTTCGTATTCTGTGCACTCTGGTGCATCTGGTGTTGTTTCGAATAGGGCAACCAATGCATCGGCGGCCAATATGCCTGATTTCATGGCGGCATGGTTGCCTTTGATTTTGGCGACATTCAAAAATCCTGCGCTATCGCCAATCAACAGGCCTCCCGCAAAGCTCAGTTTGGGTAATCCCGCCAATCCCCCTTCGACAAGGGCGCGCGCACCATAAGAAATACGTTTGCCACCTTCCAATATGGCTTTTATATAAGGGTGGGTTTTGTGGCGTTGCATTTCTTCAAAGGGCGATAGGTATGTGTTCTGGTAATCCAATCCCACGACATATCCAATTGATACTAAATTGCCTTCCATGTGATACAGCCATGATCCGCCATAGGTGGATGTATCAAGTGGCCAGCCGAGCGTATGGATGATATGTCCTTGTTTGTGATTTTCGGGTTTAATCTCCCATACTTCTTTGATGCCAAGCCCATAAGTTTGAACGCCTTCTGGGCGCAAGTTAAAGTGTTGGATGATCTGTTTGGTGAGCGACCCATGACACCC
Source organism: uncultured Micavibrio sp. (assembly GCA_964629455.1). Lineage (GTDB taxonomy): Bacteria > Pseudomonadota > Alphaproteobacteria > Micavibrionales > Micavibrionaceae > UBA1573. The sequence continues at coordinate 4,382 of CAZVSN010000024.1, read as the reverse complement.
TTCGGCAAAGACAGTCTGCTTTGCGTGTAACTCCAAACCTGCCGTGTAAGCTGCTGTTTTTTCACCAGTTTTTGAAATACCCATATCGCCTGTGGCAACGCCTTTTACGCGTCCGTCTTCATGATATAAAATTTCGGCGGCTGCAAAGCCGGGGTAAATTTCAACGCCCAAAGCTTCGGCTTGTCCCGCTAGAAATTTGCCCAATGCGCCAAGGGATATAATATAGTTTCCTTTATTATGCATTTGCGGCGGGGTCGGCAGGGTGATGTGTCCCGTTTTGGTCAACAGGACAAATGCGTCAGATGTCGCGGCGCAGGTCAGGGGTGCGCCCAGTTCTTTCCAGTTCGGGAGCAATTCGGTGAGGGCGATTGGGTCAAAAACAGCACCAGAGAGAAGATGCGCGCCGATTTCTGCGCCTTTTTCCAATAAACAGACGGACAGGCTGGGGTTTTTTTGCTTGATACGAATGGCACAGGACAGTCCAGCAGGGCCGCCCCCAACAATCACGACATCATAACTCATGCTGTCGCGGTCTGTTCTGATTGTCGGGGTGATTTCTGTGGTCATTCTGTAATGCTTTCTTTTAAAAAAGGGGCGTTCTTGATAAGACTCAGGATACCACAGACTTAGAAAACAAAAAGTTAGGAATTCCCCGATGTCCGCAACTGAAATTCTTGCGCCGCAACATAATCAGGCCATTCTGCAATGGTATCTTGATAACGGAGTTGACGAAATTCTTGAATCTGCGCCCGTTAATCGCTTGGCGGAAAAGCCGCAAATGGTCGCATCGGTTTCCAAGATGGATCATGCGAGTCAGAAAGAAGTTTCCCAATCTTCTTCTATCCCCGTTGTGGGTACCCCAGAATTAAAAACAGAGGCAGATAATATATCTGCCGCCGCGACAACGCTCGAAGAATTGAAGACGGCCATTTTGAAATTTGAAGGCCTGTCGTTGAAAAAGACGGCGATGAATATGGTGTTTGCATCTGGAAACCCTGCTGCAAAAATTATGGTGATTGGCGATGCGCCAGAGGCGGATGATGATAGGTCGGGGCAGGCTTTCTCGGGCGAGGTCGGTGATCTAACCGATAAAATGTTTGCGGCGATTGGCCTTAATCGTGACGGGATTTATCTGACCAATATTTTGAATTGGCGGCCGCCCGGAAATCGGTCACCCTTGGCGGCTGAGATTGAATTGTCCCTGCCATTTATTCATCGTCATATTCAATTGGTGAAACCGCAATTCATTTTTCTGATGGGCGGCGTGGCTAGTAAATCTTTATTAGGGGTTGATGATACAATCGGAAAGCTGCGCGGAAAAATTCATACGGTCATAAGTGGTGATTTTTCCTGTCCTGCCTTGGTCACTTATCACCCGTCTTTCCTTTTGCGCTCTCCATTGAAAAAACGCGAGGCATGGGATGATCTTTTGCTGTTAAAACAACATGTTTTACAGTCATCATAATGATGCCCAAGTAATGATTACTTGTTTTTAAAGTAATCATTACTGATTTAAAAGATTATGGTGCAGTGATAAGAATCCAGACCTATTTTTCAAATATTTGCCCCAAGTAAATATGGTTTATAGAGTTAATATGCACAGATTTACTTATAAAATTAACTAAATTTTATATATTTTTCAGTGGGTTAGTGTCTTGTCGTCTTTCTGGGTACTTAAGGAGCTTGTTTTTTTCTGGACATTATTTGGGGGGCTTGCTATCAAGACCCCGCTATGCACAACAACAACAACAAACGCAGTGTGCTTTTGGCTTTGGCCTTGGGTCTACTGTTGAGCGGTGTGGTGTGTGGAGTTGCCTATGTAGGCGTGTCCGCAGCAGATAAGTCTGTCTTGTCCGACACTAAGCCTCTCGGTTTCCAATTAGGGTTGGAACCGACAAGAGCAACCCAAACAGAGTCCACTTCCCTGAATGACGCTATCCTTCCAGAGGACATCTCGGAAGATGCGCCGTCGTCTGCTGGTTTCAAGATTGTATCCAAAACGATTAGAGAGTCTTTGCGCCAAGGCAAGCCAAGCTATGCTTTGAAATTGCTTGAAACAGACCCCCTCGCCAAAAAACTTAAAAACAGTGAATTTGATCGGATTAAGGCGCTGATTGCCCAATCCTATTTAATGGAAGGTCATTCTGATAAGGCGGCTCAAATTGCTGAACAGTCGGTTAGACGCTCTGGAAAATCTGTGCCTTTGGCGGGCTGGGTGGCTGGACAGGCTGCATGGCGGAATGCCGATTATGGCCGTGCGGCTGATATGTTCGGATTAACAGCAAAATCGCCACAATCCTCTTCTTGGTTGGCTTCTGCGGGTGCGTATTGGGCGGCGCGGGCATCAACCCGTGCAGGTCGCATTGATGCCGCCGAAGCATGGCATGAACGGGCGGCGCAATATCCACGGACATTCTATGGTTTGGTGTCCTTACGGACGCTGGGGCGGAGTTTTGATTTTAACTGGGATGCCCCCCAATTAACCCGTTCCGACAAAAAATCATTGGGACAGGATTTGAAAGTATCTGCGGCGCTTCGTTTAAGCCGTCAGGGAGAGTTGTCCGCGGCTGTCACCACCCTTGGTTCAACCAAATGGATGCGGACAGATGCGGGTCGCCGTTCATTATTGGCATATTTCCAATTCCAAAAAGACCCTGCGCTGACTTTATATCTGGCGCGCCGCACACGGGATGAGAACGGACGTTTTTATGATACGGCGCTTTATCCAGAAAGCCCATGGGAACCCAAAGAAGGGTATGAAGTTGATAAAGCCTTGATTCATGCGCTTATTCGTCAGGAATCACGGTTTAACCCCCACGCGGTCAGCCGGACAGGCGCGCAAGGGCTGATGCAAATTATGCCGTCTACCGCCCAATATATGGATGCGGATGTAAAGCGGCCTTTATCCCACCCTGAAACCAATATCGAAGTGGGTCAAAAATACGTCAGGCATTTGTTGAATGACAAAGTCGTGAACAACGATTTGTTCAAAATGGCGATTGCATATAATGCAGGCCCTGGAAATCTGTCGAAATGGAAATCCGAAATGAAAAATATCGATGATCCGATGTTATTCATTGAATCCATTCCGTCTGGCGAAACCCGTGCCTTTGTTGAACGGGTCATGGTGAATTATTGGATTTACCGGATGCGTCTGGGGCAGGATATCCCGTCATTGGATGCGGTCGCGTCGTTGGATTCTCCAGATACAATTAAGGCAAAGCCAATCTCTGATGCTGTTGCTATGGCTGAATAATCTTTCATATTTTTGTTGACATAACGCCACAAAAGGGCGCAAATTCTTTGTGTTCAGCAAAAGGGAGCCTGTTCCATGCCAGTATCAAACGACAATCCTGTTGAAGATGTAAGGAACATCATAAAGCCTACAGAACCTAAAAAATCTCCAACCCCCGTAGCATCTTGGGTCACATTAGCGTCAGGCGCTTTTCTGGGATTTGCAATCGCTGCTTACGCCCATCATTACAAAAACGGGCTTGGGATTGATGTGTCTGATTTTAATCAACAGGCACTGGACAAAGAAACAATTGAAGAATCTATTGGCGTTATTAATGATGGGTACAACGCGCTGGATGGAAATAATAAAGTTCTTCACTTCGTTGAGAAAAAGGCCGCAGATAAATCAATCAGTGCTGAAGAATGCGTCCTCTCTGAACAATTATCTCAACAAAATGATGGCTTCCAAAAAGTAACAAAAACTTTTATCGCTTTTCTTTATAATCGTGCTGCAATTTCCGAAGAGAAAACAATGAATCTGAATTCCGCGATTAATTCCCAATATGAGATAACATTTCTTTTAAAAGATATTATTAATCGTCAATGTGAAACGGTTCTAACCGAAGAAAATAAAAAGAACAGCGAAGGTCAGCAACCCGTTCTGCCCAATGCGCGCCAATGGTATGCGGAATATAACTTACTTTAATAGATGAGGGATAAAAAATGAATCTACAAAAATTAATTTTGGCATCTGCCTTTACTGCGATAGCAACGCAAGCTGTATCAGGAAATGCTGAAGACAATGAAATGCCAATTATTCAGGCCGAGGTCGATATTAAAATAGGAAACAGTTATATGCGGACAACGCGCCAATATATGGATCCTATTTATCAGAAACTTGAACTGAGGGGGGATTCTTTGCAAGAGGGTGATTGCTTCTTTGCGGACGCCTATCAAAAAGCTTTGTCCCGACAATTTGAAGAAAATAAAAAGAATATAGATTTTCTTTATAAACAAGATGCTGTCGGCGTTTGGGGGCGCACAGTATTGTCTGTTGAAAACCGCCTTGCACTGGGGAATGGGTTGCATATGGCAGAAGAAATTCAAAAAGAATGTGAATCTTTAAATAACAAAAATGTGCGTAGTGC
>CAZVSN010000023.1:14477-23238 GCA_964629455.1 uncultured Micavibrio sp. | reverse complement strand
TTATTTCCCTCTTGGGAGAGAGTTTTACCATATTTGCCATAAAAAACAAAGAAAAAATGCGGAAAGGCGGTTTTAAGGCCTTTTCGCTATTTACGCCGCTTGTTTTAAGAGGCGGGCTTTGGCTTTGTCAGGGCCGATCAGAGGCAGTAATTCGCCCAATTCTGGCCCGTGATCCATCCCTGTCAGGGCTTGGCGAAGGGGCATAAACAGCTCTTTCCCTTTGCGACCTGTGGCGGTTTTAATGGCATCCGTCCATTCTTTCCATGTGGACGCTGTCCACGGGGCAGGCGGCATGCATCCAATCGCTTTGTCCGCGAAATCGGCATCCGTGACAATCGGGGTCACAGGGCCGTTGGCAACAGTCCACCAGTCTTGAATATCTTTAAGGATTTCAAGGTTAGGGCGGACAATCGCCCAGAATTCTTCGGAGATATCTGGCAGGCCGATTTGTGCCAGACGGGTTTTGGCAGCGGTATAGTCCAGACCGTGCAAAATTTTTGCATTCAGACGCACCAATTCATCAGGGTCGAATTTCGGTGTGCCGCGCCCGAATTTAGAAAATTCAAAATTCGAAATCAGCGGTTCATAGGTCGCATAGGATTCAATCGGGTCGGATGTCCCGAGGCGGGCGAGCAGGGATGAGATGGACATGGGTTCCAGACCAATTTCATCACGCAGTTGGATAATGCTCAATGCGCCCAAACGTTTCGAGAGTTTTCCGCCTTCAGCATCCGATATGAGTGGCAAGTGCGCGAATATAGGGAGGGGTGCGCCCAAGGCTTCGAACATTTGCACATGGGTTGCAGTGTTCGATACATGGTCTTCGCCACGCACGATATGCGTCATGCCGAAATCCATATCATCAATGACCGAACACAAATGGTAAAGCGGTGTGCCGTCTTCACGGATAAGGACAGGGTCGGACATGGTTGCGCCGTCGAATTTCACTTCGCCGCGGATTAAATCATTCCATTCAATCGGTGTTGGGTTCATCAGGAAGCGCCAGTGCGGTTTACGACCTTCGGATTCATATTTTGCTTTTTGGTCTGCCGTGAGTTTCAGGGCAGCGCGGTCGTATAGCGGAGGTAGGCTTTGTGACAATTGGGATTTGCGTTTTAATGCCAGTTCCTCAGGTGTTTCGTAACAGGCATATAAACGTCCAGCATCTTTCAATTGTTGAATGACAACATCATATCTGTCCAGACGTTTGCTTTGATGCGCCAGTTCATCCCATGTGATGCCGAGCCATGTCAGGCTTTCATAAATTGCGGCTTCGAATTCTGGTTTTGAACGTTCTACATCGGTGTCATCAATACGGAGCAGGAAGTACCCCTGATTAGCCTGAGCAAAAAGCCAAGTAATCAACGCAGTACGGACGTTGCCGATATGAAGCATACCAGTTGGAGAAGGCGCAAAGCGGACGCGAATTTTATGTGTGTTTGTCATTCTATTTTTTCTGAATTAATGAGTGGATTTTTGAATCTCTTGTCCTGCTTTTTCAAGGTCTGATCCAACGCCGCGCACGGTGTTGGTGCAGGCAGATAGAGCAACGGAAACAGTTGCAAGGATAGCAAGTGTAAGAAGGGTACGATTCATTTTTTTCTCCTTAGTAAATTAATGTTCTTATTAAAGTATGGTTTGTCCGGATTTTTTCCAGTCTTCAACAAATGTGGCAAGTCCTTTGTCTGTCAGAGGGTGGTTATAGAGTTGTTTGATAACCGCGGCAGGGCAAGTTGCCACATGCGCGCCGATTTTGGCAGATTCAACAATATGCATTGGGTTGCGCACAGATGCGACCAGAACTTCGGTTTGGAAATCAGGGTAGTTATCATAAACGCCAACGATTTCTTGAATAAGGGTCAGGCCATCATGTCCGATATCATCCAAACGACCAACAAACGGGGACACAAACGCTGCACCAGCTTTGGCAGCCAGAATAGCCTGTGCCACAGAAAAGCAAAGCGTGACATTGACCATTGTGCCTTCATCCGAGAGGCGTTTGCATACTTTCAGACCAGCAGGGGTTAATGGAACTTTGACCGCGACGTTGTCTGCAATCTGGCGAAGTTTGTCGGCTTCTTTCCACATGGTTTCATAATCGGTTGAGGCAACTTCCGCGCTCACAGGGCCTGATACAACTCCACAAATCTCTTCAATCAAGGGAATAAAGGATTTTCCTGATTTTAAAATCAGGGATGGATTTGTGGTCACACCGTCTATCAGACCAGTTGAGGCCAAGTCCTTGATTTCGTTAATATCGGCTGTATCAACAAAGAATTTCATAATTTTCAGTCCCTTTATTGTCAAAGATGGATTTAGAGGGCATCATGCCTATCTCGGTATAGGAATGCAAGATGCCAGTTGAGCCAATTTTGACCCGAATTTGTAGTGTTTTGGTCACTTCTCCGGTTGAAAAAGCCTATGATTACCTGATTCCTGAAGGGATGGAATTGGGGCGGGGGGATTATGTCACGGTTCCATTGGGTGCGCGGGCGGTTCATGGTGTGGTTTGGGGTGTCGGAGGAAAAGATGAAATTCCGTCTGCCAAGCTGAAATCGGTTATCCAGAAACATGATTTGCCGCCGATGGATGAAACCCAGATGAATTTTATCGACTGGGTCGCGAATTATAATATGGAACGGCGCGGATCGGTTTTAAAAATGGCGTTGTCTGTTCCTCAGGCTTTAGAGCCAGCGCAACCGATGACGGGGTATGTTTTGGGTGCGGGGGAATATAATCCCGACAAGACCCAAAAAGTTATCGATTTGATGCAAGATGGGTTACCACGACGTTTGTCCGAAATAACACAAAGCACAGATGTCAGTGCGTCGACGGTTAAAACTTTGGTCAAGCACGGCGTGTTACAGGCAATTGATATTTTCGCCAAAGCGCCATGTGCAAACCCTAACCCTGATTTTGCGCCCAAGAATTTAACGCAGGAACAGAATGTTGCCGCCAGCCAGATTTTGAAAAGAATTGATGTGGGTGGGTTTGAAACATTTTTATTGGACGGCGTGACGGGATCAGGAAAAACTGAAGTCTATTTTGAAGGTATTGCAAAAATCATCGCGGAAACATCGGGGCAGGTTTTAATTTTAATGCCCGAGATTGCATTATCAAATTCGTTTATATCACGCTTTGCCGCAAGGTTCGGCGTTAAACCTGCGTTGTGGCATTCATCCCTGACCCCAGCACAACGGCGGTTAACATGGCGGAGTATTGTGACAGGGCAGACGCGGGTTGTTGTTGGCGCACGGTCAGCGTTATTTTTACCCTATGCCGATTTGAAAATGATTGTGGTGGACGAGGAACACGACCCAGCCTTCAAACAAGAAGATGTCACCATTTATAATGCCCGCGATATGGCCGTCGTGCGCGCCCACCAAGGAAAGATTCCTGTTATACTTGCATCTGCTACGCCGTCATTGGAAACCATGCACAATGTATGGGAAGGAAAATATACGGTGTTGTCATTGCCCGACAGGTATGGTGGCGCGAGCAAGCCCGACATTAAAATCATTGATTTGCGGATTGATAAACCAGAACGGCAACATTTTATATCGCCTGTGTTGATTGATGAAATTCAAAAGACACTGGATGCCAAACAACAGGTGTTATTATTTTTAAACAGGCGTGGTTTTGCACCCCTGACACTGTGCCGCACATGTGGGCATCGTATGGAATGTCCCAAATGCACATCGTGGATGGTGGAACATCGCCGCATTCATAATTTGCAATGTCATCATTGTGGATTTACCATTAAAATTCCCCATGAATGCCCCCATTGTCACGATACAGATTCCCTTGTTGCCTGTGGCCCCGGTGTAGAGCGGATTGCCGAAGAGGTACGCGAATATTTTCCCGAAGCCCGTTCATTAATTTTGGCGAGTGATATCACCGATACGCATGACAAATTAATTGCCGCATTGGATGCCATTAAAAATGGTGAGGTGGATATTATTATCGGCACCCAGATTATCGCCAAGGGACACCATTTCCCCCATATTACCTGTGTTGGCATTATTGATGCCGATTTGGGATTAAGCGGCGGTGATTTGCGCGCAACCGAACGCAGTTATCAATTGTTGCATCAGGTGGCGGGGCGTGCGGGGCGTGAACATTTAAAAGGGCATGTGTTTTTGCAAACCTATAACGCGGAACAACGCGTGATGCAGATGATTGCCGCCGATGATCGCGACAAATTTTTAGAAGCCGAAGCAGGGGAACGCCAACGCGCCAAGATGCCCCCGTTTTCACGTTTGGCAGCGTTGATTATGACAGGAAAGAACGAATCCCAGACAAAGGATGTTGCGCAGATGATTGGGCGGGCTGCCCCCCGCATCGAAGGGGTGCAGATTTTAGGGCCTGCGCCCGCGCAAATGTATCGGATACGCGGGCAATACCGCCAACGCATTCTTATTCGGGCAGAAAAGAACCTGAATATTCAAAAAGTGATTGCGGAATGGCTTGGTTCCCTTAAAATTCCATCCACAGTCCGTGTTGTGATTGATATCGACCCGCAAAATTTCCTGTAAAGGTTTCTTATGTTTTTTAAACGCACAGATAATTTAACTCCAAATATTACCAGCTATGATCTGATCAAATGTGCAACGGTTATCTTTATGTTGATTGATCATGTTGGTTTTTTTTTCTTGCCCGAATATCCGTGGCTTCGTGTTGTCGGGCGGTTAGGGTTTCCGGCATGGTTCTTTTTGGCGGGATATTCCAAAAGCAAAGAAATTAGTCAGACATTGTGGTTGGGTGCGGCATTGCTGGTGTCAGGCAACATGGTTCTGGGGCAATATGTTTTTCCTGCCAATGCGTTGGTGTCTTATATCTGTATTCGTTTGTTTATGAGTCATGCTTATCAAAAGTTATTTTCAAATTGGGAAATATTGCTATATGCCACTCTTTCTTTGGCATTTCTGAGTTTGCCGACCAATTTTATTTTTGAATATGGCACGTTGGCTTTTTTGTTTGCGATGTTCGGATATGCTGTTCGAAACAAAGATGAATTGGGGATTTCTAACCCAGTGCGTATTATGTTTTGTGGGTTTGTTGTTGTGTCTGTTTCGGCCATTCAATCTGCATTGTTCGGATTTAATAACATTCAGAGTATTGTCTGTCTTGTCGAGATATCTGCTGTTAGTGTTTTATTGTTTTATTTCCGTCAGGTCGAGTTTCCAAAGTTGACGGCAGTATTGCCGAATGTTGTAAATGCAGTCATTCAGTTTGGTGGTCGATATACGTTGGAAATTTATGTGTTCCATTTATTGGCGATTAAAGCCTATTTATTGTACGCCGATTACGGGTTTTATAAATGGTTTACACCCAGTTTGTTTCCGCATTTGCCATCGCCGAATTAAGCGGTGCGGGTACGGAGGTGAAGGGCGGCATCCATCAAAGATTGGGTGTACGCCATTTGTGGAGTGTCAAAGATTTGCGTGGCGGAGCCTTGTTCCACAATTTTTCCATTCTTCATGACCAGAATATCATGTGCCATGGCGCGGACAACGCGTAAATCATGGCTGATGAATAGATAGGACAGGTTGAGTTTTTCTTGTAAGTCCTGAAGCAATTCAACCACCTGTGCCTGTACCGATACATCGAGTGCCGAGGTTGGTTCATCCAGCACAATCAATTTTGGTTCGAGAATAAGCGCGCGGGCAATCGATACGCGCTGGCGTTGCCCGCCGGAAAATTCATGCGGGTAACGGTGGCGGGTATTTGGGTCAAGGCGCACATTATTCATGGCGGCAATGACTAATTCATCCATATCTGTTTTGGTTAAATGGGGTTTATGAACGGTTAATCCTTCGCCAATAATTTGGGCGATGGTCATCCGTGGAGAGAGAGAGCCGAATGGGTCTTGAAAGACAACCTGCATTTGTGCGCGAAGGGCGCGTAAGTTTGCCCCATTCATAGCGCTGATATCTTGCCCATTAAATAATATTGTTCCTGTGGATTTTAGAAGTTTCAAAATGGCAAGGGCAAGAGTGGTTTTGCCAGAGCCAGATTCACCGACAATCCCCAATGTTTGTTTTTCACGCAGAGTGAACGAGATATCGTCAACTGCTTTGACGCTGTCCGTTACCTTGCCGAACAGATTTTTCTTGGTCGGGAATGTCACGCAGATATTTTTTGCGTCTAATATAATTTTGGCATTTCCGTTTGACGGGATGGGGTTGGCGCGCGGTGCAGAGGCCAACAATTGTTTGGTATAGTCATGTTGGGGGGATGCAAATAAAGCTGTTTTGCTCTGGCTTTCGACAATTTCGCCATGTTTCATGACACAAATATGGTCGCACATTTTTTCAACCACTTTTAAATCATGGCTAATTAGAATTAGAGCCATGCCCAATTTGTCACGGAGTGATTGGAGGAGTTCAAGGATTTGTGCCTGCACCGTCACATCGAGTGCAGTTGTTGGTTCGTCAGCAATCAAGATGTCGGGGGTGTTGGCGAGTGCCATGGCAATCATCACCCGTTGGCGTTGCCCGCCCGATAATTCATGTGGATAGGCGTTCAGGCGTGATGTCAGATTGTTAAGGCCGACCAAATCCATTAATTCCAGAATTCGTTTTTTGATATCGTCTTTGGTGATGTCGGATTGGTGAAGCGCGATGACTTCGCCGATTTGTTTGGAAATTGTATGAAGCGGGTTGAGCGATGACAAAGGTTCTTGAAATATCATGCCGATTTTCTGGCCGCGAATGGAATTGAGTGTTGTCGCAGATGCCCCCACCAATTCTGTTCCATTGAACGTAATGGAACCCGTCGGGTGCGATGCCAAAGGATAGGGGAGAAGTTGCAGGAGTGAGAGGGCAGTTACGGACTTGCCTGAACCTGACTCGCCAACTAGGGCTAAAGTTTTGCCTTTGTCCAAAGAAAAACTGACACCTTTAACGGCATCAAATGATCCGTCTGGTGTTTTGAAACGGACGGATAAGTTTTCGACTTTTAATATGGGTGTGGCGTTTTGTGTCATGCCTGTATTAGAAAACAGAAGACGTTGAATGTCAACGCATCCTAGGCTCTATCCAGATTTCGTGTGTTGCGAATGGCGCGTGGTTGGGTTTCGATTGCGTGGTTATTGACTAACCTATGGCTTGCAATAATGAATTCATTGCGGCACGTTGGAATAAATTTGCCTTCGAAATAGGCGGTTGCAAGAGCGTTATCCTGCATATATGTCCCAGAGCACGGGTCGGGACGTAAAATGGTTGGAAAAGCATCAATCGGGCGTTTGATCGCCACAAAAGGGATAGGGCCGATTTGCCCAAATGTCCGATGTTCAACCAAGGCATTCAGTCCAGCTTTTTCGGCGGCAGTGTTATGGATTGATTTTCTGAGTTCGGACAGAGCTTTCTCTTCCCGTTGAAGGCGGCCGCAGGCGCCATAAGAGAGCTTGCTGGCACTTGTCATCAATGTTGCAAATATTCCGCGTTGTTTTTCAAATGGTTTATGGGTTGTTTCAAATGCGCCCAACATTTGTGGGTGCCAAATTTGAATTTCAGTTAGAATGGTTGGCATTTGATAAACGATTTTGACGCGGCGCATCCCGCTCTCTGCATCTGGTCTTGCAAATTGATCCGCCAAAGACAGAACATGTGTGTTGCGCGCGGGGGTAAAGAAATCAACTGCGTTTTTAATTTTAGATGGTGTTTGTGCAACAAAAGCGATGCGGAGGGGGTCGAATATTTTTGATACATCGCCGCCTTTTTCTGCGATCGCTTTTTCATCAATTCGTTTTTCTGTTTTTAATCCTGGATAAATAATGCGTGACAGCCCCAATTCACGGCGGATAGATTCCATTTCTTTTAGGAAGTCAAATTCTGACTTTTTTGCCAAGCTTAATAAATCTGATGCAGTGTTTGCGGCTTGTTGAAATTTTTTTTGAAGGACGGGGGCGCCGTTTGCTATAAGAAATCTCTTGGACAGATCAACTGGCAAGCGCGTCTTTAAGTCGGTGATGTTTGAGCCTGTCTGAGAGGACATAACGCCGAAATCCCTGTTTTCTAAATATTCTTTAAAAATATGGTAAAGGTGATTGATTGTTAAAATCAAGCATAATTTCCACATTTCATCCTTATGGTTCCAGTATTCCTTGGTTAAAGCAAGGTTATTTATGTTTTTTCCACATTTCACTTATGCGGGCTTGTCTTTTCCTGATGAAATCCCTATAAGACAGCGAGAATTGACCCAATTATATAGAGGAAACAGATAAAAATGGCCGTTCAACGTACTTTTTCGATTATTAAACCTGACGCAACCCGCCGCAACCTGACTGGTGCAATTAATGCCCGTTTTGAAGAAAAAGGCCTGCGTATCGTTGCTCAGAAACGCATTTGGATGTCTGATGTTCAGGCTGGAAAATTCTATGAAGTTCATAAAGAACGCCCATTTTATGGTGATTTGGTCAAATTTATGACTTCTGGCCCTGTTGTTGTTCAGGTATTGGAAGGTGAAGATGCCGTTGCTCAAAACCGTTTGATTATGGGGGCCACCAACCCAGCGAATGCTGATGCGGGTACAATTCGTAAGGATTTTGCGGAAAGCATTGAAGCAAACTCGGTTCATGGGTCAGATAGCCCTGAAAATGCAGCTATCGAAATCGCATATTTCTTTAGCGGAACCGAAATTGTAGGTTAATTCTTACAAAAATATGAAAATTATTGACAGAGGTTAGGGCGATGCCTTAACCTCTTTCTTATTATAAAATAATAAATAAAAATTATAAAAATATAGAGTGTGTGATGGT
>CAZVSN010000023.1:6943-14377 GCA_964629455.1 uncultured Micavibrio sp. | reverse complement strand
GCTTCACGAAGCGCTTTATAATAATGCCCCTGAATCAATTGCGCGTTTATTTTCATGAAAAATAGTGCGGTGCTTGGTGCTGCATCCTGAATCATTTTGACCATCGTGAAATATTTGGCGTGATAATCGCGTGGATTGCGTGCCAGATACATACATTGCAACAGGAAATATATTTTGCGGGATGGGCTTGTTGCTTCTGACTCCTGCATAATATCTTTTTCGCGCAGAATAGGGGTGTCGCCAGAGATATGGAGTCGTGTGCGTTGATTGTCATTGGTCATGACAGCCGCGCCGATCAGAATTTTTTCACCTGGTTTCAAATCAATAATCAGTGCCATTTATATACCCTCCATATTCGGGGTTGCTGCAAAACTATTTAAAATATCTTGTTGTGCTGGTTCAGCCAAAGGTTCATCAAATTCCATTTTTTTATTGGCAAGATCTGTGATGTTTTTTGACTCGGTCGTTATGAGCGTTGTTCCCAGAGATTGAATTGCCAAATTTGCGTTTTCTATCGTTGTTTTTGAGAAATCAAGACTTGTAGAAATCGCAGAGATATCTGATGAAATAATATTTCGTAAGGTGACCGCCATATCAATTGCATTCATCACATCAATGCGCGCATTTTGAACATTTGGCATTGTTGAGAAATCTGGTTGGCGGATACCGAGGGCGTTTGAGTCCAAAGAAATCCCATGTGTAATAAGGGTTTTATCACCCTTTTCATCGAATTTTGTTTCAAGTGTTTTTCCATTCAAAAGATTGATCCCGTTGTCTGTGGCGGCAGGCACATACACATCAAGTTTTGATAGGGCTGTTTTGAACAGAGTTTCCATCTCTTGTGTTTTATCGCGGTATTTCGTTGCATCTTCGGGGGTGCTTACATAATTGCGGGCTCGAATAGTTAAGCCGCCAGCTTCTTCAAGAATTGCAATGACATCTGCGCATCTATTTTTTTGAAGTTCCAATATTTCAAGATTGGCTTCAAATTGGGATATCAGTGTTTTGAATTCGTTGGTTTTCTGGTGAATAAAGGCGGTAATGGCCAACGCTGTGCCTGCATCATTTGATGATGGGGCTTGCAACTTGCTTAAACTTTTTTGAAGGGAAGGTGTTAATAAGATGCTCATATCGTGCCTTACCTCCTTTCTGGGGTCGTGGGAAACGGGCGCGATCCTGCGCCTTGCACATATCTAGATTATAAGCCGTTAATTATTAACAAATGGTAAATAATACGGTTGGTTATACAACCAGAGAGTATCTTACCGTTCCTGTTGCACTTTCCGGTATAAAATCCAATGTTGTATCAATCTGCGTTAATGACAGGTCGGATAGAATTGCGTCATTGTCTTTTGATGATGAAAAATGAGAATGGCGGCGTTCCGAATTGCCATCCTGAAATTGCCCGAGCATTTGGTTGAATGATTGATCGCTGCCCGCCATATCAAAGGTGAGTGATGATGAATCGGTTTGAATGCCCGCTTGCTCTAGCGCAGCCCTCAACGCATGGGAGTCCCGTTGTAAGAGAGTCAGCGTATCCTGCGTTTCGGTTAAAAGATGAACTTTCATTGATTCACCTTTTTCGTAGCTCAGTTGAAGTTGAACGCGCCCCAATTCCGGAGGATCAAGTTGTATGGTCAGGGTTTGCTGTGATTTTTCCGATTTGCCAGCTGTTTTTTCAAGAAGAGCGGCAATCGTGTGGGTCGCAGGATGTACACCTGTTGCAGAAGTGTTGTTGATCACGGGGTTTGTTAGTAATGCAGAGCTTTGTACCGCCGCCGTGCTGCTTGTTCCTGTTAAGGGGTTTGTGGTATCTGTTGTGATGAGTGAATTGATATCGCCATTCCATTCCTGAAATAGGGCATTGGAAGGTTGAGCCACTTTTTCATCCATTTTTCCAGAGGTATTGGCGTTTTGCGATGTTTTTTCATTGGCATTGGTAATACTTCCTTTGAAATCACCTTGTTCTGATGTTTGTAATGCGGATTCAGGTAATGTCCCCGATGCATCAGATTTATCAAATGGAGAAACATATTTCCCCAAAGCATGGTGCGACAGTCCAAATAATTTTCCGCTTTGAACTGTTGATGAATCCGATGTTGGAATATCTGAACCATCGACGATTGTGTCTATGTCAGGTTTGACCATAGGGGGATGAACAAACATAACCAAGGTCACGGCATTTGTATCTGTTGCATCCTTGCCATCCAGACCATTCGCGATATCAATAACCTTATTTCCATCCTCTGTGAGCGTTTTTTTCAATTGTTCTATGTCTGATGGACTAAGGTTGGTTGCAATCAGCAGGATTTTCCCATTGAGTGTTGCGTCTTGCTCAGTCGTTGCCAAATCTGTTCCTTCTGGCACTGACAGCGTGGTTGGTGATTGGAGGTTGGACAAGAAGTTTTTAATAGCCTCTGCTGCGGGTGTGCCAGAGGTCAGAGAGATAAGTGCTTGATTGTTAAGATTGCCTTCTGCATTGATCGGGGCATTTGCCAGCAATGATTTTAAATCTGATTCAGACAAATTGACTAATCCTTGGGGAAGGACAAGAAGTTTGGGTTCAAAATTAGAACCTTTTACGTCTAGTGTGTTTGGATGTGAGTCAGAAGAAATTGTCCCTGCTATATTTTTTTGTAAAGTGGACGCGTTCAGGCTAAGAAGATTCAGGAATAAGCCTGATATGCCTGCTGCAGAGTTTGATCCCGCGCAGGAATGGGTGGCAGGTGACGGGGCAGGAGAAGAAGAAACTGCTGGGGCTGATGACATGATGAAATCCTTCTTGCTTTTTATTAAATGGCTTCGTTTATGGCAGTGGCCACAGGTCTTGTGTTTGCGTTGTTTGTTTGTCCACGGTTGTTATATTGGGCTTGGTCGCGCATCATGATGTGGCGCGCAGCGTCGAGCAATCGTTGTTGCACGCGTCGCAGGCTTTCTGCACGAATACGGCATTCACGTTGAGATTTTTGTGCCAATTGACTGAGTGTGTTTTCGGCAACACTCACCCGTTCTTTAAGGGCGGGGCTGACGGCTTTAAGGAGTGTTGGTTGTTTTTGCAATTCAGCCATTTTGGCTTCGCAACTCATGACCAAGCGGCTTTTTGCTGGTTGAATTTCTGCAAACCGTTTCATATCGCGCAGTTCAATCGCGTTGAGTTCCTCTGTGTAGAGAGAGCTTAAGTCTTCCATGTAACCCAGCATACTGATGAGGGAGGTTTCTGAAGAAGCGGAGGCGTGTGTGTGAATGCTCATTGTCTATCTCCTGTTTTTTTGTTTATGATTTTTCTTGTATTTTTAAAAGCTGGGCACGAACCTGATCAGCAAGACCAAAACCGCCTTGTTTAGCAATGGATTTCCCCATTTCCTGAACCAGCATTCCCCTGAAGACTTCTTCGCCTTTGCCGCCGCCGAACATGTCGTCAACGCCAACGGTTTCAAACATCGGTTTTATCATTTCCGATATGAAGACTGCTTCGAAATCCTGAGCGGCATTTTCGGTTTTAAGTGATTTTTCTGTATCCAGTTTCTTGGTTGCGGACGCGAGCCTGTCCATTCCCAATTTGCCATTGGCGGTTTGGAGAAGGCTTGCTGCTGCTGTGTTTCCAATGTCTGTCATGTTCTTTATCCTACATTGTTGTAATTTCGGCTTGTAAAGCGCCCGACGCTTTAATGGCTTGCAGAATGGTAATAATATCGCGAGGGCCAACCCCCAATTTGTTGAGGCCAGTGACCAAATCTTGGAGTGTTACACTGCTTTCAAGAACAGCCATTTTGGCATCTGATCCAGAGTCAACGTTGATGTCTGTGCGTGGGACAACCACTGTTTCACCTTTTTCCGCGAATGGATTTGGTTGTGATACTTGTGGTGTTTCATTGACTTTAATAGTGAGGTTGCCTTGGGCAATTGCAACAGTGCTCACGCGGACATCTGATCCCATCACAATGGTTCCAGAATTTTCATCAATCACAACGCGCGCAACCTGATCAGGTTCAACGGGCAATTGTTCGATGTCGGTTATTAAATCCACCAGAGTTCCGGGATAGGATGCTGGTTTTTTCAAAACAATCGTTGCATCGTTTGCTGCTGTTGCCATGTCGCCAGAGGTAAAGCCATTAATAGCGCGAGCAATACGGCGGGCGGTTGTAAAGTCAGGATTTTTTAATGCAAGGCGAACTTGAGGCAAGTCATTCAGGTTGAATTTAATTTCACGTTCAACCGATGCGCCGCCTGCAATGCGGCCACGGGTGGGTGTATTTTGTGTAACGGTTTGGCCTTCGCCAGAGGCGGAGAAGCCAGAAATAGCAACGGGGCCTTGGGCAACGGCATAAACTTCGCCATCAGCACCCATCAAGGGTGTAACCAACAATGTTCCGCCTTGGAGGTTTTTGGCATCACCCAAAGTGGACACGGTAATATCAATGCGGGAGCCTTGGGTTTGGAACGGAGGCATAGTGGCGGTAACCATAACGGCGGCAACGTTCCCTGTGTTCAGGTTTTGCCCGCGCACGTTAACGCCCATGCGTTCCAACATCGCGATAAGAGATTGTTCAGTGAAAGGGGAGTTTGAAAGTTTGTCACCCGTACCGTTCAGGCCAACAACCAGACCATATCCGATCAGAACGTTGTCGCGGACACCTTCGAAATCAACAATGTCCTTAATACGGGTTGTTGCCGCCATAGCGGGCATCGCGAAAGACAGCGATAGGAAAATCGCTATTGTCATTCGAAGTGTTGACCGTAATGTTGCTTTGGCGTTCATTTTATAGGTCTGTCCAATCATTCTCAACTCCACCCGTTGATCTTGTTTCATGTGGGGTTTGGCTTTTATCCTATGACCCCACTGGGTTCCTTTGCGAATATCGTGCCAAGTTTGGAATTTTGGAAATCGTTTTAAAACAAAGGGTTATGTTTTGTCGGGAGGGTAGGAAAATCTTGCCCAATGAAATGTTTTTTGATTTTTGATATACTGAAAAGAAGAAGACAGAGAGAGACTCTACCATGAAAATTTCTGGCCCAGAGGGCACACAAAAAACATCCGGCGCTAAGAAAACCAGCAAAACGGGAAGTTCGTCAGGGGTTCAGTTCGGATCTTTGTTGGAAACAGGAGAAACCGAGGCACCAGCCCATGCCTCTGCAACGGGTGTTATTGCAGGAATTGATTCGTTGCTGGCTGCCCAAGAGGCAGATGATCCCGCACAACGCGCCGCTAGAAAGCGGATGCGGTCACGCGGTGAAGACGTTTTAAAGCAATTGGACAAACTTCGGTTGGGAATGCTGACGGGAACATTGTCGGTTGGCAATCTTTTGGATATTGCCGATGTTGTTGCGTCGCACCGTGAACGGATTAACGATCCCCAATTATCCAGCCTTTTGGATGAAATTGACCTGCGCGCCCAGATAGAAATTGCCAAAATGCGCATGGCACTTGATGCGGCTAAGGTTTTTTAACAATTTGGTGTGTATAATCTATGGTTGCTCTTGCTTTTTGGGGGCGGCTTTTCTAACCTTAGACGCGTGAACGCGCTATGTAATCTGTAAAAGGAATTTGAGAATGTCTAAAGCTGGAAGCGTTATTGTCCCTCCGAATTATAAACCTTCTGATAAAGAAAAGTTTATGAATCCAGTGATGAAGGAATATTTTCGTCAGAAACTTATCTTGTGGCGCGAAGAATTGTTGAAAGAGTCTGAGGTCACAATTCAGAACACCCTTCAAACAACTGAATTGCAAAAACCGGATTTGGCAGATCGTGCATCTGCGGAAACAGACCATGCTTTGGAACTTCGTACCCGTGACCGTGAGCGTAAGTTGATTACAAAAATTAATGAAGCTTTGTTGCGGATTGATGATGACAGCTATGGGTATTGTGAAGAAACGGGTGAACCGATTGGCGTTGGTCGTCTGGATGCACGTCCTATTGCAACCCTGTCCCTTGAGGCGCAAGAACGTCATGAGCGCATGGAGCGTACTCATCGCGACGAGTAGGTTTTATTCAGAAATAATACAAATAAAAAATCCAGCATAAGCTGGATTTTTTTGTTTCTATGCTTCCATTGCTTTGACGATATCTTCGGTCATTTTCTTGGCATCGCCCAGCAACATCAATGTATTGTCGGCAAAGAAGAGCGGGTTATCAATCCCTGCGTAACCTGATCCCATCGAGCGTTTGACGAATAAAACCGTTTTTGCGCGTTCCACGTCCAAAACAGGCATCCCGTAAATAGGAGATGATGAATCGTTTTTAGCGGCGGGGTTGGTGATATCGTTTGCCCCGATGACATAGGCCACATCTGCCTGAGCAAAGTCACGGTTGATATCTTCAAGTTCGAATACTTCGTCATACGGAACATTGGCTTCGGCAAGCAATACGTTCATGTGCCCCGGCATACGACCCGCCACAGGGTGAATGGCGTAACGCACATCAACCCCATGGGATTTTAGAACGTCTGCCATTTCACGGACAACGTGTTGAGCTTGGGCAACGGCCATTCCGTAACCCGGAACGATAATCACTCGTGCTGCGTTTTTCATGATAAAGGCAGCATCATCAGCAGAACCGATTTTTGCGGCTTTGTCGCCATAAGTTGCAGCAGCAGCCGTTGATTGTTCACCACCAAATCCACCTAAGATAACGCTTAAGAATGAACGGTTCATGCCTTTGCACATGATATAGGAGAGGATAGCCCCTGATGCTCCGACCAATGCGCCAGTGATAATCAGCAACGGGTTTTGGAGAGTGAAGCCGATACCAGCCGCCGCCCATCCCGAATAGGAATTCAGCATTGACACGATAACAGGCATATCTGCGCCGCCAATTGGGACAATCAGCGTTACGCCGAGCACCAACGCAATGATGATAATGCCCCAGAAAAGTAAGGTGCTTTCCGTCATGCAAATCAGGACAATCAGGGCAAGCATAGCAATGCCAAGGCAGGCATTGAACATATGTTGACCTGTAAAGCTCATCGGTTTCCCAGAGATAACGCCCTGTAATTTTCCCCAAGCGATAATCGATCCTGTAAAGGTAATGGCACCAATTGCAACGCCCAATGACATTTCAATCAGTGAGTTGAGATGAATGTCACCCGGTGTGCCGATACCGTAAGCTTGTGGATTGTGAAAGGCAGCGACAGCCACACAGACAGCCGCCAGACCAACCAGAGAGTGGAAAGCCGCAACCAGTTGAGGAAGTGCGGTCATTTGGATTTTAACGGCGGTAATTGTTCCGATTGTTCCACCCACAATAATGCCCGCGATAATCAATCCATAGGATGATATGGCGGGGGTCATAAGGGTTGTCACAATGGCAATGGCCATTCCGAAAATACCGAAATTCAAACCCTGACGTGATGTTTCAGGGTGGGACAATCCGCGCAAAGCCAGAATAAACAGGACGGATGAAACCAGATAAAGTAATGGAGCGAGTTCAGACATGA
>CAZVSN010000023.1:0-6843 GCA_964629455.1 uncultured Micavibrio sp. | reverse complement strand
TTATCCTTTTTTCTTAAACATAGCGAGCATACGGCGGGTCACGATAAATCCGCCAAAGATATTGATAGATGCGAGGACAACAGCAACAAATCCTAGGATTTTTGAAAAGCTGCTATCCGTTGGGCCTGCGGCAATCAACGCACCAACGATAATTACTGATGAAATCGCATTGGTAATAGCCATTAATGGAGAGTGCAGGGCTGGGGTTACGCGCCACACAACATAGTAGCCCACAAAACAGGCCAAAACAAAAATGGTGATACCCATCATCACAAAAGAGTCGTGACCGCCTGCGGCAAAATTATAGGATGTAACATCCATGGATAATTTGTTGGCTTGTTCCGACAATTGTTGGGCAATGGCTGAAAGCGTTTGGGCTTCGGTGGCCAGAGTAGTTTGTGTGTCTTGCATTGTGATTGTTTCCTTTTATTTATTATTGGAAATTCGGATGAGTGATTTGTCCTGATTTGGTCAATACGGTTGCCTTGATAATGTCGTCATCCATATTGAGTGCAATCTGGCCTTCTTTGTTTTGAAGAATGCCAATCAGGTTCATCAGGTTGCGGGCATACAGTGCGGATGAGTCCGTTGCAATGCGCGATGAAATATTGTCAAAGCCCAAAATTTTAACACCGCCAATTTCAACCATTTGACCTGATTTTGTCAGGGCGCAGTTACCACCTTGTGGGGCGGCAAGGTCGACAATAACTGATCCCGGACGCATGGATTTGACCATGTCTTCGGTAATCAGAATGGGGGCAGGGCGACCCGGAATAAGGGCTGTTGTAATGACGATATCTTGTTTGACCAACGTTTCGGCAACCAGTTTTGCTTGTTTCTGTTTGAAATCATCGGACATTTCTTTGGCGTATCCGCCTGCGGTTTCGGCTTGTTTCACTTCATCGCTTTCGACCATGACAAAGCTTGCACCCAAGGACTGCACTTGTTCTTTGGAGGCTGCACGAACATCGGTTGCAGATACGATTGCACCCAAACGACGTGCTGTTGCAATCGCCTGAAGTCCTGCAACACCTGCACCCATCACAAAGACACGGGCGGGGGGAATTGTTCCTGCTGCCGTCATCATCATCGGGAATGCGCGAGAAAATTCTGCGGATGCTTCAAGCACTGCGCGATATCCAGCAAGGTTTGATTGTGATGATAAAACATCCATTGCCTGTGCGCGGGTGATGCGTGGAACCAGTTCCATTGCAATCGTGGTCAGACCTTGTGCCGCATAGGCAGATAATCTGTCTTTTGCGGAATAGGGTGAAAGGAGCCCAATCAGAATGGCATCGGCCTTTGATTTAATTGCGAATGATGGCGGTTGAACGCACAGAATAATATCTGCATCTTTGGTCGCTTGGTCGGCATCGCCCACCAATTCTGCACCTGCGGCAATATAATCTGAATCGGGATAGGACGCAGCAGTGCCTGCACCTGATACAATTGCAACCTGAAAACCCTTGCCGATATATTTCTTTACGGTTTCGGGGGTCGCGGCCACACGTTTTTCGTTTGCGGACGATTCTTTAAGGACAGCTATTCTAAGAGCCACAGTCTTTTCTCCGTTATGGTCATGAAACGGAGTGCAGTCTTACAAATATAATGCGGGTTGAGAAGGGGGGTTATGTAAGTTGTTCACTGAAACCACTGATTTTTAACAAAAGAGTGGTTAATTCGCGTTCTGGCAAAGGTTTTGTAAAATAATACCCTTGGCCGTATTTACATCCCATTTGCAGAAGTTTTTGGGCAATTGCTTTTTC
Source organism: uncultured Micavibrio sp. (assembly GCA_964629455.1). GTDB lineage: Bacteria > Pseudomonadota > Alphaproteobacteria > Micavibrionales > Micavibrionaceae > UBA1573. The sequence goes on along the minus strand of CAZVSN010000023.1, from coordinate 5,077 downwards.
TTCGATGCCTTCGGCGATAATTTCTATTTTGCGTTTTTTGGCTTCGTCGATAATTGCGCGGATGAGGGTTTCTGCTTCAGGAACTTTCAGCAGGTCTTTTATAACCAAATGGTCGATTTTAACGGTGCTGATGGGGAAATTGTCCATATAAGGGAAGAAAACGGACGGATCGCCCAATCCATAGTCGTCTACCGCGATTTTTAGGCCTGTTTTACGGCAGATATCGAGTGTTTTTTTCGCGTTATCAGTCTGAATGCTCAACAATTCGCCTGTAATTTCCAACTGAATCTGGACGGGGCGGACGTCACTGGTGCTGATGACATTATACATTTCGTCCAAAAATGAGGTGGCGGCGAGGTCATTCGGGCTGAAATTGACACTCATATATATGTTTTCATTGTGTCCGACGTGGCTTTCAAGGCGTTTGAGGGCCGCAATCGCTTCTTTAAGAGCCCATTTACTGGCCTCTACAATTAAACCTGTCTGTTCGGCCACAGGAATAAAAATACCCGGAGAAATAGGGCCGCGTACCGGATGATGCCAACGCATCAGGGTTTCAAACCCGCAGACAAGGCCCGTTTCCAAATTCACAATCGGTTGATAATTCAGGGATAATTGGTGATCCAGCATCGCATGTTGGAATTCCCGCGCCAATTCCTTAACAGGGATCGATTCGGGCGGAGATGCAACAGGAGGTGAGGATTCGGGCTGTATTGATGTCATAGTGAGTCTTCGCTTTCCATATAACACTATCTTAAAACGCTTACCAGAGTGTTAAAAAGTCTGGTACAGGCTATCATGTTCGCTATCAGCCCTCCAAGCGGTTAATTTGTTGAATTTTACAAGTTTAATCCTTGACAATACTAAGGCTTGGACTGTAGTGTCCGGCTCTGCTCGATAAAGATATAGAAAATTATTAATATAAGGATTAAAGCGATGAAAGTCGTCAACTCACTCAAAACTTTGAAAACCCGTGACCGTAACTGCCGCGTTGTTCGTCGCAAAGGCCGTGTTTACGTTATCAATAAGACAAACCCACGTTATAAAGTGCGTCAAGGCTAGTCTTTCTTAATCTAAGGCCTAGACAGTTTTTTTAACTGTGATAAATCTTTATTTCCCGCGCGCGTGTTGCGGGAAATTTGCTGTTTATACACTGTTTATACTGGGGGAAGACCCTAGAAGGTTTCAGATGTTTGCCAGATTGTTCAGTATGATGTCCGCCGATATGGCGATTGACCTTGGGACTGCGAATACGCTCGTTTATGTGCGTGATCGCGGAATTGTTTTGAATGAACCGTCTGTCGTGGCGATTTCAACGGAAATGGGACGCAAGACAGTTCGTGCCGTTGGATTAGAAGCCAAACAAATGTTGGGTCGTACCCCTGGTAATATTCAGGCCATTCGTCCATTGCGCGATGGTGTGATTGCAGATTTCGAAGTCACCGAAGCGATGATTAAACATTTTATCCGCAAGGTTCATAACCGCAGAACATTTGTATCCCCGAAAATGGTAATTTGTGTGCCCGCAGGATCAACCGCTGTTGAACAACGTGCGATTGTTGATTCAGCCGAGAGCGCTGGAGCATCAGAAGTTTATTTGATCGAAGAGCCAATGGCAGCCGCTATTGGTGCTGGGCTTCCTGTGAATGAAGCATCGGGCTCCATGGTTGTTGATATCGGCGGCGGTACATCCGAAGTTGCGATTATCTCTCTGGGTGGAATTGTCTATGCCAAGTCTGTGCGGTGTGCAGGTGATAAAATGGATGATGCGATTATCGCCTATATCCGTCGCGTCCATAATTTGTTGATTGGTGAAACCACAGCAGAACGTATCAAAAAAGAAATCGGGTCCGCATTGCCACCTATCGAAGGGCCGGGTCGTACCATGACAATCAAGGGGCGCGATTTGGTCAACGGTGTTCCAAAAGAAATTACCGTGACTGAACGTCAAGTGTCTGAGGCCTTGGTTGAACCTATTGGCCAAATTATCGAAGGTGTGCGTGTTGCACTTGAAAGTACACCGCCAGAATTGGCATCTGATATTGCTGAACGCGGAATTGTGTTAACAGGTGGTGGTGCGTTGCTTACCAACCTTGACCATTTGTTGCGGTTGGTTACGGGCTTGCCGATTACGGTTGCTGACGACCCGTTATCCTGTGTCGCTCTTGGCACAGGCCATGCCCTCGAAGAAATGAAGACTCTTCGTAATGTTCTTATCGGCGCGTATTAATCAAAAGATTTTGTAAATGCCAGATAAACAAACAAAAACAGCTCTTATCACTGGTGTTACGGGGCAAGACGGAGCTTATCTTTCTGAACTTCTCCTTTCAAAAGGATATCGCGTTCACGGGGTTCAACGCCGAGCATCTTTGCCCAACACAGATCGTATTGCCCATTTGATGGATAAAGGTCTGGTGCTTCATTATGGTGATATGACCGATACATCAAATATTATTCGTATTATCAATAAAGTTCAGCCTGAAGAAATTTATAACCTTGCAGCACAAAGCCACGTCCATGTTAGCTTTGATACCCCTGAATATACATCGAATGCCGATGGTATTGGTGTTTTGCGGGCGTTAGAGGCTATTCGTATTTTGGGTTTAGAAAAGACAATTAAGTTTTTTCAAGCCTCAACATCCGAATTATTTGGCAAGGTTTTTGAAACACCACAAACAGAAAATACACCGTTTTATCCGCGCAGTCCCTATGGTGTTGCCAAACTCTATGCTTATTGGATGGTTAAAAATTACCGTGAAGCCTATGGCATGTTTGCATCAAATGCCATCATGTTTAATCACGAAAGTCCGTTGCGCGGTGAGGATTTTGTAACGCGTAAGGTCACATTATCCGCTGTGCGTATTTCATTAGGATTAGAGGAATGTTTATCAATCGGTAATCTGGATGCCAAACGTGATTGGGGACATGCCCGTGATTATATGGATGGTGTCTGGAAAATCTTACAACATCATGAGTCGGATGATTTTATTTTGGCGACTGGAAAAAACTATACGGTTCGTCAATTGATTGATCGTGCTTTTGCTGAACTTGGTATATCTATTCAATGGTCAGGCGTGGGTGTTGATGAGATAGGGCGCAATACAGCCAATGGGCAGATTATTGTTCGTGTTGATCCCACGCATTTTAGACCAACAGAAGTTGATGTTTTGTGCGGAGATTCTACAAAAGCCAAAGAAAAACTGGGGTGGGAAGCAACGACGCAGTTCTATGATTTGATTAAAGAGATGGTGCAATTCGATTTGGAAAAAGTCAGGAAAGACAAATGAAAGTTTTTTTGACAGGTGGAAGCGGAATGGTTGGGCGCGCAATTTTAAGATTAGCGCCATCTGTTGCGCCTGAGTATAAAATTTTTGCACCCTCACGCCAAGAGTTGGATTTGTTGGATAGAGTGGCGGTTCGTGATTATATAGGTAACGGCCAGTTCGATATGGTTATTCATGCAGGGGCAAAGGTTGGCGGTATAAAGGCCAATATATCTGATCCTGTTGGGTTTATGACTGAAAATATTCTTATCAGTACCCATGTGATTGATGAATCCCGCCGTGCGGAAATTCCAAAACTGATTAATCTTGGCAGTTCATGCATGTATCCGCGCGACTATCGTAATCCTTTGGTTGAAGACGATGTGTTGGCAGCGCCATTGGAGCCAACCAATGAAGGATATGCCATTGCCAAGATCGCGGCTGCACGTTTGTGTCAATATATTTCCGAGAAAAACAACCGTTTATCGTATCGCACATTTATTCCGTGTAATTTATATGGGGTAGGGGATAAATATGATTTGGAAAATTCGCATATGATTGCTGCGGCACTCATGAAAATTCATGACGCACATAAAAATGGGGATGCGGATGTTGAAATATGGGGTGATGGGACCGTGCGCCGTGAATTCTTATACGTTGATGATTTGGCAAAATTTATTTTAACCGCTGAAACAAAATTAGCCAATATGCCGCCGTGCTTGAACATTGGCCTTGGGCGTGATTATACGGTGAATGAATATTATCGGATGATTGCAGATGTGATTGGATTTAAAGGCAAATTTATACACAACATGAATGCTCCTGTTGGTATGACCCATAAGTTGATGGACATATCAACAGCGAAGAGTTTTGGTTGGTGCCCTGAAACCACTGTTTTGCAAGGGGCTCAGGCGGCATATGATGGATATCTTAATCGGGGTGGGCATGAGTAAGATTGTGCCCATTATTGTTGCTGGCGGTGTAGGAAGCAGATTGTGGCCTGTATCCACCCCTGATTTGCCGAAACAATTTCTTCCATTAAAACAAGGTGGAACAACATTTGAAAACACTTTGAAGCGGGTTGATAACTCTGACCTCTTTGAAAACCCTGTTATTGTTTGTTCTGATGCGCATGCTTTGATTGTTCGTGATAAATTAAAAAATAAACAGGCACATATTATATCTGAGCCTATGCGTCGAAATACTGCTCCAGCATTTTGTGTTGGTACATTAATGTCCCAATCTTTATATGATGATTCTATTGTACTTATTTTGCCTGCGGATCACCATATTCCTGATATTGGTTTGTTCCAGAATGCAGTGAGCGATGCGATGCCAATGGCAATCGCAGGTCATATTGTGACATTAGGTATTTCTCCTGAATTTGCCCATACCCAGTACGGGTATATTCAAAAAGGTCATGCGATAAATAACGGGGGGTATCAGGTTGCAAGTTTTACAGAAAAACCAGATATTGAAACCGCAGAATCCTACATCAAAAGTGGCGATTATCTATGGAATGCAGGTATATTTATGATGCGGGCATCTGTTTTTATAAGTGAAATAAAGAAATATTATCCAGATATCTATCTTTATGCTCAAAGGGCATTGCAAAATGCATCAATTCAAGGAAATGTCTGGACTCTTGATGTTGATCATTTTTCTTTGTGCCCTGCGATATCATTTGATTATGCGGTGATGGAGCATACTGATAAAGCATCTGTTCTGGCCGTTAATTTCAGTTGGCGCGATTTGGGTGGGTGGGATGCGTTGATAGAGTTTGATGTTGATGAAAATTCATCGCAATTGAAAGC
>CAZVSN010000022.1:19839-23388 GCA_964629455.1 uncultured Micavibrio sp. | reverse complement strand
TGGTGCGCCCGGAGGGATTCGAACCCCCGACCCAGCCGTTATGAGCGGCTTGCTCTAACCAACTGAGCTACAGGCGCATCCGTACCACAATCTGTTGGTTTAGTTGCGGTAATAAAGCGCAATCCACCCTTAAAATCAAGGGCAAAATCAAGTGGGAAACCGCCTTATTTCGATGAAAGTCCCTATCATATTTTCTACCCTCTGTTACCCTCTCGGTTATGACCACTGACCCGAATCAAGCCCCAGACCAATCCCCTGCCCCTAAACCCGAATCCCGCGTTTTGGCCTATTTGCGCGATTGCTTTCTGACGGGCATTTTTGTAACCGCGCCCGTTGCCCTGTCCCTTTATATCGTGTGGTCCATCCTGATATGGATTGATGAAACAGTCGGACAAATTGTTCCACTACGCATGACGGGTGAGGATTCTATCCCTGGATTGGGTGTTGTTGTTGCTGTCGGATTTTTTATTGTTGTCGGTTGGTTTGCCCGCAACTTTATCGGGTTGATGTTCCTGAATATTTCTAATTACATCATGGAACGCCTGCCATTGGTAAAAACCGTCTATGCCGCCACCAAACAAGTTTTTGAAATGTTGATGGGGAAACAGGCCAAAGCCTTTCGTGAAGTTGTTTTGATTGAATTTCCCCGTAAGGATAATTGGTCAATTGCGTTTCTGGCAGGAAAAACCGAAGGCGATTTACAAACACAACTCGGCGAAAATTTTGTCAACGTGTTCGTGCCTACCACGCCCAACCCGACATCAGGATATTTGATATTGGTTCCAGAAAGCGACATCAAACGCGTCAATATGACAGTTGATGAGGGATTAAAAGCCATTATATCCTGCGGTTTGATTATGCCGAAGGCTCCTCCTCAGAAATAATACCCTCAGGGAATAACGTATTGCGCAACCATTGCAATTCTGCCTCGTCCAAAAATGGGCTAAGGCTATCGAAAACCCATTGATGGTAATTGTTCAACCATTCTGTTTCTGCGGCAGTCATTAAATCCCAATCGATGCCACGCGTATCAAACGGCACACACGTTATCGTGTCGAAATAATAATTCCCGTCCGTGTCTTCACGACATAAGATTAAATTTTCATGGCGAATGCCGTATGCACCCTCTTGATAATACCCCGGTTCATTGGATACCAATGTTCCCAACCGCATTCTGTCTTTTCCACGCGGGGAAATCGACGTTGCTTCTTCATGCACGCACATAAAACATCCAACACCATGACCTGTGCCATGGGCATAGTTCAACCCAACTTCGGCAAGATATTGCCGCGCCATTTCATCCAATGTTACCCCATCCGTTTCGGGTGGGAATTTTGCACTGGCAAGCGCAATATGCCCTTTTAAAACGCGGGTATATCTGTCTTTCATCTCAGGCGTAACATCGCCAATAACAATGGTACGCGTGATATCGGTTGTGCCGTATTCATATTGCCCGCCACTATCGAGGAGAAGAAAATTATCCCCTGTGATAACCGCATTGCTTTTCGGGGTAGCGCGGTAATGGATAATGGCTCCATGCGCGGCCCATCCTGCAATGGTTGAAAAACTTGGGCCACGATAGCTATGATGGCCTTTTCTGAATTCTTCTAATTTCTCCTCAACGCTTAACTCGGTCACATGATCGTCCGATAAATTCTGGACTTCCAACCAATATAAAAATTTGACCAAAGCCACACCATCGCGGATATGGGCTTGGCGAATGGATAATTGCTCTGCCTCTGTTTTATACGCCTTTGGCAGAATACATGGATCTTTCCCTGTGACTGCATCGATATCGGCATCCACCAGAATATGATGTATCCATTGCGAAGACCGCGCATCATCATATTGGATAATGCCTTTTAATTGCCGCACACCCGCTTCGAAATTTTCAAATGGATGAATGGTAATATCTTTGCCCAGCGCGGTGCGCACAGATGATGGAATTTTACGATCATCAACATACCAATCCACTCGCGCATCGGCGTGCAGAACGGCGTATGACAAAACCAACGGGTTAAAATCAATATCACTCCCGCGAATATTCAATAACCAACAAATGGAATCCGACAGGGTCAGGATAACCGACGATAATTTATCGGCCTTTAAACCTGCGGCAATCTTTGCACGTTTCTCTGCAGATGTTGCGCCTGCAATTTCATCTGGAAATAATTCGACAATGCCGATTGGTGATTGTGGCCTGTCTGTCCAAATTGCATCGACCATATTCTCGGGTATGGCTTTCAGGGTGATACCCGTTTCAGATAATTTTGCTTCAATTGATTCAATCTGTTTTTGTGTATGAAGTTTCGGGTCATACCCGATGATATTCCCTTTGGTTGCATTATCCGCAATCCATCCGCCGATGGTTACATCCGCCATATCACACAATTCAAAAAGGTTTTTATCAACCTGTTCTTTAATTTGAATGGTATATCGACCATCCGTCATCGCCATGGCTTTATGGTGCAAAATAACGGCGGCGCCCGATGATCCTGTAAATCCTGTTATCCATGCCAGACGCTCTGCATTTTCTGGCAAATACTCGCTTCCAAATTCATCGGTATGTGGAATAATCACGCCCTGAACCGCGTTTTTTTCCATCACTTTTTTCAGTTCATTTAAACGAGTTTCGATACTGACCGTCATTTATTTTGCTCCTTACTGTGCAAGATATCAGATTTGGGTCTTTCTGTCTGCGCCTCTTCATGCTTAAATGGTGAAAATGTCATCGCATGCACATATTATCGTTTTGGGGAATGAAAAAGGCGGGTCGGGGAAATCGACCACCGCCATGCATGTGGCTATTGGTTTATTGCGGCTTGGGTATCGTGTGGGGTCAATTGACCTTGATGCCCGTCAGGGGACTTTCTCCCGTTACATGGCGAATCGTTTCGAATATAGTGCGCGCGAAAAACTCTCGCTCCCCATTCCCCTCCACTTCCCAATTGAACGGAGCAAAGCTGATAGCGTTGCATCTCAGGAAGAACAAGACAGTGCCTTTCTGGGCATGGCCATGGACGAATTACACGCGCAAACTGATTTTGTGGTTATTGATACGCCGGGGTCAGATACATTTCTGGGGCAATTGGCTCATTCTTATGCGGATGTTCTAATTACACCGATGAATGACTCGTTTGTTGACCTTGACGTTCTGGCACGGATTAATCCCGATACGCGGGAAATCAAATCTCCGTCTATTTACACGCGGATGGTTCTTGATCAAAAGAAAATTAAAAAAGACCGTGATGGAACTGATCTCGACTGGATTGTCATGCGTAACCGCCTCTCATCTCTTGATGCGCGAAATAAACGCGAAGTCGGTGAATTGTTGGAAACCATTGCCGAAAAATTCGGGTTTCGTCTGGCCCCCGGCTTTGGTGAACGGGTTATTTTCCGTGAATTATTCTTAAAAGGAATGACTTTGCTCGACCTGAAAGAAGACCCGAATTATAAAATGACCATCTCATCTATATCGGCACGCCAAGAAATTCGTGAGTTATTGCGGTGTATTGCCCCCGAAAATTTGCGCGGATACCCAAAACACCC
>CAZVSN010000022.1:15003-19739 GCA_964629455.1 uncultured Micavibrio sp. | reverse complement strand
CAAAATATTTCTGGCATATCATCCCCTATATCGCATATAGTTATGCTGCGATGCACACAAACCTAAAGAGGGATTGCCAATGACACAAATGATAAAACCCGTTAAAAAAGCCGTATTTCCTGTCGCAGGTCTAGGAACCCGCTTGTTGCCAGCCACCAAAGTCATGCCGAAAGAGATGTTAACGATTGTTGACCGTCCCCTTATTCAGTTGGCCGTTGAGGAAGCTCGTGAAGCCGGTATCGAAGAATTCATTTTTGTTATCAGTGACGGCAAAGAAGTCTTGCTTCAGCATTTCCAAGACTCCCCTGCTTTGATGGATACATTGCAAAAACGCAATAAAGTTGAACAAATCAAAAAAATTCGTGAAGCAGAACTTCCTGCCTCTGCCCTGAAATCAGTCAAACAAGACCAACCTCTTGGTTTGGGTCATGCCGTGTGGTGCGCCCGTGAATTTGTTGGTGATGAACCGTTTGCCGTTATTCTGCCCGATGACACTGTCGTTCACGATGAAAGCTGCCTTAAACAAATGGTACGCGTTTATAATATGACAGGTGGCAACGTGATTGCCTCTGTTGAAGTTGATCGCAAAGACACTTCTAAATACGGTGTTTTTGATATTGCTTCGCGCAAAAACGATGTGTTCGAGGTCAAAGGCATGGTTGAAAAACCAGAGCCAGAAAACGCTCCATCAACCATGACTGTTTTTGGCCGTTACATCCTGCAACCCGAGGTTTTTGCCTATCTGGACAAACATGAAACTGGTGCTGGTGGTGAAATTCAATTAACCGATGCCATGGCAAAGCTCATCAATGACCAAAAATTCTATGGCTACCTGTTTAAAGGTGAGCGTATCGATTGCGGATCTGAAATCGGCTTTATCAAGGCTCAGATTGCGTTTTCCTTACAAAAACCACATTTGGCTGGCGAAATTGCGTCTTACATGGCAACAAAACTGGCTGAGATTGAATCTGCACAAACCTCTGCTCCACTGAAAAAAGTGGCTGGCTAGGGTTTAGAACATTTTCATTCTTCTTCCTTCTTAAAAGATAGGGCATAATAAAGATATGAAATCTTTGTTGTGCCTTTTTCTTTTGGCAATATGCCTTTCCTTTTCTGTTCCGGCTATGGCTGAGGACGCATCTGTGCGTGGCGTTATTGGAAAAGAAAAGAAAATTGCACCCGCCACACCAGAGCAAATGGAAGAAGCTTTCAAAGTTTCCGATGAATGCAAAGCCTATGACTACACCAACACGCATTATGATTGTGATTGCATAGGGATGACATTTTTGGAACTTCGCCGCAAAGCGGGTAACGCCGTTCAAGCCTTTCAACTCAAAGAAACCGCCAAAAAGAAATGCCCCAATGCTCCGCAAATGGCTGGAATGATTTATACAAGATGTCTGGCATGGGCGCCTTCCAGATTGGGCGAAGATTACAATGCGTTTTGTGGATGTTACGGCTCAGAGTTCGCAAAAATCTATGCCAAAAACCCTAGTGAAAACCAATTGGTGCGCGAATATCAAATGACCCGTGCGTTGACGGCTTGCAATATTGGCCAAGTCAATCAACGGAAACAAGATGCACAGAAAATGGTTAGAAAACTCAAGCAAGACGGCATCTATGACGAATTATTACCAGGGGCCGCCCTATCCAATGATTTAACCAATAAGAGCACCATTAAGCAGAAATAATTTCGCTTAATCCATAAATACGCGGCAAAACATGGCGCTCATAAAATTCGGCGACTGCTTTTTTATCTGGGTCGGCTGCGGCAATTCTCGCCAACATCACACCACCCGCAACGGTTCCCAATAAATTGAGGAATGGCACAGCAATCATCGCTGCATTATCCAGATTTTCAGATTTCTTCAACACTATTGCGCTTGAAGATTCTAATGTCGCGATTGCTTTTTTCAATGGCTCGAATGTGCCGTATAATTTCATATCGGAAATCCATGTGGTTAAGGCAACGCCTTTATCGCGGACTATCTTGCGGAATAATAAATCATTCGCCTGAATTCCGTTTGTTCCTTCGTAAATCGGCAAAATACGCGCATCACGCAAATATTGGGCAGCACCTGTTTCTTCAATAAATCCCATGCCACCATGAATTTGTACGCCTAACGATGCGACCTCAACCGCATTATCGGTACACCATGATTTGACAACGGGGGTCATGATGTCGACACGCGCCTGCGCGTCTTTGTCGCCCGCTTTGGCTTTATCCAGATAAAATGCTGCCTCATACGCCAATCCCCGCCCCGCCAGAGTTAAACCCTGCATGGTGAGAAGCATCCGTTTAATGTCAGGGTGTTGGTCAATGGTGACCGTGTCACCCCCTGTTAATGGCTTGCCTTGTTTACGGTCTGCGGCATACCATGTTGCCGCCTGTAACGCACGCTCGGCAATCGCCACACCCTGTAAGCCAACTGATAAACGCGCGTTGTTCATCATGGTGAACATATATTTCAAACCTTCGTTTTCCTGACCAATCAGAAAACCAATGGCACCACCCGCATCACCAAATTGCATGGTACAGGTGGGGGATGCATGAATGCCCAATTTATGTTCGATGGATACACATTTGACATCATTGCGCGTTCCGTCTTTTAAGAATTTCGGAACAATAAATAATGATATCCCTTTTACACCTTCGGGTGCATCAGGGAGGCGCGCAAGAACAAGATGGATAATATTCTCCGCCATATCATGTTCACCATAGGTGATAAAAATCTTTTGCCCGAAAATGCGATATGTCCCATCGCCCGCGCGTTCCGCCTTAGAGCGAAGGAGCGCCAAATCAGACCCCGCATGCGGTTCGGTCAGGTTCATGGTTCCTGTCCATTCGCCTGATATTAATTTCGGCAGGTAATAATCTTGGAGTTCTTTTGCACCGTGATGAAGAATGGCTTCGACCGCGCCCTGATTGAGTAACGGGCATAATCCAAATGACATGTTTGCCGATTGCCACATTTCCTGAACCGGAAATGACATGACCCATGGCAGCCCTTGACCACCGAATGCAGGGTCAAATGGAACGGCATTCCATCCGCCTTGTTGATATTGCGCATAAGCCTCTTTAAATCCGGATGCGGTTTTGACAACACCATCTGCCCATGTCGCGCCTTCTTTATCGCCCGACTCATTTAACGGCGCTAAAACACCGGATGCCAATTTTCCAGCCTCTTCCAAAATCGCAGACACCATGCCCGCATCCAGATCATCCCGCCCCAAGGTTGCAACAGGCAAGACCTTATCCAGAATTACGGTCATATCATCAATCGGGGGGGTATATGTCGGCATGGGGATATCCTCTTATGTCGTCTAAGCTATTGATATGACTATCTTACCATAGAAATGGTTAATTGGCATACCCCTTGCAAATTCCACCCCCACGAAAGGAGAAATGCGATGCTAACTGGTCAAAATAGTGGTGTTTCGGCAAATTTAGCGACTTTGGTGGACAAAGCTGGGGCAAAAATTACCCATGCCATCCAATCCGCCAGCGCCAAGACTGGCGTTGATTTCTCCTATCTTTTGCAACAAGCCCAAATTGAGAGCAGCTTCAAAGCCGATGCCAAAGCCTCGACCAGCTCTGCCACGGGCCTTTACCAATTTATTGATAAAACTTGGTTGTCCATGGTGGATAAATATGGGGATAAGCACGGGATAACAGATGTATCAAATAAGAAAGAGGTTTTAGCTCTTCGCAAAAACCCCGAACTTTGCTCCCTGATGGCCGCTGAAATGGCGGCAGATAATAAAGATTATCTGGAAAAATGTACGGGACAAACGGCGGGCTCAACCGAATTATATATGGCGCATTTTATGGGGCCTGCTGGGGCATCAAAATTCCTCAACGCGATGAATAAAAATCCTGATGCAAATGCCGCCGCATTATTTCCCGATGCAGCCGCCGCCAATAAAAATGTATTCTATGATAAATCGGGACACGCAAAATCATTGGGTGATGTTTATGCCCAATTTGATAAAAAATTTACAATTGAACCCAATACAGCCCCCCCTGTGACAACTGCGAATATTCAACCTGTTCCAGATTTATCAACGGATAATGTGACTGATAATGTTATGGCAGCCATGGGGGCAACAATGGGCGCAACGACCCTGCCACTTTATACAAACACATCATCACTCTTTACCAATACCCCGATTGCATCGGTTGATACACAGGCCGCAACAGGCATTCCACAATCTTTCTTTGCAATGATTTCGCCCGTTGATGTGCTGGAACTTATCAAAAGCCAGTACACAGGACACAAAGTAAATAGCTAGACTCTTGTCCCTTTTACTTCTCTGCCGCGCGTTTTAATCGGTCATTGATGGCAATACCAATCCCGATATTTGGAATATCCATGACGGCGATGCCCGATGCATCTGATTTATCCAGTTCACGCAGGAATGAAAATAAATTGGCAGAGGCTTCCAACAAATCTTCTTTTTCCGACAGGTTTTTAAAAGTGTCAGGTGGCAAGTCCGATGCTTTTCCGCCGCCGCGTATCCCCATAAATTTTGTTGCCCCAAACGCGAGCAACGCCTCACCCGCCTCCACATCCACGGCGCGAAGTCGAATAGGTTTATTCGGCGCATAATGGCGGAGCAATTGCCCGGGCGACCTTGGTTTATCGGTCGCGGTCAATTCATAGGTGACGGGACAATCCAGAACATCCGCAATATCTTCGGCGGTGACGGCACCGGGGCGAACAATCACAACATCT
>CAZVSN010000022.1:10974-14903 GCA_964629455.1 uncultured Micavibrio sp. | reverse complement strand
AACATCCGCAATATCTTCGGCGGTGACGGCACCGGGGCGAACAATCACAACATCTGTTCCCGTCAAATCAACAACGGTCGATTCCAAACCATATTCCGTTGCCCCACCCGCCAATATCATCGAAATTTTATCACCCAAACTGGATAACACATGATGCGGGGCTGTGGGGCTTAATGTACCTGATGCATTGGCGCTCGGCGCTGCTATCGGTACACCTGCACGTTCAATTAAATCAAGCGCGACTTTATGGGACGGTACACGCAGGGCAACGCTCGGCAATCCTGCACAGGCCAAATCAGAAATATGTCCTGTTGCCGCGCGTGGTAAAATCATGGTGAGCGGCCCAGGCCAGAATTTATCGGCGAGTGATAAGGCACGGTCATCAAATATCGCCTCACCGCGCAACATATCAAGCGATGCGCCATGCGATATCAATGGATTAAAACTCGGGCGACCTTTGGCTTCAAAAATTTTGGCAATCGCTTTACCGTCATATGCATTTGCGCCCAACCCATAAACCGTTTCTGTCGGGAATGCGACCAACTCCCCCGCACGGATTGCGGCGGCGGCCATCGCCATATTTTCAGGCGAAATCGTCAAAATCTGTGTTTTGATGTGGGTCATGTCGCCGTTTTATCCTTATTCCATTGATAATTCAAACAAAAATCGATATACATATCCCATTCCCCCAACGTCCCAAAGGACTTAAAAATGACAGCAGGCAAAGTAATAACCGTGGCCCAACATAAGGGCGGAGCGGGAAAAACAACCCTCTCGGCACAACTGGCGGCGACCCTTTATAATGACGGGGCGACCGTGCTCCTTATTGATGTCGACCCACAGGGCTCGACATCAGAATGGCACAAAGCGCGAGATGTGACACTCGGGCGAAAAAACAAAATTGCCCTGCTTCAAACCCAAGGGTGGAAAATGACACGCGATGTCCCCCGCCTGACCCGCGAGTTTGACTTTATCATTATCGACACCCCGCCCCATGCCGAAAGTGAATCGAGCATTGCCATTCGTCTGGCGGATTTGGTGTTAATGCCTGTGCAGCCCTCCCCATTGGATGTGTGGGCCTGTGCACCGACGCTCAAACTTATTCTCTCTGAAAAACGCCCTGTGATGCTGGTCATGAATCGCGTTCCGCCCAAATCAAATTTGAACGGAACCATCATGGAAAAATTATCGGGAATGGGAATTCAAGTCGCCAAACAATCCCTCGGCAATCGCGTGTCGTTTGCCTCATCGATGATGCAAGGATTGGGCGTTGTCGAATCCGACCCACGGAGTTTAGCAGCCGATGAAATGCGCGCATTGATGAAAGACATCAAAAAGAACAAAGCGTTCAAAACAGCCACCAAAGCGGCTTAGCTTTTTACGATTTTGCCGCCTATTTGCGGTGCTGGGCAGCCCGTTGTGGTTGGGAATGACAGGGGTAAACCCAGTACAGACCGCACTGCCAGATAGGCAAAGCCTTCGGCTTCCACCGCGTCACCATTCCACCCGAGGGCATCCACCGCATGAACAGGTGCATTGAGTGCTGTGCGCAGGCCGTCCATCATCGCGCCGTTTAAACGACCACCGCCCGCGACATACCACAATTTTGCAGGTGCGGGGAAATGGTCGGCGGCTTTGACAATGGCCCCCACAGTAAAGGCAGTGAGCGTTGCAACTTTATCGGCAAGCGGCATCGCGTCATCCATCCGCGTATTCCATGCATCGCGGTCGAGCGATTTGGGCGGCAAGGTTTTAAAATACGGGTGCGACAACCATTCACGCAATTTCGCGTCATCAACCTTACCCGATTTGGCAAGTTTGCCGTCAGTGTCAAATCGTGCGCCCGTTGCCTTTAACACTACATCATCTATCAATGCATTGCCTGCACCACAATCAAAGGCCAGAACGTCGCCGTCCGCCTGACCGAGCCATGTCACATTCGATACGCCACCGATATTCAAAATGGCAACGGGTGTGGGAGCGCCCGATGATTGCACCCGCGCCCAATGATAGATGGGGATAAGCGGTGCACCCTGCCCGCCCGCCGCGACATCGGCAGTGCGGAAATCATAAACGACATCAATACCGGTTTCGCGGGCGAGCAATTCCCCATCACCCAATTGCCATGTCAACCCATTGGCAGGGTCATGGGTAATTGTCTGACCGTGGAAACCGATCAGGTCGATATCTTTGGCTGTCAAGTTATGCGCCGCCATAAAATCTTTCACGGCGCGGACGTGCGCCATGGTTAATGCGTGTTCGGCATCTGTTGTGGCAGGAGTTTTAACCCGCGCACCGAAACACGCCCGAATTTGGGCACGCAATGTTTCGTCATAGGCAGAATAAGAAAACGCAACGGGTTTTACATGCGATACGCCGTCGGTTTCAATCAACGCAACGTCAATCCCGTCGAGCGATGTGCCCGACATCAGACCGATAGCGCGATAGGTTTTTTGAGAGTGTGCTGACGACATGTTTTCTCCGATAATAATGAAATATCATACATGATTATGCGTGCGTCACCAGCCCCGATTTTATGGGTTTTTCGGTTTTAATTGATGGTAGTATTCAACGAATTTCATGGGACGTATTATCTGTTGCGCCCATAGGGGGAGAGCCTTATATCGCTCTTCGACCATATTGGTCATCTCGAATGATTGGGATATGCTTTTAGCATGATTTCCAATTTTCTTACGAAGGTCTGACCAATCTTGCCCTGACAAAAGTGAGCTGGATTGCATATATTTATCATTCACGGGGAACGGGGAGCAAAAAGAACCATTAGACAGGAGTTTATTTATTTTTTCCCTGATGCCCTCACGAACATCGCATGACCCGACATATATCCATGTATCATACGGGGATTTTTCCCATTCACCGCCTGCACCGAATGGTCTTTCATCATCATCATAACCAACCCATTGAAAATTAATTTCGGCAGAGCCTACAATCTGCATATCTCTTGTCGTATCCCATGTTAAAAACAAACCATCTGGGCGCACATGAATAAAGCTTTTTTCTTCTCTGCCATTATCTTTCAAAATGGGATATTCGCCAACCTGTTCAAACCCCATATCTTCAATCACGCGGCGATAATATTCAGCGGTGCAATTATAATGTGTGTCAAAGGCTTCTGCTCTTTTCTCGGCCATTTCCTGACGCAAAGGATTTCCAAACAATAAATGAATTCCTAACCCGAGATTAGAATCGCCAGTTTTTATTTCTGTTTCGGCAATATTTTGAACTTGGCTGGTTTGCACCTGCAAACCAGCGATATCTTTTTGAACGGCACTCTGGTCAAATAACGCCGTGACCGCCCGAAATTCAGGTGATATTTTCGGGCGCGCGGCAAATTCTGACTTCTTATCTTCCAAATTCATGCATTATGAATAATATTGTTGAGGTCAAATTGCAAGAAAAGACTTGGAAGAGCCCTAAGCTTTTGTATACAAAAGAAGAATAGAGTTTTAACACCAAACCCATCTGGGACATCATGACTAAATTTAAATCGGATTTTTTAAACATTATGCAGGAACGCGGGTTTATCCACCAATGTTCCAATTTTGACGGGCTGGACGCTATTTTGTCCTCTGGTTCGCAAAGTGCATATTGTGGTTACGATCCGACAGGGAAAAGTCTGCATGTGGGGCATATGGTATCCATCATGATGTTGCATTGGTTTCAACACTGCGGTCATAAACCCTATACCCTTGTCGGCGGTGCCACGGCAATGATTGGCGACCCGTCATTTAAAGATAAAACACGCCCTTTGCTCACTCGCGAAGAGATTGATGCGAATATTGAAAGCATTAAAAAAAGCTATTCAACGTTTATCCGTTACGGCACTGATAAAACAGATGGCATGATGATTAACAATGCCGACTGGATTTTAAAACTCAACTACATGGAATTCCTGCGCGATTACGGGA
>CAZVSN010000022.1:0-10874 GCA_964629455.1 uncultured Micavibrio sp. | reverse complement strand
AATGCCGACTGGATTTTAAAACTCAACTACATGGAATTCCTGCGCGATTACGGGACATGTTTTACCATCAACCGAATGTTATCCTTTGACTCGGTGAAACTCCGTCTGGAACGTGAACAACCCCTGACATTCCTTGAGTTTAATTACATGATTATGCAGGGCTATGACTTCCTGCACCTCTATCAAACCTATGGCATTCAAATCCAACTTGGTGGATCTGACCAATGGGGCAATATGATTAACGGTGTTGATTTGGCGCATAAGAAAATCGGCAAAGAACTCTTTGTTCTAACTGTACCGCTTATTACCACGGCTTCGGGGGCCAAAATGGGTAAGACCGAAGGCGGCGCAGTGTGGCTTAACCCCACTATGACGACCCCTTATGATTACTGGCAATTCTGGCGTAATACAGAGGATGCGGATGTCGGAAAATTCCTGAAACTCTTTACCCTGCTCCCAATGGACGAAATTTCCCGTCTGGAAAATATGCAAGGGGCAGAGATTAACGAAGCCAAGAAAATTCTGGCGTTTGAAGCAACCAAACTGTGCCACGGTGAAGCGGCAGCATTGGATGCGGCAGAAACCGCCCGCAAAACTTTTGAACAAGGCGGTGTCGGTGATAATTTGCCAAGCATTACGTTACCAGAGTCTGATTTAAAAGCAGGCATTACTGTTATTGATGCCCTGCGCCAATCGGGGTTGGTGGACAGCAATGGTGAAGCCAAACGCCTTATCCAAGGTGGGGGGGCAAAAATCAATGATGTTGCTATCACCGATGGCGGGCAAATGGTCACATTGTCCGATTTGACGGGTGACGGGTATATCAAATTATCGTCAGGGAAAAAGAAACACGCGCTTATTCGTGTTGCCTAGATTATTGGCTTAATTATTAAAGCCTTTTTTGGCTGGCTTCTTCTTATCTTCATCACCACCATTGTCAAAAATGGTGGTGTTGTTTTCAAACAAGATAGACCTTAAAAATCCGGGGGTCAGAACGGATAACGGATTTACAAAAACATTCGGATCTTGGGTTTTTCCTGTCATGGCATAGGTTGCGGCAATAATTCCGCCCCCTTTGCCTCCAGTCAGTAATCCACCAATCACAGGTATCTTACTTACAAATCCATTGATTTGCGACATTGGAACAAAGGTTCCACTGATATCCATTTTGTCTGAATCCTGATATACGATTCCCCCAAAGGTCAACCCAATGGATGCGCCAGATGTCCGCCCGTTTTGTACAGAAATAATACGACCTGATTTTGAATCTTTCCATTGAAAATCTGTTTTCAACTTTTCAAATTCAATGCCTTTATTTTGTAGCAATTCGGTTAGACCAGATAACGAAAATAAATTAATCAATTTTGCAAGGAACGGAGCTTTCACAACGGTAAAATTGCTGATTTGGGCACGCCCCATAATATCATTGACACCACCACCCGCTATTTGCGCACCCTTGATATTCAATGTCCCACCAATCATTTGGTCGTAAATATCCAAAACATATAATGCCCGTCCCGCATTATTCGATGATATGGACATTTGGGTTTTGCCTTTTGCATCGGGCGATAAAGACACAGATATCGTTCCATCTTTAAATCCGCCCTTTAGATTGAGGGAGGTTACATCACCGTTTGTATTTGTTTTTAAGGACAGGGTTGGTGCCAATAACATCTGGTCAGGATTTGCCCCCGTTTTTATTTTATCAACATTCACAATGGCATTCACCGCAGCGCCCTGCCCACTATGACCATTTGTACTATCCTGATCGCCTCCACCGCCAAGAAATGGGCGACCATCAAGCTGCTTTCCCTTAATGGTAATATCAAATACATTCGGGGCCGTCTGGGTGAAATCCAGCGCAAAGTTATTTGCTCCCGCCAGAGTAAAACTGCTGAACCGTCCTGATTTTACATCGTTGTCTTTGCCAACTTTGCCAAACGCTATATTCCCCGATGCCGAACCTTCTTTATCAATTGAAATTTTTAAGTCAGATATTTTTTTAACTTCACCCTTTTGAATAAGAACATTGCACGTTGCCTGCCCTGATTTTCCAACAGGCTTCCGATATTCAAACGGAGAGAATTTGATAACCGCAGGTGTCACATCTGCCTCAATATCAATAACTTCATCATTATTTTTATTTTCCTGATAGGAAATTTTAACAGGGACATTACCTTCGACAAATTGATCGAGGTGAACCCCAAATTTTTCGCGCAACCCCTTGTCAGATACAACGCTCGCTTTGACCGAGCTCAAAAACGGAGCTTCTGCAAGATTGATATACTGGGTGTAAGTTAAATCAATCGGCTGACCACCAAGAGCACCGTTGCCAGCAATCACAACGCTTCCCGCATTTACGTTAACGCTGTATGGCCCGCCAGTTAAATCCATCCCACGCACAATAGATGGCAACAGAACGTCATTCATCTTGGCATCGACCACAACTTTTACATCATCTTTTGGCAAATCTTTTAAGGCTGGGAAAATTACTTTTACATTCGCAACAGTTGTGCCCTTGACCTTACTTGGGTCAATTCCAATTTCATCGCTTAAAGAAATAGGATCACGCCCGATATAATCCAAAACAGTTGATACATTCCCCGTCAGATTGGCATCAATCGTGACATCACCAACGGTTGTGGGGTGAGTCAGATGGGTAATCTCAACCTTTCCGTTCTGAATGGTTAGATCGGCTAATTTCCCTGATGCAACATTGATGGTTAACACATCACCCTTTAACGTTGCATTGCCATTGGCCTCTGTCGCAGGAATAAGAGGCTGTTGATAATCAGCCATCAAATTTTCAAAATCAAATGCCATATCCAGTTGAGTTGGATCAATTGAATCGGGCGATTTCAAATCAATCGGAACTGTAACTTGGAAATTCTTGATTTTACCCTTACTCAACCGTTTGGTTAGCCAATCTGCCGCGATTGTATCTTTTTGATTATCAGGCCAAAGTGAATGTATATCATCAAAGGATGTTTCTGGGATTTTGATACGCAACCCAAATAGCGAAGATTCAGCGCCCGCCAATTTCTCACCACTTAATTGCAATGTACGGTTATTAATATCAATATGTGTATCGTGCAGAACGATTTTGTTCGATGCTTTATCATATGAGATATGTGCGGCCAATTTCGAAAACTTTAATGGCGTTTCGTACAAACCATCTAGATTGAAATTGCCTTGTTCAGATGACACATCACTATCAAATTTATTCAGATTCCAATCTTTGTCCATGTAACCCTCAACCTTACCCTTAACAATAAATTGAGGGCCACGGGTCGGTTGAACAGGGAGAAATAATCTCCCCAGAGTTGATGCGTTGATACGGTCAATATCACCATAAAAACGAATTGTATTATTCTTATTATTTCTTTCTAAAAGAACAGAAAGGTTAGTGCGCTCCTCATTTCCTTCATGATAATTTGCAACGATAGTGAATTCATCTGGCTTTCTCAATAATTCAAAATCCAGTTGTGGGATATCCCACCCCTTTCCTGTTTCCTCATCAATAATAATCAGATGCGCATTTTCAACAGAAAATCGCTCCATATTCGAAAGAGGTTGAATTTGATGATAATCAGGAAGATTCCCGCCCCTGAATAATGCTTCTCCGAATTCTTTTAAGGTAACCTCATCTTTGCCACCTGCCTGTTGAACTTCGACAGGAACTTCTTTTCCTTCGTTCAACAATAAATGCACACCCCCATTTTTGGAGCGGTACAGTTTCAATGTGGCATCTTTTGCAATAATGGCTTCGGGTTTAATCAACCCAATAAATAAGGGGGTCTTTGCAATACGAACTCCCAACTGGGGAATATTGACAACAGGTTTGCCATTTTCAAATAACTTGACACCACTTAGCCCAATGGAAATCGGCCCACTGAATTTTGACCATTCAGCGACAATCGTGTCAAAACGTAAATCAGTTGCATGGTCGGGTGATACAATTGCTCTTTTAACGGCATCAGCCGCAAAAGTAACATTAACGGGCCCATGCGAGAGTTTCCAAAACAGAATGCACATCAGCCCCAATATCATCAAAGCAATCGCTGCCACGATTTCAATAAAAACGAGGGTCGATTTGTGACAGAATTTCAATATCGGAATAATCATAACGGCGCAGTTTAACAGGGTTTTCATCAGAAGGCTTGACTTGAGTTTAAAAAGAGCCAATTTTTACACAAGAGAGAACAGAAAAGAGAATATGATGACCCTGAATATCGGTGACAAAGCCCCCAATTTCAAAGCCGAAACAGATGACGGCAAAATCCTGTCTTTATCGGATTTGAAAGACAAAACTTTTGTCCTCTATTTCTATCCAAAGGATGACACATCTGGTTGTACCAAAGAGGCATGTACATTTACCGAGAACATATCTGCCTTTAATAAATTGGACGTGACTGTGATTGGAGTATCCAAAGACAGTGTTGCATCCCATCAGAAATTCAAAACGAAATACGGACTAAAATTCCCCCTTCTATCCGATGCGGACGGAAAGATTTGTGAGGCCTATGGCACATGGATTGAAAAATCGATGTATGGACGGAAATATATGGGGATTGATCGCGCAACATTCATCATCGGCGCAGATGGAAAGATTAAATCCATCTGGCGCAAAGTTAAAGTTGCAGGGCATATTGAAGAAGTATTGGCTGCGTTAAAAGCTTAAGCCGCTTTTTTGCGGGATTTCTTTTCTTCGACAATCGCATCGGATGCCAGTAATTTTTGCAATCCAACAGATTGACCCACGCCACGCATATTCATGTAATCATGAATATGGTCAATCATGACATCAACCTGATCATTGTAAAAATGATTGGCGTTCGGAATGACGCGGTAATCAACTGCGATGCCTTTTTGGGCATTCAGACGTTCCACCACTTTTTGAACGGCAGGTTCAGGAATGATATTGTCTTTCTCACCTTGAATAATAATTCCAGATTGAGGGCAAGGCGCCAAGAAGCTGAAATCAATTTCATTGGCTGGCGGTGACACAGCAATAAACCCTTTAATCTCTGGACGGCGCATCAACAACTGCATACCAATCCATGACCCGAATGCAAAACCTGCAACCCATACATAAGGAGCGTTAGGGTTTAATGCCTGCATCCAATCAAGGGCGGCGGCGGCATCAGATAATTCGCCTTCACCTTTATCGTAAACGCCTTGGCTTTCGCCCACGCCACGAAAGTTAAAACGAAGGGTAGAAAACCCACGCGCAACCATCGCCTGATAAATCGAATACGGGATACGGTGGTTCATGCTGCCGCCTCTATCTGGGGCGGGGTGCAAGATAAGCGCCAAAGGGGCGTTAGGAATCTTGGAATGGGAATAGCGAGCTTCGATACGTCCGGCTGGGCCGTTGATAATAATTCCTGGCATTGTGTCCCGTTAAACTCTTGTTATTGTTAACTTGTTTTTCGTTCTTATAGACCACCCAAAGCAGTTCTGTCTATTAATTTCTTATAAGTTATTGATTTTACTGTGGATATTTTGTATTCCAAATCCCAATGGACACAAAAAACACCTATTTCGACCATAACGCAACCACCCCTGTTCGTCCCTGCGCCATCGCAGCGATGACTCTCGCCTTATCCGAAGTTGGCAACCCATCCTCTATCCATAGTTTCGGACGCGGGGCACGCAAACATATCGAAACTGCACGCAAAATTATCGGCGATACATTGGATGTATCTGCGGGTCAGGTGTTTTTTAATTCAGGCGCGACCGAAGGCAACAACACCATCATCAAGGGCTTTGCAGGAAAACGTATTTTGGTGTCCAGCATCGAACATCCATCTGTGATTGATTGCGGTGTAAACGTTGAACAAATTCCCGTCACGGTCGACGGCGTTGTCGATATCGCTGCATTTGAAAAGATGGTCACAACGGGGACACCACCCGCACTTGTATCCGTGATGTTGGTCAATAATGAAACGGGTGTTATTCAACCCATTGCCGAAATCTCTAAAATTGTAAAATCGGTTGGGGCGCTTATTCATTGTGATGCCGTTCAAGCCTATGGTCGGATTGCTTTTACCCGCGAGTCACTCGGTGTTGATTTCTTGACCATATCATCCCATAAAATCGGTGGAACACATGGCGTGGGTGCGGTGATTGTATCCCCCAACACCACCCTTCCCAAACTGCTGACGGGGGGCGGACAGGAACGCCGGTCGCGCGCGGGCACAGAAAACGTTGCGGGAATCGCAGGATTCGGCGCAGCCGCCGCAGAAGCAACCGCATCAATATCTGATTTTCAAAAACTGTCCGTCTTACGCGATACAATAGAATCTGAAATTTCAAAATCTGCGCACGTTAAAATATACGGCCAGAATGCCCCGCGCGTTTCCAATACCATATCCTGCACTGTTGATGGCATTTCTGGTGATACTCTCTTGATGGCATTTGATGTTGAAGGTATCGCCCTCAGCAGTGGGTCAGCCTGCTCTAGCGGAACTGTCAAGTTCTCGCATGTTCTAAAGGCAATGGGAATTACAGAGAAACCAAATCGTGCAGCACTCCGTATTTCTCTTGGCTGGACAACCACCGAACAAGATGTTGAACAATTTCTAATGGTGTGGAATAAACTCTGCACACGATTACTAAAGGACTAAAAATTATGGCGAAAATTCATTTTATCCAATTGGATGGAACAACCAAAACTGTTGATGCCCCTATCGGGTTATCGGTAATGGAAATTGCTGTCAAAAATGCAATGGATAAAATCGAAGGGGCCTGTGGCGGTTCGCTTGCTTGCGCTACTTGCCATGTGTATGTGCACCCCGATTGGTGGGACAAAGTTATGCCGGATGATGGCGACATTTCAGAATCCGAAGAAGATATGCTGGATTTGGCGTTCAACCTTACCAAAAAATCCCGCCTATCCTGCCAAATTCTAATGCGCGATGAGCTGGACGGGCTTATCCTTGCGCTCCCAGGGTCTAAACCAGACTGGCTTTAGGCGGCATTCTGAAACCATTTTGGGAACGGGTCCTGCGCGTCTTCCCAAGACATATCGCTATCTAGATAATCGGCAACCAATGCGGCATCCAAACGTTTTATCAAATCCGCTTCATCCATTTGCCCAACCAGACCGATAAACACAATTTCCTGACGCCTGTCGCCGTAATCATCTGTCCAATATTTGCGGATAACATTTTCAAAATCATCACCTGCTGGCCATTTATTTTTGGGAATTGCCGCCCACCAACGCCCAATTCCCTGATGTTTGACAAATGACCCTGCTTGCGCGACCTCACCCACAAAATCGGGGCGGGATGCAACCCAGAAAAATCCCTTGGCGCGGATAACACCTTTCCATTCTTCATCAAAAAATTGATATATTTTTTTGGGGTCGAATGGTGCGCGTGCACGATACACAAAACTGGTGATGCCGTATTCTTCTGTTTCTGGCGTATGATTTTGATGATGATATAATTCTTGCGCCCATAACGGGTGCTCTTGAGCTTCTTCAAAATTAAAAAGTCCTGTGCCCATGATATATTTCAAATCAACCCGCCCCAATGTTGACTGAATAATTTTTGCCTTGGCATTCAGACCACGAATAATCGCCTTTACCGTTTCCAATTGTTCGGGCGTAACCAAATCCCCCTTGTTCAGGACAACAACATTTGCAAATTCAATTTGTTCAACCAATAAATCAACCAAAGTTCGGTTATCATCTTCACCCAGACTTTCGCCAATATCACGGATAAAATCGGTTGAGCTATATTGATTAATTAAATTCGCTGCATCAACAACCGTGACCATGGTGTCCAACGTTGCAACGTCGGATAGACTATTCCCGTCTTCATCCCTGAAATCGAATGTTGTGGCAACGGGCAATGGTTCGGCAATTCCTGTGCTTTCAATTAATAAATAATCATATTTGCCGCTTTCGGATAATGCCCGCACTTCCTGCAACAAATCATCGCGCAACGTACAACAAATACAGCCGTTGCTCATTTCAACCAACTTTTCTTCGGTGCGCGATAAATTGGCCCCGCCGAATTTGACCAATTCGACATCTATATTCACTTCACTCATATCGTTGACAATAACAGCAACGCGCTTTCCCTCACGGTTATTCAGAACGTGATTGAGCAAAGTTGTTTTACCTGCGCCCAAGAATCCTGATAAAACCGTAACAGGAAGTTTTTGTATTTCTTTCATACGATTTACCTACTTTATTGTTTATATCTTTAATTTATTTTTGGCTCTGCTGACGTTGGCATCAGAATAGAATCCTTCGGTATCATGATATCCAAATAGGGAAGCAGCCCTTTTTCTTTCAAAAAAACATTTCGATCTTGTGGTTTGAACCCTAGCATTTCTTTGAACAAAGAAATCATCCCTTGATCCCTGCTCGCCATAGTCGTCAGAACACTGCAGGCAGGGCAGGCAACGGAATGATAAATATGCCCCATGGATTGGTGTTTATGATCGTTCAACAACCCAGCGCTCTCTATATACTTACGCCAATCTTTGTGAACCCCCGACAATTCTCTTGTATACTCCGCTTCTTCAAGAGAATGATCCAACGCCAAGGACATATAGGCGCCCGCAAATTCTGGATAACGATCCATAATTCCAGAGGTCACTTGCCACAGGATATTACTTCGGCTCTCCCCCATAAGAAGCCCCCAAGGATCGTCATCAAAATCTTCATAATAATCTTCTGGCAATCGCCCTGTTTTTAGAAGAACTATCTCTTCATATGGGCCATGCATCCCCTGCTGACGATCTGGGTCATCTTTGCGTTCTAAGGATCTAATGCGTATTAATTCTTGAATATCAAGATCAGAAACCATAGGACTGGAATTTAACATTGGTTTTATGAAAGTTACTTTTTTGCTCATTCAATACTCACACGTCACTGCAATACACTCAGGGATTAGGTTCTTATTTGGGTACAATACGCGCAACAACAACCACGAGAGCCCGCGTCCAATAATTCCAACTTTGCTTCATGAATGCCGCGACCGTTTGTAGATACATCGCCATCTTTTTTCATCAAAAACTGAACCCCTATTACAATTAAGACTGGCGCCGCCAATACAAACGTAACGCCCGATGCTATTTTGATAGATTGTTTCATGCAAATTTCTCCATACCTATTAAGAAGTGTTATAATATAACATTTTATATTGTCAATCCATACTAGCCATAAAATATATGACAATTATTTGCTTTTTCGGGCGGACTTCCCTATATTCCCGCGCATGATGAATAATTTGAATTCTTTAGGATTTGCCAAAGACCCAAAAGATACCCGCGTGGTTGTTGCCATGTCGGGCGGGGTTGATTCATCTGTGGCGGCTGCCCTTCTCCATGAACAGGGATATGATGTCATTGGCATTACGCTCCAACTGTATGATTACGGCGAAGCCCTCGCCAAAAAGGGCGCGTGTTGCGCGGGCAAAGATATTTATGATGCGAAACGCGTTGCCGAAGAACGCGGGTTCCCGCATTATGTTTTAAACTACGAAAATAATTTCAAAGAATCCGTGATTGAAGATTTCGTGTCATCTTATCTAAAAGGTGAAACCCCTATCCCCTGTGTGAAGTGCAACCAAACTGTCAAATTCAAAGACCTGTTAAAAGTTGCGCGCGACCTGAATGCTGATTGCATGGTCACGGGTCATTACGTCCAGCGCATCATGAATGATGACGGTGTTGCCGAACTCCACCGCGCGGTGGATGTCACCAAAGACCAAAGTTATTTCCTGTTTGCCACAACCCAAGACCAATTGGATTTTTTGCGCTTTCCCCTTGGCGGATGGACAAAGGACATCACACGGCAACACGCTGACCGCCTCGGGTTGGTGAATGCCGACAAACCTGACTCCCAAGATATTTGCTTTGTCCCTAACGGCGACTATGCCTCCGTTGTGACCAAAATCGCGCCAGAGGCAAAAAAGACAGGCAATATTGTGCATCTGGATGGCCGCATCCTCGGGACACATGACGGCATTGTTCATTACACCATCGGACAACGCAAAGGTCTGGGTATTGGCGGCGGATTTACCGACAATAATGACCCGCTTTATGTTGTGGCCTTGAATGCCGATGATGCAAAAGTGATCGTTGGCCCAAAAGAAGCTTTGGCGCGCGATACGGTTAGACTCAAAAATTTCAACTGGCTTACTCCGCCATCAACCGCGCCGATAAAAATTGATGTGAAACTCCGTTCTATGACCCGCGCCATGCCTGCAACCCTCACGGGGCAAACGGACGGATCGGCAACCATTACCCTTAACGACCCGCAATACGGCATTGCATCTGGTCAGGCCGCCGTGTGCTATATCGGAACACGGGTTATCGGCGGCGGATGGATTTCGGGAACAACTCTATCAAGCTTAGAAAAAACACTTGCTGCGTAAACATAGGAACTTTAAATGCCATCAAAACCACAACCCGCCACCAGTTTACTGACCGAAGCCTTTAAACAACCCAGTTTTGACTTTTTGCAAACCATTCCCAAGAAAAAGCAAGATGCATTGGAACAAAGCTTTAAAGAAGCCAGTCGTGTCAAAAAAGACTTTGGCCGTGCGGAACAGGCTCTTTTAGGGATTTTAAATGATTTTCCTGAAAATCCCTTTGTAACTGCCCGTTTGGTTGCGTTTTACAATTTTCATGGGCAGGTCAAAGCCACACAGGATATGGTTAATAAAACCAGATTTTATGCACAATCCAAGAAAATTCCACTGGAACGATTACTCTAGTCTTGACAGGAACGGGTCTTTCCTTGCATATATGCGTCCACGTTAAGACCAAAGGCGGCGTAGCTCAGTGGTAGAGCAGAGGAATCATAATCCTTTGGTCGGGGGTTCAAATCCCTCCGCCGCCACCATAAATTT
>CAZVSN010000021.1:19394-23534 GCA_964629455.1 uncultured Micavibrio sp. | reverse complement strand
TTGTTTATATAACAATCCTTTTTCTTCCATCGTTTTTAAATCTTTGACGGCTGTTCCTGATGATATGCCATGAATTTGAATCATAGATGACATATTGGTGCGCTCATCTGGTTTTGCCCTAAAAAATTGTATCAGACGAATTTGGCGGGGGTTGAGGGTTGGGAATTTTTTTGCAATTATTTTATTGATAGGTTTGCTTTGTCGCTGGTCTTCCATAAATTTTTCAAAATCGCGTTGAGCCTGAATGATCTTTCTTATGTTGTAGTCAATAAAGTAGGTAAGATCAAAATCATCTTGCTCTGTTTGCAGATATGCCTTTGCATATTGAGATGGTGACCTTTTTATGCAGACTGAGAGTGGGAGATAGGCAAACATCCAATATCCTTTTCTAAGTAGATACCAATAGAAAAGTGCGCGAGCCATGCGGCCATTTCCATCTGCAAAGGGATGGAGGTAGCCCATCCAGAAATGGAGCATAATTGCCTTGATAATCGGGTGTATAAAAATGTTGGTTCTTGTTTCTATGTCCAAACGATCATTGGCGAAAGCAAGGTACATTTCCAGTTCATCTTTAACAAAATCAATTTTTGGCGGAATATAGGCAATCTGTCCATCTATTTCGTTGCCAACAACGATATTTTCATCATCATGTCTTAATCTCCCTTCTTGATCTGGATGTTTTAAAGTTCCTTTTGTGAGTTCTGCATGCAGGTCTAAAAGTACATCAAGCGTTAATTCTTTATTCTTTGTTTCGTTTTCAATTCGTTGCATAATTTTATAGTTATTGAGAATCATACGCTGCCCTTCATCCAGTGGTGGGCGATTCTCTTGAATCATTTTTTTTGCAACTTCACGCGTTGTGTGCGCACCTTCCATTTGCGAAGAGGCTATTGCTTCTTCAATCAGGCGGTGCGTGATTATTTTTCTTTTCTCATTTTCTGAAATTGAGGACATTCCGATGGTGCTCCCCCCAAGACTCATGTCAATTTCATGAAGGGCTTTTTCAAAGCGAGGAAGTTGATACCACGTAAATAGTTCAATATTTGGTGTAGCTATAGGGGAAAATAAATCATACCGTCTTCGGTTGTTTTTTAATATATGCCAGAATGCGGGGGGGGATATATCTGTGGGTATCCATGATTTTCGTTTTAGGTTTTCCCAATGCAGATAAATAGGGTTTTCAGATTTGTGGAACGCATCCAGCATCGCCTGCCCAGAGGGGCGCCGATTGTTTTTTGCAAAATACTCTATGGCTTCACACTTAATTTCTTCATTTATTTCAGGGGCTTGTATCTTTATAAGTTCGCTCATGCGCTTCACCACTAATTATAATTGCAACTAGATTATAACTACTATATGGCTAGTTTGCAAGGAAAAGTAATTGCAATTACAACTATATTACAACTACTATACAACTACTATACAACTAGTTTGCAAGGAAAAGTAGTTATAATTGTAACTAGATTGCAATTACTGTGTAATTACCCCGCCTTTAAATAACTAATCGCCTGATCGCGCTCAAAGAGGTAGAGAAGTGTGCGGAGTGCCTGACCGCGCTGGGTTTGTAAATCAGGATCTTTGTCCAGAAATAATGCCGCATCTTGGCGTGCCGAAATCAGCAAATCAGAATGTGCCGCCAAATTCGCCAGACGAAAATCAACCAATCCACTTTGTTTGGTGCCCAGAACTTCACCACTGCCGCGCAGTTCCAAATCTTTCTCTGCGATTAAAAATCCGTCTTCGGTTTGGCGAAGCATTTTTAATCGTTCCCGTGCCGTTTCCGTTAAATTAGCAGCGTAAACAAGGAAGCAATAGGATTGTTTATCGCCACGCCCGACCCGTCCGCGCAGTTGGTGGAGTTGCGCAAGCCCAAATCGTTCAGCATGTTCAATGACCATGATGGTTGCATTCGGCACATTGACCCCGACCTCAATCACCGTGGTTGCAACCAGAATGGAAATGTCACCTGACGCAAATTTTTCCATGACCATATCTTTGTCCGCTGGTTTCATGCGCCCATGAATTAAGCCGACTTTATCACCAAAATATTGCTGAAGGACAAGGTAGCGTTCTTCGGCGGCGGCGAGGTCCAAGATTTCTGATTCTTCAACCAACGGGCAGACCCAATAAATTTGCACGCCGTTTTTTATCTGGTCGCCGAGTTTAGTTATCATATCGTCCAGAGTGTCTTGCGGGATAAGCCGCGTATCAATCGGTTTTCGTCCCGCGGGTTTACCAACAATCCGCGATACTTCCATATCGCCATAGGCAGTGAGGGTGAGTGTGCGCGGGATAGGTGTTGCCGTCATCACCAACACATCTGTGCCCAGCCCTTTATTCGAGAGTTGCAAACGTTGATGCACACCAAAGCGATGTTGTTCGTCAATCACCGCCAGACCCAAATCGGCAAATTCCACCCCGTCCTGAAACAGGGCATGGGTTCCGATGATAATTTTGGCAGTGCCCGAGGCAATATCATTTAAAATTTGGTCACGCGCTTTGCCCTTATTACGTCCCGTGAGAATGGTAAAGGGAATTCCTGCCGCATCTAGATATGGTTTTAAAGTTTCGGCATGCTGACGCGCCAGAATTTCGGTGGGAGCCATGAGGGCCGCTTGTGCGCCGCTATCGATTACGTTCATCATGGCGAGTGCCGCGACAATGGTTTTCCCTGAGCCGACATCGCCCTGCAACAGGCGGAGCATTTTATGCGATTGTGCCATATCGGCATCAATCTCGGATAAGGCTTCAATTTGAAATGAGGTGAGTTTCCACGGCAAATGTGCCATCAGGTTTTGGCGGTTTTTGCCATTGGTTATAAAACTCCGCCCCTTTAATTTGCGTTGTTTCAATCGCAGAATGGCAAGGGTTAATTGATTGGCCAAAAACTCATCATAGGCAAGGCGCGTTAAATGCGGGGCGCTGGATTCTAAATCATTCGGCGTTTCTGGGTTGTGCATTTTTGTGATGGATGTTTTCCAATCAGGCCATTGCATTTTTGCCAGATGCGCGTCGCCAATCCATTCGGGAAGGGCGGGTGTCTGGTCAAGTGTTGCAAGCAATGTTTTGCGGAACATTTTATTGGTCATACCCGCCGTTAACGGATACACGGTTTCTGTTTTATCGGGCGTTTCAGAATCTAGAATATCAGGATGGGTGATTTGCCGCCCGCCACGGAAATCATCCATCCGTCCTGAAATGGTGAGTGTTGTGCCGATAGGATATTGTTTATCCAGCCATCCTCCCTTGGCTCCTTGAGCGTGAAAAAAAACCAAATCGATAAAGCCTGATTTGTCGTCCCGCGCGCGGACATGGTGGGGTTGCCCGCGACGCACAGCGGGGGTGTGTTTTTCAATGGTAATTTTTAAACAGACGGTATCGCCAATTTTGGCAGACATGATGGACGGCACAAATTTGCGTTCAATCATATCAATTGGTTTATGAAACAAAACATCCAAAAGTTTTGTGCCGCCTGTTAATTTCTCATAGAGTTTGAGTGTGCGCGGCCCAACGCCATTCAGTGCGCCTACAGAACGGAAAAGCGGGTCGAGGATGAACGGGCGGTGGCTCATGATTCCTGATTTTTTATTTTCTTGCCGAGTTTTACGGCGAAGACGCTAACTCCTATCATCACAAACCCCATCACAATCATGGCGATTGGCCAGCCAACGATATCTTTAAAATACTCATCGGTGAAATAGCCAAGGAATGAGAGGAGGGAGAGAACGCCAATGGTAAGCAATGTACGGCTTCCTGCAATAATAGAAAAGTAAATCAGGGCAGCCGATACACCAATTAAACCTACATCAAGCGGAGTGTCTGCCAGAAAATCAAATGATGCGGCGGCTGTGATGACTGCACTCCAGAAATAATAAAAGGATGCAATCGATTTATGTTCTGTTTGTGCCACACCCCATGACACCATTAATCCCGTTAACCCCAGAACCAATGGCCCGTCAGGGGAATCAATGTTCATCCAGTTCATAAAGACACAGAGAAATGAATAGAAAAACAAGAGCGAGAAAAACAAAAGAGATGTGCGGTTGGTGGCGATAAAAGCAACGCTCTGTTGAATGGTCATGAAGCCAAATACGACGCACGCAGCCTTTAAAACATCGCCCGAGTGGGGTAAATATTCGT
>CAZVSN010000021.1:0-19294 GCA_964629455.1 uncultured Micavibrio sp. | reverse complement strand
CCAAATACGACGCACGCAGCCTTTAAAACATCGCCCGAGTGGGGTAAATATTCGTACATAAATACAAATAAACCTGTCGGTTCAAGGGCGGCGGCAATGAGAAATAATGGTGTTGCCGCTTTGGTGTATCGTGCATCTCCTAAACAGAGGAGTCCCAGAATAAAGGCAATAAAGCCGCTTCCTAATGATAAAATAACGCGGGACAGGGAGTCCAAATCATCCCATATCATGCCGATATAAACACAGAGCCCCATAAAAATAAACGCGCCGCCAATATAAATCATCACACGTTGCAAAAGTCCGCCAGAGTTTTTGTCATCTGGGTTGGTATCGGAAAGTAAAGATAGCAATTCCGATTTTGAAATGTGGTGTTCGGTGATTAATGATTTTATCTGGTCGAGGCTTTCTGCCCGAGTTTCTATATGTGCGGTCATTTTATTTTGCCTCGCCTTCGGTAATCCAGCCAAGGAATTCATAGTTGCCGTAACTTTGTTGTGGCATTGGAATGCTTATAAATCTGCCATCTTTAGATAAGACAGGTTTGTTGTCGGAGGCGCGGTAAGTAAAAATATCTGTAATCAATGAATGATTACGATAGTGGTAAGGTTCAAATAAATATCCATCAGATGATGTTTTTTCGGTGGATAGTTTCAGGGATGAGAATTTATCAAGTGATGGCAGAGCGTCATTTGTTCCCAATGTCAGTTCTGTATCATGGACGATATTGGTTTTGGGGTCGTATATATAAAGGGTTGTTTTGGGCGCTTGGTCGCCAGAGGATGGTTTATAATTTTTGTCTGCTTTGAAATTTGCGGCCAAATGCCCTGTCGCGTTCACGGTGAGTGTCAGGTTTCCCTTCTGACTCCATCCGCTTGTATAAAAGGCGACTTTGTTGGCAGGTGGATCAATCATTTTTGCGGGTAAGGTCTTTGCCAAGGCCAGAACGCCAATTAACAGAAGGGGTAAAGCCAGCCCCGCAACCAAAACACGATTTTCCTTGATGAAACCTAAAACTGCCATAATATCTCTCCTTGAAATAGGAGTTCAGTATGCCACAAGTCGAAAAACAGGTCGAGAGTATAGAAAACTGGCGGAAACGTTTAACTTTTCGCGCATGGCATCGCGGCACGCGAGAAATGGATTTGCTGATTGGGTCTTTTGCCGAGAAATACATTAATGGGTTTGAGGCTGAAGATCTGGCGATTTTCGAGGAAATCCTGATTAATAATGATCCTGATGTCTATGATTGGATAACGGGTCGGCAAAAAGCCCCTGAAGAATTGAAATCACGGGTTTTAGACTTGCTTTTGGCGCACCAATTTGCCAAGTAATCGGCATGGACGCCGCGCATAAAACACCAGCAGCAGAATTTAAAACCATTTACGGGCTGCCCGAGGGGCAGGATGCCCGTTATCTGGCTGCGCGCGCGTTAGAGGCATCGCGTCAGAAACAAATTCTTATCCATGTTGCGATGGATGATATTCGGCTGTCGACCCTTCATGACTTACTTGCGTTTTTTGCGCCTGATATTGAGGTCATTGTTTTTCCTGCATGGGATTGTTTGCCGTATGACCGTGTGTCACCCCATGCCGATATTGCGGCGACACGGGTTGCTGCTTTATCTGCAATGCTTGAATGGAAATCAGACGGGTTATATAAACCGCGTATTGTGCTGACATCCGTTGGGGCCATTTCACAACGGGTGATGCCGCCTGAAAAATTGGTGGCTGCACAATTGGTCGCCAAAAAAGGTGGCACAGTATCACAAACAGATTTGCAACGGTTTTTGGCAGATAACGGATATATGCGGACAGACACCGTGCGTGAAGCGGGTGAATTTGCCATTCGCGGTGATATCGTTGATATATTTCCGCCCGGATATGAAAGCCCTGTGCGCATTGATTTGTTCGGCGATGATATTGAGAGTATCCGCAGTTTCGATGCCACATCACAAATGACAACAGGCATTCTGGACAGGTTTGAATTGCGCCCTGTGACTGAATTCTTTTTAGATGAGGGCAGTGTTGCACGGTTCCGTGCGGGGTATCGCGATGCGTTTGGTGTGACCAGTTCGTCCAACCCCCTGTATCAGGCAGTGACTGAGGGCAGGCGTCATGCGGGGATGGAGCATTGGTTGCCGTTATTCCATGATAAAATGGCAAATTTATTTGATTATATTTCTGCCCCGATTTTATCATTTGACGGGCAGGCCGACCAAGCGCGGGTGGAACGCCAAGCACAGATTATTGATTTTTATAAAGCGCGTTTAACGTTGGATGAATCGTTTGGTGCACGAAAGAAAAAAGCTGGTGATGTCAGTTTAACGGGTGTTGCGTATCATCCGTTGCCGCCTGAGGCATTGTATATTTTTGAAGATGAGTTCCGCGCGTTGAGCGAGGGGAGTGATACCATTATTTTACAGTCATTCGCGGCACCCGATGATGCGTATCATAATCCAGCCAAGCGTGGGCGCGATTATGCCGATATTCGGACGCAGCCACACGCGAATGTCTTTCAGGAATTATCCAAAACTATTCATGCACATCAGGCGCAGAACAAAAAAGTTTTGATTGCGTGTTATTCCCAAGGGTCGCGCGACCGTTTGAAGGTGATGATGGAAGAGGGCGGCGCAGGAGTGCCGTATCCCGTTGATACATATCATCAGGCATCACGGTTGAAATCACCGCAGGTGGGCGCGGTTATCTTGCATCTGGAACACGGGTTTGTTGCGGATGATGTCGCGGTTATTACCGAACAGGATATTCTGGGCGATCGTTTGGCGCGGAAATCGGGCAAGCGCAAACGCGCCGATAATTTCCTGAAAGAAGTCGGGGCATTGGCTGTCGGTGATTTGGTTGTGCATGTTGACCACGGTGTCGGGCGGTTTGAAGGGTTAGAAACCCTGAAGGCTGGCGGGCTCCTTCATGATTGTCTAAAAATTACCTATGCTGGTGGTGACCGTTTATTTGTTCCTGTTGAAAATATTGATTTGCTGACACGGTTTGGAAATTCCGATGGATTAACCGAACTGGATAAGTTGGGCGGTGCCGGATGGCAGGCGCGCAAAGCCCGCGTTAAAAAAGATTTGATGAAAATGGCCGAAGGGTTATTGGCTATTGCCGCAGAACGGTTGCTGGCTGAGGCTGAAATTCTGGATATTGATGTTGGTCATTATAATGAATTTGTATCGCGTTTCCCGTATCAGGAAACAGAAGACCAGTTGCGCGCGATTGAAGATACGCTGACCGATATGAAGTCGGGTAAGCCCATGGACAGGTTGATTTGTGGTGATGTCGGGTTTGGTAAGACCGAGGTCGCGTTGCGTGCGGCTTATGTTGCAGCACAAACTGGGGCGCAAGTTGTTGTGGTTGCGCCAACAACGTTACTCGCGCGGCAACATTTTGCGAATTTCCGTGCGCGTTTTGCCGAAATGGGCATTCGTGTCGAACAATTGTCACGGATGGTCACCGCCAAAGAATCAAAAGTTGCTAAAGACGGGTTGAAAGACGGGTCGGTGCGTGTGGTGATTGGCACGCATGCGTTGCTTGCCAGTGATATTACGTTTGCCAATTTGGGATTGGTGATTGTGGATGAGGAGCAACGGTTCGGGGTTAAACAAAAAGAACGATTGAAAGAATTAAAATCGCATGTCCATGTGTTGACATTGTCGGCAACGCCCATTCCACGAACATTACAGCTTGCCCTGACGGGTGTGCGCGATATGTCGTTGATTGCAACGCCGCCTGTTGACCGCCTTGCCATTCGCACCTTTGTCATGCCGTATGATCCGTTGGTGATACGGGAAGCAATTCTCCGCGAACATTATCGTGGTGGACAAAGTTTTTATGTGTGTCCGCGTGTAAAAGACATGGAAGATCTGGAACAACAACTCAAAGAATTAGTGCCAGAGGTCAAAGTCATTTCCGCCCATGGCCAGATGACACCCACGGAATTAGAAGACCGTATGAATGCATTTTATGACGGGCAATACGGCATTTTGCTGGCGACCAATATTATCGAGTCTGGTTTGGATATTCCGTCAGCCAACACCATGATTATTCATCGTGCCGATATGTTTGGCCTCTCACAACTCTATCAAATTCGCGGGCGGGTTGGGCGGTCAAAGGTGCGTGCCTATGCTTATCTGACCTATGCACCCAATATGATTCTAACGGCCGATGCCCAGAAACGGTTGGAAATTTTTGAAACACTGGACAGTCTGGGTGCAGGGTTTCAATTGGCGAGCCATGATTTAGATATTCGTGGCGCAGGGAATTTATTAGGCGATGCGCAGTCAGGGCATATCAAGGAAGTTGGTATCGAGTTATACCAACAAATGTTGGAAGATGCGGTTGCCGCAACGCGTGCCGGCGGAGCGTTTGATAAGAAGGCAGAGAGCGACCATGAATGGAGCCCAACACTGAATTTAGGACTGTCTGTTTTGCTCCCTGAAAAATATGTTGAAGATTTGGGAACACGGATG
Organism: uncultured Micavibrio sp.; assembly: GCA_964629455.1. Lineage (GTDB taxonomy): Bacteria > Pseudomonadota > Alphaproteobacteria > Micavibrionales > Micavibrionaceae > UBA1573. The sequence continues at coordinate 14,811 of CAZVSN010000021.1, read as the reverse complement.
AGCCTTTATCGTCGGTTGGGTGATTTACAAAGTGATGAGGATATCGATAGTTTCGCCGCCGAACTGGTCGACAGATTTGGAGAATTGCCAGATGATGTGACCAACCTTCTCGAAATTGTTCGTATTAAAATGTACTGCAAACGGGCGGGTATTGTTCAATTGGATGCGGGCCCCAAGGGTGCGATTATTCGGTTTTACAAAGATACGCCGCCAAACCCCGAAGCATTATTTGCATGGGTGCAGCGCAACCCGAGTACGGTTAAAATACGCCCCGACCAGAAAATCGGCGTTATCAGGGCGTGGGACGCCGTCAAGGACCGTGTCAAAGGCGCGCGCGCCATAGCGGCGGAATTGGCAGAAGTCGTTTGATATTTTGGCTTTGCCGATTGCGTCCGCCATGTTACCATATTCTGGTAACGTTAAGAGTCGGGGGCGGTCAAAATGGCGCAATCATACCTGCAAACATGTATTTTAGATGCTTTGGCAAAAGCCAAAGGAAATGAAACCAAAGCGCGCGCTTTGATCGCTGCGCGTGCACTCGAAGATAATCAGTTATTACTGGCTTTATCAAAGCCGCATTTGTCAGGGATTGTTGCCCATGCTGTTGGTCGTCAGGCGATTCAACAAAAAGCAAAGAAGAACAGGGAAGATGAATTGGCCCCTGTTCCTAAAATTCCTGCTAAAGCCGGTGCCGGTAAAAAAGGAAATGATTTCGGTCTGGATTTATTAAAAGCGTTGGGTGGCCCCAATGTTCCCAAATTCGGGAATGAAGATGCGGCTCCGCGCATGGGCAAAAAAGCGGCATCCCAACAGCACGTCAATGCTTTGAAATTGATGGCAGCCAAAAGCAAGACAAATAAGAAGAAATAAAACGTGCCATTAAATAATCCTCTTTCTCAGGCGCAACGCGCAGAGTTCCTGAAGCAATCGGGATGGAGCGGTGTGAGCGAAAGCCCAGTCGGCGAAGATTGGTCACAACGTAAATTTTTCCGTATCGAGAAAAATGGGCGTACCGCGATTGTTATGCATGCCGTTCCAGATGATGACCCGCGTTCAACACCTGGTCATAAATTGCACGATTTTATTACGATTTCCGGTTATTTGCGGCAGATTGGGCTATCGGTGCCTGAAGTTTATGCGCATGATTTGAAACACGGATTATTGTTGGTTGAGGATTTCGGGGTTCAGGATTTCGCAGGGTTCATCGGTCAGGTGGGTGGGCATGATCGTGAGCGTGATTTATATTTATTGGCGACCAAGACATTGTCCCATATTTATAGCAAGACAGAATTTATCGCGATTGATTTGCCAGACTATTATGCGGGGCATGTCCACAAGGGCCGTCAACGCGTTGTTGATTGGTATATGCCGTCTGTATTGCAGCGTAAAAACCAAGATGGATTGGTTGAGGATTATTTATCCGTTTGGAAGGTGATAGAAAAATCATTGCCGCGTGTTAAGCGTCGTTTGTTGCATGGTGATTTTCACCCTGCTAATTTGATGTGGTTGCCTGAACGTCAGGGTATTCAGCAAACGGGATTGATTGATTTTCAGGGATCAATGATGGGGCCTGCGCCTTATGATCTTGTTAATTTGTTGGATGATGCGCGGCGCGAAGTTCCCGAAGACATCCGTCAAGAATGTTTGTCTGTTTTTGTGAGTGGAATGGCGCAGGAAGATAAAGACGCATTTCTGGCGTGGTATCCTGTTTTATCGGCACAGTTTCATTGTCGTGTGATTGGTCAGGCTTTGCGATTGGCCATTCGTGACCAGAAAACGCGGTTATTGGATATTATCCCGATATTGCGGCGGCATTTGGTTCGCGACCTTTCTTCCCCTGTTTTGAAACCCATGAAAGACTGGTTTTCTGCGCAAGGTGTTGATTTTACCGAGCGGGGGCGCATTGACCCAGATGTTGCAAAATTTTATATCCGCGACGACGCGTTTTAAAGGCTCTTGCCTTTTATTCTCTTTTTTCATAGTTTTATTAAATTAATAAAAAAAGGGGAGCTTTGCCGTGTCTATTATTGCCGATCGTTTGGGTCGTATTAAGCCATCACCAACCATTGCCGTGACAACGCGTGCCGCAGAATTAAAGGCCGCAGGAAAAGATGTGATTGGTCTGGGCGCGGGGGAGCCTGATTTCAACACTCCTGATTTTGTGATTGAAGGCGCATATGCCGCCATGAAGCGTGGCGAAACCCGTTATACGGCTGTTGATGGCACGCCTGCGCTGAAAGATGCAATTATTGCCAAGTTTAAACGTGATAATAATCTGACCTATGATCGTTCCCAAATTACTGTCGGCACAGGTGGCAAACAAGTTTTATACAATGCGTTGATGGCAACGGTGAACCCCGGTGATGAAGTGATTATTCCTGCGCCATATTGGGTGTCGTATCCTGATATGACGATATTGGCTGAAGGAACACCTGTATTCGTTGCGTGTTCCGAAGCTTCAGGATTTAAACTACAGCCCGACCAATTGGAAGCAGCGATTACGCCCAAAACAAAATGGTTGATTTTAAACTCTCCGAGCAATCCGACAGGTGCCGCATACAGCTATGACGAATTAAAGGCGTTGACCGATGTGTTGGTGAAATATCCGCATGTGTATGTGATGACCGATGATATTTACGAACATCTGGTTTATGACGGGTTTAAATTCTTTACCCCTGCACAGGTTGAACCAAAATTATATGACCGTGTTTTGACGTGTAATGGTGCATCCAAAGCCTATGCCATGACGGGATGGCGGATTGGGTATGCCGCAGGGCCAAAAGATATTATCAAAGCCATGGGCGCCATTCAGTCCCATTCGACATCCAACCCGTCATCTGTTTCGCAAGCGGCGGCATTGGTTGCGTTGAACGGCGACCAGTCATTCCTGAATGATTGGCGCGATGTCTATAAAGCGCGGCGTGATATGGTTGTTGATTTTCTGAATGCAGCCGAAGGCGTGACATGTCAGACACCAGAGGGTGCGTTTTATGTGTACCCATCTTGTGCAGGATGTATTGGTAAAACAACGCCCGAGGGCAAAGTGATTAAGACTGATGCTGATTTTGCGACATATTTGTTAGAGTCGGTTGGGGTTGCCGTTGTTCATGGGGAAGCATTCGGGTTATCACCGTATTTCCGCATATCCTACGCAACATCCACTGAAAATCTGAAAGAAGCGTGTTCGCGTATTCAAAAGGCCTGTGCCGAGTTGAAGTCGTTATAGGTTCAAAGAGGTTGAACGGTTTCAGGTGCGCGTTTGAAACGTCCCCCTAATAGTGATTTCTTTTTTGGAATCTCGTCAGGTATGGCAGGTAGTGCATATTCCACGATGGATAGATTTTTGTCGGGATATGTTTTGCGCGCGATTTCTGCAGCATGTTCTGCGATGCATTCGAGCAATGATTTATTGCTTTTGATAAATTGATCAATGTTTTCTTTAATCTTTAAGAATTGTTCGGGCGTTGTCGTAATTGCCGATACTTTTGGTGCGTTTTTATTTGCTGTGTTGATTTCTTGTTCCAAATTAAACACATAATCTTTTCCAAAAATGGCATTCGCCGTTTGAAGTGTTTGGGAATAGCTATTGTCCGAGATTGCATGATTGATGGCCGCGCGCAGGGTTTGCATGACAGCGCCCGATTCAATTAATGTTGTATTGTTTCCGCGTATTTTACTGCGGAAATTTCCCAAACGAATGAACCCGCCCTGTAAATGACGGTCATATTGTTTTTGCATTTCAATCAATGCGGGGGCTGGGACTTCGGCAAAGGCCAGATCAATCTGATTCCTGTGGGATGGAAAAACAGACGGAATGGCTGTTCCTGCGAGTGCTATATCCATGACCCGTGTGTCTTTGTCATCATGATATGTCACATCGCCTGTGGACGGGTGTATTTTCTTTGCATAGATTTTATATGAATGCCCAACGTTCCCGATTGTGTGTGTTGAAAAGAAAACTGTGGCCATAAAATCTGATAATCTGGCTTCGCCGATATAGGGGTATATTGCTTTTTCAAGTGGCTCTCGGTCATTTTTGCGGTGGAGATAGGCTGGGCGTTTTGGAAGACGCGCTGTGATAGCTGGGAAAATATCTGACAGTTGGTTGGCCGTCATTCTTGCAATTTTGTTATCTTCGGGATGGGGAAGATACAGCGCGGAGGCAATTAAAATTCCAACTGAGGAGGCTGTTATATTGGGAAACAGGAAGCGGGAAGGAATGCCCGTCTGTTTTTCAAAATAATCCAAAAGCAAAACCGATGCGTACCCGCGTTGCCCACCTGGAGGAATTTGGGTGATAAAATAATCTGGGGATGCTGATGCATTAAAAGCGGATTTGCTCATGAAACTCATTTTCTATAAATCTTTTTTTGATTTATAGGGGCATTTTCCCTATTTTCCAAGAAATTTTTTGTAAATTCTCTGGGTTATTCCCGATGAAGCTGGCGCGGGTGGTGTTGTGGGCGGTGAGGTATCGCCTTTTTGTTCGTAATTAGTCACCAATATTTCACAAAGTTCATCAAATGGTTTGCGATTTTCTTCGACGGTCATTTCAAAGAAATTTTTCAGACGGCGAATGTTTTCGGGGCTGGCATCATCGATATCGGTGTTCGGGTAATCATCAACAAAAGGCCCTGATACCAAAGATTTATTAAAGACATACAGGTTTTCGCCAATTTCTGTTTCAAACGCATCCACTAATGCGGTTTCTGGGGCATGGAAAAATATATTAATCAGAGGCATGTCATTGTTTGGATCGACAACACCCAAAGATCCGTACCTGTTCCAATCATCTTTACGAATAGATCTGTTTGAATAGCCAGTTCCCAATACAATCATAATCAGAGGGCGTTCGGGGGGCAGATGTGGACGAAGTGCGCCCATATAGCTGATGCAGGGATTGTCAAAAATACTTCCATCAATTGCAGCGATTGATCCTGTCGGGCTATCTGGAGTTTTTTTAATCGGGAAGGAATGGCACGGGAAATAGGTTGGGGCTGCTGTTGATCCCATGACAGCATCGAATATATCAACCTCGGGGCAGGGGGAAGGATTGAGGCATCCATCAAATTTCAAATTCTTAAGCCACATAGCATGGCCGCCTTCGTTCAGGAAGGGGTTGCCACGGTGGGGACGTGAAGGAGAGGCGTTGTTATAGCTTGCCGTACCTTCGATATTGTAAACGGGAATAACCAAACTTTTGAGTGAGTCGGATATTTTATTCCGACCATAGAGTGCGCGGAGAGAGCGCCCCAAGCTTGCCTGTTCATAGTGGCCGTGCCTGACCAAATTTCCCAATTGTTCAATTTGAATTGTGCGGTTGTTGAAATCATGAATCATACTGCGTAAGGATCGGAAAGAATCGCGCGGGAAAATATGTCCGCCTTCCCGTTCATAAAAACGTACCATATGACGTGCACGGAATTTTGGTTTTGTCGGGTCATGCGGGCTTGGGATATTGAGAGCCGCATTTAAAATAGATCCTGTTGAAGGGCCCATAAAGATATCAATCATATCCGACATATAAAGCCCTGTGGTTTCTTCGATACGATTCATAAAATGCGCAGGGATAAGTCCGCGCATTCCGCCGCCGTAATTGAAAAGAGCAATAATTGGTTTATTGGATGATTGGGTCATTGGGTTATGGGCATAGATAGAGGGGGTTATGATTCTCTTTATCCATAGTAACCGAAAAACAGATTTGGGACAGGTTCAAAAAATAGGCAGAAAAAAACCGGGCTATAACGCCCGGCGAGTTGAACAGGGAGGTTTACATCCCGAAAGATGTAAAAGAACCAACAAAGGTTCTGGCAGGGTTATACGGGCGGGCAGGGTAAATAACCAGATTTATTTTAATATATCAGCCATGCATAAATTGCATGAATAAATGACAGGTTGTATTTTTGGGGGTACTAAAACTTTGTTTTATCAACTAAATCAATGAGAAAGTCGCGGAAAAGAGATATGCGTTTTGAGTGTCTGCGATCCTCGGGATAGACAAAATACATATCAACAGGTGTAATTTGGGCATCGGGCAGGACGGGCGTTATGTCAGGCATATCATTGACCATGAATTGTGGCAAAACCCCAATCCCCGCGCCTGATAAAATCGTTTGGCGAATTGTGGAGATGGAATTCATCAAAATCATGCGTTGGTTTTTTTCGGCGGTTATACCCGCCTGTTCAAACAGGCTGTTTGGATTTTTATAGGGCACAAGTGCTTGTTCAGGATATCCGATCAGCGTGTGTTGTTTTAAATCATCCAATTTTTTCGGAGTACCATGTGTTTTGAGATAGTCTTTGCTGGCGCAAGCCACAAGACGAATGCTTGCCAAATGGCGTTGAATGAGTTCGGATTGGTCAGGTTTATACAAACGCACGGCAGCATCAGCTTCGCGCAGACCCAGATTAAAAATACGGTCATCAAGCAGAAGTGACAATTCAATTTCTGGGTGATGATTGTGAAAGGCGGCCACATGAGGGGCGAGCCATGATGTGCCCAAAAATTCTGGCAATGTGACACTCAGTTCACCTTCGGTGGAGTCGCGGGCATCACTTAATTGTCCTTCAATCGCCATCATTTTGGTGAAGATATCGGTTGAGGTTTGGAATAATAGTTCACCTTGTTCCGTTAATATCAGACCGCGTGCGTGGCGGTGAAACAGGGCAATTCCCAAATCTTCTTCGAAAGATGAGATGTGTCGTGATACGGCGGATTGAGAGAGATTCAAAGATTCCCCCGCATGGGTAAAGCTCCCTGCTTTGGCAACCATGTGAAAAATTCTGAGTTTGTCCCAATCCATTGCCATTATTCTGCTGCCTCTGCTGCTGTATGTCCGTTGGCGGCCAAAAATCTATCGGCCTCTAATGCGGCCATGCATCCCATGCCTGCGGCGGTGACGGCTTGGCGATATACTTTATCTTTTACATCGCCTGCGGCGAAGACACCTGCCACATTGGTTGCTGTAGAATCGGGTGCGGTGATGAGGTAACCCGCATCATCCATTTTTATTTTGCCCTTAAACAGTTCGGTTGCAGGGTCGTGACCAATGGCCACAAAAACACCGTCCAATTTATAATCTGATACAGCACCTGTTTTCAGGTTCTTGAGTTTTACGCCTGTGACACCAATTGGTGCGCCGACTGTCCCTGCTGGATTGCCCAGAATTTCTTCGATGGCTGTGTCCCAGATAACCGATACTTTTGGGTTTGCGAATAATCTGTCTTGGGCAATTTTTTCAGCACGCAGGCTATCGCGGCGGTGAATGAGTGTGACCTTGCTTGCGAATTGGGACAGGAATAATGCTTCTTCGACTGCAGAATTTCCACCGCCAATAACGGCGACTTCTTTGCCACGGAAGAAAAACCCATCACACGTCGCGCAGGCAGATACACCATACCCACGATATGATTTTTCGGATTCTAAACCCAACCAACGGGCTTTTGCGCCTGTGCAGATAATGACAGTTTCGGCAATATAGCTTGTGCCACTATCACCCTTTGCAACAAAAGGACGTTTCGAGAAATCAACATCGATAATTAAGTCAGATACCATTTTTGTGCCGACATGTTCGGCTTGTGCCCGCATCTGTTCCATAAGCCATGGCCCTTGAACAGGGTCGGCAAATCCCGGATAGTTTTCAACATCTGTCGTAATGGTTAATTGCCCACCCGGTTCCATGCCCGTTACCAATACGGGGGATAGGTTGGCACGCGCAGCGTAGATTGCGGCGGTGTATCCGGCGGGTCCAGAGCCGATGATGAGGACATTGGTTGTGATATGTTCTTTTGTCATGATACCCATGATTTAATGTACGGGCGGCAAAAGGTAAAGAGGCAACCCTTTATTAAATCACAATAATCCGCATTTTTTCTGGATTTCTGCGGCAATTTGTGCGGAATCGGATAGGGGCGGATAGTCCCATTTATCGATTTTTCCATCAAATTCGCGGACTGCACCATGGGATTTTAGATTTTCAATCAGTTGGTTTTGGCGTTTGGTCAGACCGTTCATCGGAAGAATATAGACGGGTTTCCCTGTGGTGGCGGCATCCGATATCATAGATGTTGAATCGGCAGTTACCAAAATAATATCTGCCCATGCGAGCATCCCCATATAAGGATTTTGTGTGGTGCCATCATAGATAAAATTTTCTGGGCGGGTCAGATGTGCCTTCATCGTTTTTGTATTATCTTCGCCTGTTCTGCGTGAGGTGGTTATCATTAAACCATTCATGTTTTTTAATTTTTCAATCAGAGCCGCATTTTCCTGTGCGGTAAATATATGGCGTTTGGTACTGCCGCCAATTAAAACCGCAATGCGTGGCGATGGAATCTTTTCAAAGAGATGGGCAAAGTCTTGTTTGGCTGTGTTTAATTTTTGGTGTGTTATGCGGTTGGGAGTGGCGACAGACACAAAGACATTATCGCCGCGTGTCGGGTCGTGTTGGGGAACCACCACCATATCGAATTGTTTTGGATGAACGCGCGGATCTTGCACCTGTATTGTAAATGTTTTTCCGCCTGATTTTTTTTTGATGTAACGAGAGGCGGCAATGCTTTTTCGTCCAGATGCGATCAGAATATCAGGCCACGGCGCGGTGAGGGGTTCAGTAAACGTCAGGGCGCATTCAAATCCCAAATAAGGGGAAAGAGCTTTCCAAGGTTGGCGCAGGCCGATTCGTTTTACGATGGCAGGCATTCCCATGGCCTCGGCAATGCCCAGACATTGGTTTTCTGTGCCAGCCAGACCTTCGGTGATGATCCAAATGAGTGGGGAATGAGCGGGTTGCATGCGATTTTTATAGTTTCCTGTGGGTTTGGTTTCCCATTTATTGAAAAAATGTTTCAAATTCTTGAAAATAATGTACATAAGAAGCGAATAAAACAAGGAAAACTATCAAAATGTCAGACTCATTCCCAGACCCTATGGCCATTAAACACGTTAAAGCCGTCAAATTGGATAAAATTGACCGCCGTATTCTAAGCGATTTGCAATTGAACGGGCGTATTACCAATGTTGAGTTGGCTAAGAATGCAGGCATTTCTGCACCACCCTGTTTGCGTCGTGTTCGTAATTTAGAAGAATCAGGGATTATTACCTCTTATCATGCATTGGTTAACCACACCGCCATGGGATACCCGATGACTGTGTTCACCGGCATTAAATTAAAATCGGTTGGTGAGGGTGAATTGAAAAAATTCGAACAACAACTTGATAAATGGCCGATGGTGCGCGAAGCCTATTTAATGACAGGCGAATTTGATTTTCTGTTGAAAATTGTTGCCCATGATTGGGATGATTATCAGAGTTTCCTGACCACCAATTTGTTGGACAGCCATAATGTTGAAACCGTCAAATCATCTTTGTCGGTTAAAACATGTAAATATTTGGCTGGAGTCCCAATCGCTATTTAACCTTTTTTATTCCGTGACTTTTGGGCTGCAAATTCTGTATTGCTGTGCTTCCGTTGCTCGCGTACATTTAAGTACGCTGCGCTACGGTTCTTGCAATGCAAAATTTTCGCCGCAAAATTCTTTGAATAAAGAAAGCTTCAATTAAAGCAGTGTTTTCAGTTGCACGAGAGGTCGTGGGCCCATGTGGCTGATGACTTCGCTTGCCGCAAGTGAACCAAGACGGCCGCATTCGGCAAGGTCTTTTCCTGCGGTTAATCCAAACAAGAAACCTGCGGCGTAGGAATCCCCTGCGCCTGTTGTGTCGACCAATTGTTTGGGGAAAATCGGGGCAACATACAAAATGTTGTCTTTTGTAACAATTGCTGATCCTTTTGCCCCCAAGGTTACGGCGATGATTTCACATTTTCCCTGAATGGCTTTAATCGCTTCATCTGTATTGGAAATTTGGGTGAGTTCTTTGAGTTCTTCTTCATTTGTGAACAGGATATCCACATGGTTGTCCACAAGGTTGTTAAAGTCTTCGCGGTGGCGAACAACGCAGAATGGGTCGGACAGAGTGAGTGAAAGTTTACGGTTATGTTTTTTTACCAAATCTGCGGCCTTAAAAAATGCGGCTTTGGCCATTGGTTCATCAAACAAATATCCTTCGAGATAGGTGATTTCTGAATTGGCAATTAAATCTTCGTTCACATCTTCTTCGGTAATTTGTGTGGAGGCCCCAAGGAAAGTATTCATTGTGCGTTGGGCATCTGGAGTCACCAAAATAAGGCATTGCGCGGTTGGTTTCCCTCCCACCAACGGTGGTGTATCAAAATGCACACCAATTGCACGGGTGTCGTGGGCGAAGACTTTGCCCAATTGGTCATTTGCAACTTTGCCGATATAGGCACCTTTGCCACCAAATGAAGCAAAACACGCCATTGTGTTGCCAGCAGACCCACCAGACATTTCTGTAGCAGCGTCCATTAAGTTATAAAGTTGTTCTGCGCGCTCTGCGCTAATCAGGCTCATTGCGCCGCGTTGCATCCCGAATGCGGCTTGGGATTCAATAAATGCATCTGTGGTCGGGGCAAGAATATCAACAATTGCATTTCCGATTGCTGTAACACCGTATTGAGCCGTCATTATGTTTTTCCTTTATTTGGACGTTGAAATCTTTCATCAGGGGGAGTATGTACCCTATTTATGCCCCGTAAAAAAGCACAACCAGTCAAAAATTCAACAAAAATCCGCGAATCCATTCTATCTGCGGCTTTGGCGGTGGCTGCGCGCGAGGCATGGGAATTTGTATCCCCTTTAACTATTGCCGAAGAAGCGGGAATCCCGCTTCATGAACTCCAGTCATGGTTTCCAACAAAATCAGCAATTGTGATGGCAATTATTGATGATTTGGATAGTCAGGTCGAAGACGCTTTTCCTGATATTGATGATACGATGTCGATGCGTGACAGGTTGTTTGATGTTTTGATGGAGCGGATTGATTTAGCCAATCACCATCGCCACGCCCATATTTCTTTTTTCAAATCTGTTGGATGGACAAAAGAGGCAACATGTTCCGATATCAGTTTGTTGATGTCGAGTATGAAGCGTATGGCAAAATGCGCAGGGATGGATACCGAAGGGTTGTTCGGTGGAATCAAACTCACCGGATTGGCTGTTGCGTATTCTTGGGTTCTTCTCACATGGATGCGTGACACTTCACCCGATTTAGGAAAGACGATGGCGGAATTGGATAAAACTTTATCTCGCGCCGAAGGTATCGCGGAATATTTGCAGATTTAGGCGGCTTTGATATTCAGGAAGCCATGACCTTCTTGCCAGAGGTCAGAAAGCACAGATACCATTTTATCAATATGTTCGGTTGTATGCACGGCGGTTGCGGTTAGGCGCATCCGCTCTGTTCCGCGTGGGACCGTTGGATAATTGATGGGCTGCACATAAATATTATGGGTGTTCATCAGCCAGTCGGTAATGGCTTTACAGCATACGGAATCGCCAATCATCAATGGAACAATATGGCTATCACCTTTGAGGTAAGATAGGCCAACTGCATCCAATTTTGATTTCAGATATCTGGCATTGGTTTGAACGCGGGTGCGTTCCACCGATGATGTTTTCAAATATTCAACGCTCGCCAATGCGCCAGCACATAAGACAGGGGGCAGAGCCGTTGTGAAAATAAAACTGCTGGAATAGGAACGTATGGCATCAATCACAGATTCGTTTCCTGTGATAAAGCCACCCATTAATCCATAAGCCTTTCCAAAGGTTCCTTCGATAATATCTATACGGTCGAGTAATCCCCGTTCTTCGGCAACGCCGCCACCGCGAGGGCCATAAACGCCAACGGCGTGGACTTCGTCCAGATAGGTCATGGCGTTATATTTATCTGCCAAATCACAAATATCTTTGATAGGGGCGATATCGCCTTCCATGGAATAGACCGATTCAAAGGCAATCAATTTTGGAACATTTTTCGGGGCCGATTGAAGGAGGGATTCCAGATGTTCAATATCGTTGTGTTTATAAATATGTTTGGTTGATTTTCCGTCTTTGATACCATGAATCATGGATGCGTGATTAAGTTCATCGGAAAAGACATGGCAGTCGGGCAATAATTTTGTGATGGTGGATAATGCACCTTCGTTTGCGGTGTAGCCCGATGAAAACACTAAAGCTGATTCTTTATGGTGGAGGTCGGCCAGAGATTTTTCCAAATCGACAATATAACGTGTTGTTCCAGAAATATTGCGCGTGCCGCCTGCGCCAGCACCCGACATATCAATTGCATCATGCATGGCTTTTAAAACGACAGGATTTTGTCCCATGCCCAAATAATCGTTGCTGCACCACACAATAACTTCGCGGGTTATTCCGTCTGGCGCATGATAAAGAGCCGTCGGAAAACGCCCCGCCAAGCGTTCTAAATTTGCAAAGCTTCTGTACCGTCCCTCTTGTTTCAGGTCGGTTACACGGTGTTCAAAAAATTTGCGGTAATCAATCATATCTTTTTATAAAACTTTACTAGGGAAAAGCCAAATGGAGAAGTTGCGAGTCATTATTACCTGCAAATCTTATTATTGTTTTTACTCAAATATGGTATTGTGAAGAATGATTATTATTTTTGGATCTCTCAATATGGATATTGCCATTCGGGTTGAAAACTTCCCCGAACCTGGTGAAACAATTCTTTCCACAGGATACATGCATTCCCCCGGCGGGAAAGGCGGAAATCAGGCATTGGCCGTTGCGCGGGCGGGGGTTAAATCCTGCTTAATCGGGCGCGTCGGCAATGATGATTACGGTCGCAAATTGCGCGAAGAATTAAAGGCCGATGGAGTCATGGTGTCTGGCGTTGCATACACTGATACCGCACCGACAGGGTGCGCGATTGTGACGCGGGACAAGACGGGTGAGAATAACATTATCGTCATGTCTGGTGCGAATTCCGAAGCCATTCATGATCAAGTTCCCGACGAGATTTTGGTCAAGGGTAATGTTTTGTTGATGCAGATGGAATTGCCGCTCGATCAAACGATTACACTGTTGGAACGTGCACATGAACGTGGCGTGACAACTATTTTGAATTTGGCGCCCGCGATTACAATTCCTAAAAAAGCTTTGGGGCTTTTGGATTATCTGATTGTGAATAGTATTGAAGCGCGGCAGATTGCCGAGAAGCTTCAATTGAAGACAGAGAATAATGCTATTAAATTGGCGCAGGCTTTGGCGATTGAAGGGCAACTCACCTGTATTGTGACGATTGGTAAAGGTGGGTCGGTCGCGGTGACCAAAGATGGAAAAGCATGGGGTGTTCCGATTATGCCTCTTGACCAGTCTTTGGTAGTTGATATTACGGGTGCGGGGGATGCATATTGTGGGACGCTTGCAGCAGCTTTGCACGAAGGTGTTGATTTGCCACAGGCCATGCGTCGCGCCAGTGTTGCGGGTAGCTTAACCTGCCTGAAAGCGGGAACCCAAATGGCGATGCCATTTTCTGATGATATTGATCAAGCGATGGCAAATATGCCAAATGCAGAGAGTATCAAGGTCTAGTGTCTACATATTTCCGTATGTAGCCTTTTGCGTTTTATTTTTATTTCTGCCTTTTACTTCGCCTTAAATGGGGTAGTATACCATTTATAGATTATGCCTGCGTTTCCAAACAATCTTATAATTTGAGAAAGGCTTCCCTATGTTGTTTTCCAGCTCCCACCATGTTCATGATCTTGAGGCCAAGTTGGCGGCTCTTGATAAATCGCAAGCGGTTATCGAATTCAATCTGGACGGCACAATTGTGACTGCCAATCAAAACTTTTTGAATGCTCTTGGATATCGCTTGGATGAAATTCAGGGCAAGCATCACAGTATGTTTGTTGAGCCATCTTACCGTGAGAGTGCCGAATACAGAAAATTTTGGGATGATTTGCGTGCAGGTATTTTTCAGGCCGCACAATATAAGCGGATTGGCAAAGGCGGTAAAGAAATCTGGATTGAGGCAACTTATAACCCAATCATGGATAAACGTGGCAAACCATACAAAGTTGTGAAATTTGCAACTGATGTGACTGCTGCAAAAATCAAGACAGCGGATACTGAAGGTAAATTGAGCGCTGTTAACAAATCACAGGCTGTTATCGAATTTAATTTGGACGGGTCCATTATCACTGCCAACGAAAATTTTCTGGGTGCGCTTGGATATCGTTTGGATGAAATTCAAGGAAAGCATCATAGTTTGTTTGTTGAACCGAGTTATCGCGAGAGTGCAGAATACAGAAAATTCTGGGATGAGTTGCGTGCAGGTATTTTTCAGGCCGCGCAATATAAGCGGATTGGCAAAGGCGGCAAAGAGGTTTGGATCGAGGCATCATATAACCCGATTTTCGATTTGAATGGTAAACCGTATAAAGTTGTTAAATTTGCAACCGATATTAGCAAGAACATTGATCAATTGCGCACCATTAAACATGATATGGGTGGGTATTTGTCAAAAATTGAAAGCGCGGTTTATACCGTTAATCAACAGGCAACATCTGCATCCAGTGGCGCAACCCAGACTACGTCAAATGTGCAAACGGTTGCTGCTGGTTCGGAAGAGCTTCATGCTTCGGTTGTTGAAATTTCACAAAACATGACACGGTCATCTGCTGCGGCGGATGAAGCGTATCAAAGGGTTGTTGAAACTGATGCTGAAACCAAGAAATTGTTGGAAGCAGCGCAGGCAATGAACGGCATTGTCGGATTGATTCAAAAAATTGCCGAGCAAGTTAATTTGCTGTCTTTGAATGCAACTATTGAAGCCGCGCGCGCAGGCGATGCGGGTAAGGGATTTGCTGTTGTGGCAAGTGAGGTTAAAAATTTGGCAGGGCAAGTGGCCGAGGCAACCCATAAAAT
>CAZVSN010000020.1:16920-23938 GCA_964629455.1 uncultured Micavibrio sp. | reverse complement strand
AATGGCCGGGAAACTGCCACCTGAAACAAAGCATTTAAAGCCTCGTTCTTTAATGGATCATCAACAAATACTCTTTGGTTGAATATCTCCCCAATGACCAACAACCGCGTCCCGTGACAATCAAAAAATTCGTACATAAAAACCTAAAACCCGTTATTTGTTTTAAAAACAGAAAAGCAAATTACATAACCATAAAAGAAAAGCAATAAAAATAAGCAAAACTCATTAAAATATTAAGTTTTACTGATAAACCAAATACCAATCAAACGCGCTCTAAGGCTTGCCATTCCGCACCATCCCCCCTATTCTCACTGCACTATGTTTCACGATGACGACCTTGACCCGAAAACCAAACGATTAAAACCCAGACTGCTGGATAATCTGTCGGTGGATGATTTAAAAGCCTATATCAATGATATGAAGGCAGAAATTATCCGTGTCGAAGCCGATATCATCAAAAAAGAAGCCCATAAAAACGCTATCTCTGGCTTATTCAAGAAAAAGGAAGATTAACCATGTCCATCAAAAACAAAGTTGCATTAATTACAGGTTCAACCAGCGGGATTGGTTTGGGCATCGCCCATGTTCTGGCTGGTGAAGGATGTCACATTGTCTTGAATGGATTTGGCGACGCGGTAACTATTGAAACCACCCGCAAAGATATTGAAACAACATTTGGTGTAAAAGCCATTTTTTCCGATGCAGATGTCACCAATTACGACAGTGTTGCCGCAATGGTTGCGCGTGCCGAAACTGAACTCGGCTCACTCGATATCATTGTCAATAATGCAGGCGTTCAATTTGTATCCCCTATTGAAGATTTTCCACTCGACCAATGGCAGAAAATTATCAATATCAATCTGACAGGTGTCTTCTACGGTATTCGCGCCGCGATTCCAGGCATGAAAAAACGTGGCTGGGGACGCATCATTAATATTGCCTCTGCCCATGGCTTGGTTGCCTCTGCTGGCAAATCTGCATATGTCGCTGCCAAACATGGTGTTGTTGGATTAACAAAAGTCGTTGCATTAGAAAATGCCCGTCAAAATATTACCTGCAACGCCATTTGCCCAGGATGGGTCTTAACCCCGTTGGTCCAAAAACAAATCGACGACCGTGCGGCCAAAAACGGAACGTCCAAAGATGTCGAAGCCGAAGCCCTGTTGCTTGAAAAACAACCCAATGCCCGCTTTGCAACACCTGAGGAAATCGGCGCAATGGTATCCTACTTATGTTCCGAAGGGGCGCGCAACGTCACGGGAACCACACTTTCCATAGATGGCGCCTGGACAGCACAATAGGAATAAAGGGATTCCTTGACCTAAAGCCCCGAAAACGTTAGGGTACGCGACTTAATTTAAAAAAAGAGGAACAAAAAATGGAAGAAACCCAACAACGCCTGAAAGAAGCCACCGCAGCCTGTATCACGGCATACGATGTCTGGGGAAGTTCCAAAAAGAATGCCGAAGCGCGTGAACGCCTGCAAGAAGCCATGCACGAACTGCGCAAAGTCGCGGCACGTCTGGAAATTGAAATGGCGGCATCGGAACGCGATGAAACCAATCAACGCCAAATTCCTATTCCTCCGCACCGCGCATCCCGCAACCGTCAGGCAGAAATTGGCAACGAATTGCCTGATTTCATCACCGATGGCGGACAAAATGCTGGCGATGACGCTGGCGATGATGATGGACGTCAACCATCCAGCAACCAAGGCAACAATCCACGCCGTCAACATTCTGGTGGTCCGCGCCGTCCACACTCCAACGGCCCACGCCGTCCACAGCAACATCAATCGGAATAAGAAAGATCATATTTAAAAAATCCCCCGAATGTATCGGGGGATTTTTTCTAAATCCTCATTCCCAAATCATAAGGCAACACAGTTCTATCCTGCATATCATTCAAATGCGTGTCGGGGCAGCCGAATAAAATCACCAAATCATCGTCACCACGTTTGGCAAGTTGATGGGCGTATCCTTCAGGAATTATAAAACTTTGCCCCGCCACAACATCAATCGGTGTTTCCCAATTTACATTGGTCGTACCCGCAATAACTTTGCCCCAATATAATGTCCCTGCCCCCGCAACCACCTCATACACCTCATCCCCATGGGCATGATAATGACACCCAACCCGTTCAGGGATAGCGGCGACATGAATGCGATATGATTCGTCCCCCGATATCACCGCATGGCGAATATGAACAACAGGGTCGGGTTCAGCCAATTGTAACGCAGCCTCCCAATCGCTCTGGGAAACCGTGAACGCCTTACGATTATAGATTTCCATCAATTTTTCCTTGGTCATTTATTTGCTTTAGCCTATTCGCCTGAATCAAGATTACAACGACCAATTTTACACAAATATTGACACCTTTTCAAGTGTTATGTATAATCATTAAATGTTTGAAAACGTAAAAGAAATCGCCCCTATCCTAACCCGCGCCCGAACCGCCACAAATGTTCTGACCGACCCAGCGACCATCCTTGCCGCGGGAACTGCTCTTTTATCTTTAAACGGAATGGGAACTCTCTCCATATTAGCTGGGGCAACAGGAGTTGTGGCAGCCCTTATTGCACGCACAGGAACAGAAATTGCCAACCAATCTGGGAAACCTATTTTTCCTGCCATTTTGGATAAATTTTTGGGAAGCACTGGTGCCGCAATGATGACTCGTGGTGGCGCAACTCTTATTTCTGGACTTATGGCTGGCACAAGTAAAGGGGCTATCACCCTTGATTTATTCGGAGCGGGGATGATGTTGCGTGGCTATTCTATGCCAAACCCAAAAATCAATACGCCTATCAAATACCAGAAAGAAGCCGATGCCATAGGGGCGGGGGCAGTCGCAACTGGAGCATACAACTTACCAGTTGTAGCATGCGACCCGATTAATCAAGCAATCGTAGCAATTTCAGGAACTTTATCTGTCGCAGGAATATTTAATGATACAATCGCCAACCTGAATAAAAAGAAACACGTTGCAGACTTGGTTATTGCTACCGCCTTTGCATCTGCAACATCTATCAGCTTTGCGAAAAACGGCCTTGATCTCAATACATTAACACCTGCACTATACACTCTTGCATATGGAATAACCCTCCCGCTCAACCGCCAATTCGGCGGGATATACCAAGCGGCGCAAGCTGGCGTAAAGGGATTGGAAAACATTGCAAACGACCCATACCATCCTTTGCACATTGCACAGGCTGGAATATTACAACCCATTTCAACAAACCGTATTTATCGCACCGTACCAACCGAATCACGAAACACACAACCATCCATATTCTTACAAAAAGATTTTATCTAAAAAATAAGCCTTTCAGCTTAGAATCTTCCACACATCCCCTATTTTATTGTCTTTATCCTCTTGCACCGTGAGTCACCGTTGGATTAGACTGTTTATATTGATTCGTTCTTGAATCGGTTTGAACAGCACCTTTCCCCATAAAAAAATTATAACTGCCTTATCTTGCAACCGACACCATCGGGAGGAGCCCTTTCAATTATGATTAACATCAGGATGAATACCGTGAACCACGACTCTAAAAAACTCTCACCAAAAATTTCTGTTATTGGTGTGGGTGGCGCAGGCGGCAATGCCGTCAACAATATGATTTCCACAAACCTCAATGGCGTTGACTTTGTTGTTTGCAATACTGACTCTCAGGCTTTGGTTGGATCACTCGCTGACCACAAAGTTCAATTGGGAGCTGTTGTAACCGAAGGTTTGGGCGCAGGTGCAAAACCTGAAATTGGTCGCGCAGCGGCAGAGGAAAGTCTTGACGATGTCATGCAATATTTAGAAGACGCAAATATGGCGTTTATCACTGCCGGTATGGGCGGTGGTACAGGAACTGGTGCAGCCGCAGTCATTGCCAAGGCTTGCCGTGAACGTGGCATCCTGACCGTTGGTGTTGTGACCAAACCATTCCATTTCGAAGGCACACGCCGCATGAAAATGGCCGAAGAAGGTTTGAAAGAACTACAGGAATATGTGGATACCCTCATCGTCATTCCAAACCAAAACTTGTTCCGTGTCGTCAATGACAAAACAACATTTGCCGACGGTTTCAAAATGGCCGATAGCGTTCTGCAATCCGCAGTACGCGGCGTAACTGACCTGATTGTGATGCCGGGTTTGATTAACCTCGACTTCGCGGACATCCGTTCCGTGATGCAGGAAATGGGCAAAGCCGTCATGGGCGCAGGCGAAGCAACGGGCGACAACCGCGCGATTGAAGCCGCTGAAAAAGCAATCAGCAATCCATTACTGGACGATGTGTCCATGAAAGGTGCAAAAGGCGTTATCGTCAATATCACTGGTGGATATGATATGACCCTCTTTGAAGTGGACGAAGCCTGTAACCGCATTCGTGACGAAGTCGACCCAGATGCCAATATCATCTTCGGTTCAACCTTTGACGAAGCATTAGAAGGCACAATCCGCGTATCAGTTGTTGCAACTGGTATTGATGCGGCCGTTGCCGAAAAGAAAATGCCAGTAACAGGCGCTCGTGGTTTGGTTGGCGCAGTATCCGCCGCCGCACCTCGCACATCACGTTTTGCACCAGTATCTGCACCTGTTGCAGAACCAGTTGCAAAACAACCCATCTATGTTGCACCAGTCAGCGCGTCTTTCCCAAAAGCCGTTCAATACGCACCAATCTCCCAACCAGCCTATCAACCTGCCCCACAACCAATTTACCAACAACAACCGGTTGAAGCAGAACCATCCTACACACGCGGAACAAGAATGGGCGAAGCCTATATCCCTCCACAACCAATGGAAGTTCAAGGTGGAAATGGTTACGCGGCACAAATGGGACAACAACCTGCTCCAACCTACTACCCAGCAGAAGAACCAGTTGCTCAACAATACCAACCGCAACCGGCACCACAACAACAGGTACAGGCTCGTAAAAAATCCCCATCCCTGTTTGAGCGTATCACCAGTGGGTATCGTCGTGTAGAAGCAAGCATTGAATCCCTCTCTGGCAACGAAGACGGATATGACTTTACTGGCGAAGAACAACAACAACCTGCTCAGCAACAACGCACTTACTACCAAAACCGCGTTGCACCGTCTGTTGGTGGGGCTGTTGGTAGCAGTCAAGTTGCAATGGCACAAGAACCAGCCCAAGGCCGTCTGAATATTGATGCGCCATCAGCAGCAAAAGCGGAAGAGGACGAATTGGATATTCCAGCCTTCCTCCGCCGCCAAACAAGCTAGATAATAAATGAATTCAACAAAAACCCGCCAATCGGCGGGTTTTTTATATTCTATTTTTGCCAAGGTTCCATCATCGCGTAAAGGCAAATCCCCGTCGCCACAGATAAATTAAGGCTATCCGCACGCCCATTCATAGGTAAACGAATACAGGTGGTTGCAACATCGCGCAATGCATCGGACAGACCCGCCTGCTCATTTCCCATCATCAACAGAATAGGTGATTTTGGTTCCACCTCTCGAAAATCAACAGAGGTCTGTAACGTTGTGCCAATCACATCGCCCGTCCAACCCGCACGCCATTTTATAAAATCTTCGCGCGTGGTCTGTACCAATTTCACCGAAAACAATGACCCCATCGTTGCCCGTACGGCCTCAACCGAATACGGGTCGCAACATTGGTCAATCAATATCACACCGTCCGCGCCAATCGCATCCACCGTGCGCATAATGGTTCCCAAATTTCCGGGGTCGCGGACTTGTTCCAACACCACCCAACATTTCGCAACTTTGGTGTCGATATCAGACAGGCGACTAAACCTTTGTTCAAAAACACCAATCACCGATTGCGGATTATCCTTGTTTGATAATTTTGCCAAAACCTCAGATGTGACCTCTAAAGCCAATCCACCGCAATCATCGCAATACGCAACGCAGTGTTTTAGGTCTGGCTTATCAGCAGTTTCAATGTGATAGGCAATGTATTTCAACTGCGCGCCCAACTCCACGCCCTCAATCACGGAACGAAGCCCTTCGACCAGAAACAGCCCTGTTTCTTTTCTGCGCTTCCGCATCTCAAGCGCTTTGATGTCCTTGATAATCGGATTGGACGGCGATGATATAATTTTAACTGACATGATTACGCCGCCCACCGCGCATATAATGACGTCGATAAAAACCGCTGGCCATTTTCTTGTTTAATCAATAATTCGCCGTAATCAACCGACCCACCTTTACCTGCCGTAACATCTGTCATGATGGCAGCAAGAGTGACCGATGATAACCGCATCGCATAGGCTGTTAAAATCATAAATGACGGGTCATCCGATAATAACGATGCACACTCTTTCAGAAACGGGGTTAAATCTTCTTCAATCTGCCACCGTTCCCCATCAGGCCCGCGCCCGAATTTCGGCGGATCTAAAATAATGCCGTCATATTTGCGGCCACGGCGAATTTCCCGCGCAACAAATGCTTTGGCATCATCACAAATCCAACGAATGGGCTTGTCTTGCAACCCACTTGCTTCTTGATTATCTTTTCCCCATTGAATGGCTTTTTTCGATGCATCCAAATGGGTGACTTGCGCCCCAGCTTGGGCAGCAGCCAAACTCGCCGCCCCCGTATAGGCAAAGAGGTTCAAAATATTGAGAGGACGGTTCGCCGCCTTAATCTTTTCATTCACCCATTGCCAATGGGTCAGATGTTCAGGGAACAACCCCATATGGCGGAATGACATCAAACGGCAAATAAAACTGATATCATTCCATTTAACGGGCCACGCTTCGGCAACATCCTGATGAATGCGCCATTTTCCGGTTTCAGCATCTTCACCACCGCTATCGGTAAATGTTGCATCGGCCTTCGCCCACTCTTTTTCAGAGAGCGAAGGACTCCACAACGCCTGTGGCTCTGGTCGATCGACCACAATTTTTCCATAACGCTCAAGCTTCCGCCCATGCCCCGAATCCAACAGGGCATAATCGGTCCAGCTATCCGCGACCAAAGGATGAATATCAGGGGTAATACTTGCTTTCATAAAAAATGACTTTATAGATAGTT
>CAZVSN010000020.1:0-16820 GCA_964629455.1 uncultured Micavibrio sp. | reverse complement strand
GGATGAATATCAGGGGTAATACTTGCTTTCATAAAAAATGACTTTATAGATAGTTTTGAATAGAAACAAGAATTTAAGGAAATTTAGAATGTCCCCACGCATAGGAATTTATCCGGGCACTTTCGACCCCATTACCAAAGGCCACCTGCATATTATCAAACGTGCCAGCAAACTGGTTGACCATTTGATAGTGGCCGTTGCCAATAATGAGAAAAAAGCCCCCCTCTTTTCTATCGAAGATCGTTTGGACATGGTGCAGACCGACATTAACAATCTGCCCGATAAATCTTGCCCGATTACGGTTGAATCATTCGAAGAATTGCTGATTTCCTACGCGCATAAGAAAAAAGCCACCTGCCTGTTTCGGGGCTTACGCGCCGTGTCGGACTTTGAATTTGAATTCCAAATGACAGGAATGAACGCCAAACTGGCCCCCGATATCGAAACCGTTTTCCTGATGGCGGCTGATAAATGGCAATTTGTATCCTCGTCCTTTATCAAGGAAATCGGGTCATTGGGCGGCGATATCGGGGAATTCGTCACCCCCGCCGTACAGGCGCGGCTCCACGAAAAATTCAAATTATAACGCCCTGAACCCCCTGAAAAATCAAGGGTTTGATAAAAAAACGGGATGAAACGTAAATAATATCAATTCTTTACTTGACGAAGGGGGGGGACTTCCGTATTTTACCCCAACTTTCAAGGCCCTAACATCATGAAAATGATAAAACACCGGCAAGGGGCCAGAAAAGGTCAAGAGAATGACCGCGTAGCTCAGCCGGTAGAGCAACTGACTTTTAATCAGTAGGTCGTGGGTTCGAATCCCACCGCGGTCACCATCTTTTTAATTCTCATTGCCCATCAACAAAGAAAACCTAAAACAACTGCCACCCGACTGTGTTGGCACAACACTCATTTCGCCACCATGACGACGAATGATTTTACGGGCGATTGCTAAACCTGCCCCGCTCCCGCCGCCATAGGCATCAGGTGCGTGTAATTTGCGGAACATCCCGAATATTTGCTCGCTATGTTCCAAAGGGATACCAATACCATTATCGGTGACAAAAAATTCAACCCGCCCATCAACAACCTCGCCACCGATACAAATATCAGGGGTCACACCGTCAGCAACATAAGTCAGCGCATTATCAATCAAAATAAAGAAAACATGTTCAATTTGCGCCCTATCACCCATCACTGGAAAAGATTGCTGGGGCACAGATACCTTGGCCTGACATTCCTTTATTTTACCTGCCAGTTTTTCCAGAGCCGACTGTATACATTCATGGCTCTGAATAATTTCCAATTCCTTTCCTTGGGTTGTAACCCTTGAAAAAGCAAGCAACGCATCCTGCATCTTTTCAACACGCACCAATCCCTTTTCAATAAATTCACGGAACATTTTCTGTTCATCATTCAGGGGGGTATCAATCGATGCCAATAATAATTTGGTAAATTCGCGGATATGGCGTTGGGGGGCGGCCATATCATGCGATACGATATGAACAAAGTCTTCAAATTCTTTTGCTATCTTATCCTTATCCATCAATGCATCCTATCGTTTCGGCAAAATACAATGCCCGAACCAGAATGTATCAACGGCCGCTACAATGTTTCTGAAATCATCAATTGTATTCGGCTTACAAATATAGGCACTGGCCAAATCATTATAAACCTGAAGAATGTCATGTTCGGCTTTTGAACTGGATAGAACGATAACAGGAACACGCCGCAAATTCTCATCATTCTTAATATCCAACAAAACCCGCTTTCCATCTTTTCCGGGCAAATTAATATCCAAAAAAATAAGGTGGGGATGGGGCGTTTCCTGATAAACCCCCTCCTTTTTCAACATCTGAAGCGCGGTTTCCCCATCATTGGCAACCGTAATGCGATAGGGACGAGTTAGCTTTTCAAACGCTTTGCGGGCCAGAAAAACATCCCCATCATTATCTTCAACTAAAAATATCTCGATAACATCTCCGCTCATACTGCGCCCCTGTTCTTGCTTTTAGGAAGAGTGAAATAGAAAATACTTCCCTCTCCATATTCAGATTCAACCCATATCTCTCCGCCCATACCTTCAACAACTTTTTTACAAATAGCCAAACCAATACCTGTACCTTCGTATTCCGAAGAACGATGCAACCGTTTGAATAAAACAAAAACCTGATCCAAATATTCTTCTTTAATTCCGATACCATTATCGGCGATTGAAAATAACCAATGATCATCTTGCTCAGTAACTTCGACAGATACGTCGGGTTTAACGTCTTTCTTTCTGTATTTCAAAGCATTACCAACCAGATTTTGCATTAACCGCATCAACTGGATAGGGTTGGCCCACACAACAGGAAGCTTATCGTAATATATTCGCCCCCCGCTTTCGGTCAGAACCGATTTCAAATTCTCCTCAACGGCACGCATAATGGAATCGCATTCAATATCCTGCATATCCAGTTCTTCTTTACTGGCACGGGAATATTCCAACAAATCACTGACCAAATATTGCATACGGGTCGCCCCATTCACAATAAAACCCATATATTCTCTGGCCTGAGCATCGAATTTCGGCCCATATTCTTCGTTCAAAATTTGCGTAAAATTACGCACCATACGCAATGGTTCTTGCAAATCATGTGACGCGACATAGGCAAAACGTTCCAATTCAGCATTGGACTCAATCAGTTTTTCTTCAGCTCTTTTCCGTGCATCAATATTGGCGATGGAACCAACCATGCGGGTGGGCTTTCCATCCTCATCCCACTTGGCCTGACCGCAGGCCTGCAACCAAATATATCCGCCATTATCCATCTGTAATCTGTATTCGACATCATAAGGGAATTTATTTACCAAATGATTGTTAAGCGCCATAGTAACTTTTTCAATATCATCGGTATGAACACGATCGACAAAATCATTAAAATTGGCAACAAATTCAGAACCAAAATTCCATCCCAAAAGCTCATGCAATTTATAAGATGTTGTAATCTCACCCGTCAGGATATTCCAATCCCACAACCCAACACTCATCCCGCGAACAGCCAGATTATTGAGTTCCTCACTACGAATTAAGGCGTCTTCAGCATATTTCCGTGCGGAAATATCGGTAATCGACCCAACCATACGAACAGGAGCGCCCAAATCATTCCAAGCAGTTTGGGCGCTTCCATGAACCCAAATAAAATGCCCATCTTCATGACGCATTCTAAACTGCATATCATGTGACACACCATCACTATAGTGGCGCTGAATATCTGCATTAACTGCATCCAAATCATCTGGATGGATACGCGCCATAAACGCCGCATCAGATGCCATCTCATCCATTGATATGCCAAGGATTCTTCTAAATTGCTCAGACCAGAAAGATTCACCCGTAACAACATTCCAATCCCATAACCCTGCACTCATCCCCTTAACAGCCAAATTATAACGCTGCTCACTTGTACTTAATTCTTGGGTTTTCTCCGTAACTTCCAATTGAATTTTTTCGGATTGCCTAGATAAGAAATATAGGAACACTCCAAAAAGAAGAGTAAAAAGAAGTCCCCCAATTAATATCAACAAAGGTTCATACCCATACACCTGCTTTTCAAATGCGGGAGTACTCTCATAAATCAATGTCCATCTGTTTTGCTTAATATCAATTGTTTTGGTGACTTGATACTCTGGATTATAATCAGCCTTTCTATCTTTTTGGCTATCATAAATCGATTCATCATTATTGATGATATCCCCATCATAAATACGAATTTGAAGCAGCTTGCCTTGCCCCACAACCAAATCATTCATAAATCTTTTTGCAATAAACGGGGCATATATCCACCCCATCAAAGAATCACGTCTGTGTTGAACGGTTGATGTGTCGCTCGCTTTCTTATAAAGAGGAACTAACAGCAAAAACCCAGGGCTCTTTTCATTATCCTGAACCAATGTAATTTTTTTGGTAATACTCGTCATCCCTGTATCACGGGATATATTGGCTGCATCAAACCGTTTTTGTTCAAACGAAATATCCAACCCAACTGCAGCTTTATTTTTAACTTCTGGCTCAATATAGGTAATAACGTAACGCTCATCAGGGGACAAAGATTCATCGGGATGAATTTTAAAATCGGGGGACTTATTCTCTTTTGCCCATGCCAGAAACTCTGGCAACTTGCTCGTGCTAACCTTGGGAATCCATCCAATACCATTAATACCGATAAAATTTTGCTCAACATCTAATGAACCAACATATTCACGCCACTCATCAGGCGACACATAATCCGACCCCAAGAAAAAACCGCGCGCGCCTTTTAGTGCGAATTCATATGAATCTATACGGTGCATCAATGCTTTTTCTGCTTCAACCACCTGTTCCTGAAACGTCAATAAATTCTTTTCATAGATAAACTGGGTTGATGCTTTCCAAGCATAAATAGTTATCCCGAGGGGTATCATCAACGCATAAATACTAAAGATAGTTAAACCAGTGAGAACATGCTCTTTCCACATTATCCTGTTGGAGAAAACAGGTAAAAACAGAATAAGCGAAGCAAAAAGAACAATGCCTATATAATCGCCAAACCACCATGTGGCCCAATTGCTCCAGAAATTTTCTGCACTAACAATGCCACCGTAATACAAAGACAGAACACCAATTGTTGGCGCCACAAAACAAAACACGGGTATAATAACAAAAATAAGATGGGCTAAATCAGCCCATTTTTTAAAATGGGCGGGAACACCATATAAATAAGAAATAGCTTTCCTTGCCAGCACAGGCTGTATTGTCGACCCGATTGCAATCAATATAGGAACATTTATTTTTGTTGTATCAATTCCCGTTTCAAACGACAGGCCATGAACGATGCTTAAATTGAAAAGAAACGCACCAAAAAATATGCCTAAAACAGATTCGTATCCATAAAGAATAACAGCAGCAAGTGCCAATCCAGATGGTGGCCATATTAATGTGGCATACCCAGGGGGGACAGACAGCATAATGCCGAATTTCCCAAGACCGAAATATAAAACAGCAACAATGATCGATATAAAAATGGGTCTGATAATTTTATAAAAATACCTTAATCTATCCATAGGCATATCAAACGACCATTAACCCTTTATGCTTTTGAGCAATGTTTCCTTAAACTCATCCGTCATAATTTTGTCTTTAAACACAACACCTGATGCCCCGTATCGTATCGCTTCATTCATTGTCAGCATTGATTCCATTCCTGTAATCACCAAAACAGGAACGCCACGGCTGAACGACATAATTTCCTCAACAGACCTCGGGCCAAATCCATCTGGCAAATTCAAATCCAGAAGAAGCAAATTGGGTTTTGATTCATCATAAGCAACAAATGATTTTGCCAAACTATCAACCACTGTCACCTTTGCATTGGGCCAAACAGACAGAACCTGCATTTTAACCAATGCGGCATCGGCACTACTGTCTTCCACCACCAAGATGTTAGGATAACCTTTATTTGCCTGTGTATCGGATTGGGTCATAACTTAATATCCTATGCTTAAATATTTTTTATTCTTGAAATTGATAGGCCCGCCTGAAAGCCAGATATTTCTGCACCAATGTCTTGCAAGCTGTAACTTAATGCATCAACGGCATTCCGCATATTGTCCAAATGATCAACGTGTTCTGTCACTGTTTGAACAGTGCCTTCAATCATCCCTTTTGCATCATGCATGACATCAACCATGCTAGTAACTAATCCGTTTATTTGCTGGGCTGTGTTATCGCCCTCCCCTAAATAAGCCGTGATACTCTTGGTAATATCAAATGTTTCTAGGGCTAATTTTTTAACCTCTGCCGCAACAACCGAAAAACCTTTGCCAACCTCGCCCGCCCGCGCCGCTTCAATAGTGGCATTCAAGGCAACCAAATTGATTTGTGATGTAATTTTAGGAATGAGCAATAACGCATCATGAATTTTGGTATTAACCTCAATCATATTATCGGCAATTTTCAACACGCCCATAACTTTCTCAGACGCTTCAGAAATCTCACCCCGATAATGCGTTGTCTTTGCCTTTAATTCTTTTAAAGACGATTGCATATCATTGGCATACTGGGTTAGTGATGAAATACCTTCAACCGACCCAGAAAGCATACTCTCGATGTGACTAGAAAAATGATCAACACGATTCTTTAACTGCTCGAATTCTGCAAGTTCCGCCATCATAGACTGGGTGACGGCCTGACTTTGCAAATGCGCCGCGCTCAAATCCCTTTGCAATTCATCATTCTGCAAAATAATGGAATAACAACGACGCTGTAAATAAAACACAACAAAAAACAAAATCAGGGATACAAGAAAATCGCCTGCCCACGCCATATAAAACACAGATTTATACTGTGCGAATATCTCGTCAGGTGTTGTTGCCAACCCCCGCAAAGCGACATAGAAAACCATACCCATAGAAATAAAGAAAAAAAAGGAAATAGCGGCTGCGTCCCGCATCGGTTTCATAAACATGATGTTCTCGTCTAAATGGGATGAAACGCAGAATAAAGCAGAATAAAAACGAATTTTTCTGCCTCCATTAGGTCGCTTTTTTGGATAAAAATCAAGTATTGACTTTTTTCTGATATTTCTGGCTTTTAACCTGAAAAAACCTGTGCCATAAAGACCCTATGAAAACACTTGGGAAAATACTTGGGAAAATACTCGGTCGCTTGTTTCTCCTCCTTATATCGCTTGGTTTTTTAGGCGCGATTGCGGGCATTATCTTGGTAGGCGGGATTATTTATAAATATGGACAATCCCTGCCCGAATTTTCAACCCTCAAAGATTATAAACCGCCAGTTGTCACAAGGGTTCACGCAGGTGACGGGCGTTTTCTGGCTGAATTTGCCCAAGAAAAACGTATTTTCTTGCCAATTTCCGAAATACCACAAAACGTCATTAACGCTTTTACCTCCGCCGAAGATCAAAATTTTTACCACCACAAAGGGGTGGATATAACGGCGGTTGCCCGTGCGGTTGTGATGAACTTTAAAAATCGGGGAATGGGTAAACGCCCTGTCGGCGCATCGACCATTACCCAACAGGTTGCTAAAAACTTTTTACTGACCAACGAAGTATCTTATGAACGGAAAATTCGCGAAGCCATTTTGGCCTATAAGCTGGAACAAACTTTTTCCAAAGACCGTATTCTGGAATTATATCTGAACCAGATTTTTCTGGGGCAACGCTCTTACGGTGTGGCGGCGGCAGCTCTTCATTATTTTAATAAACCACTCAACGAATTAAATATTGCCGAGGTCGGGTTTCTAGCGGCACTCCCCAAAGCTCCTAATAATTATAATCCAGAAACAAAACACGACGAAGCCGTCGCGCGCCGCAACTGGGTTATCGACCGCATGGTAGAAGACAACCACATCACAAAGGAACAGGCAGAAGAAGCAAAAGCCATTCCTCTGGTCACTATCAAACAAAAAGATGATGAAGTCATCGATGCCCCTTATTTCGCCGAAGAAGTCAGACGCGAACTCAAAGAAAAATACGGAGATGACGGATTATATCGCGGGGGATTATCAGTCCGCACCAGCCTTGATCCAAAACTTCAGAAACTCGCAGAAACAGCTCTCCAGAATGGCCTGATGGCCTATGACATCAAACATGGTTGGCGAGGGTCACTCAGCCGCGCAAGCGATACAAACGACTTTGCAACCACGCTGAAAAACACCCCCGCCCCCATTGGTATGTTGCCACAATGGAAACTGGCAATGGTTTTAAACAGTGCTGGCGAAATCGGGTTTGCCGATAACGCCCGCGGGAAAATAATTGCTGATGATGTCACATGGGCCAAATCAACCGAAAAACAAAAATCACTTCGAACAGGTGACATCGTCTTTTCAGAATTGATTGAAAAAGACACCTATCATTTGCGTCAGGTTCCAATTGTACAGGGCGCGATTGTCGCACTCGACCCGAATACAGGGCGCGTTCTGGCGATGCAAGGCGGATGGAAATTTGACGGCAGTGAATTTAACCGCGCAACCCAAGCCAAACGTCAACCAGGCTCTGCCTTTAAACCTTTTGTCTATCTGGCGGCACTTGATAAAGGGTATACGCCATCATCGATAGTCATGGATACACCGATTACATTTACCGATAGCGCTGGCAATGTCTGGCGACCTGAAAACTATCACAGCGACTTTCTGGGGCCCACACCGCTAAGGGTTGGTGTTGAAAAGTCACGCAACCTAATGACCATTCACCTCGCTCAATCCATCGGCATCAAAACAATTGTCGAATATGCGACGCGCTTTGGCATTGATGATAATATGCCGGCCAATTTGTCCAATGTGTTAGGGGCGGATGAAACAACCCTGATGCAATTAACAACCGCCTATGGAATGCTGGTCAATGGTGGCAAAAAAATATCGCCTGTCTTTATTGATCGTATTCAGGACAGAGGCGGGCAAACCATTGAACGCACAGATACCCGCCCCTGCACAGGATGCGGCCCATTAATCAAATGGGAAAAACAAAACACACCCGATGTTCCAGATACACGCGAAGAAATCGCCGATCCACGCACCACCTATCAAATGGTATCGATTTTAGAGGGGGTTGTCCAACGTGGAACAGCCAAATCCCTTGCAGATCTTGACCGCCCCTTGGCTGGAAAAACAGGAACTACAAATGACTCTAAGGATGCGTGGTTCATAGGCTTTACCCCTGATTTGGTTGCAGGTGTCTTTGTCGGATTTGATACCCCGAAAACACTGGGCAAAAAAGAAACTGGCGCGTCCCTTGCGGTTCCAATTTTCAAAGAATTTATCAGCAAAGCGTTGGATGGTGTACCGCCAACACCGTTCCGCGTCCCCCAAGGGGTCAGGATGGTTCAGGTCAATGCCCATAACGGACGGCCGACATCAGCCAGCGACCCGAACGCCATCTGGGAAGCCTTCCTCGCGGGAACAGAACCAGACAACAATACAGCCTCATCCTACACAACAGACCCGCAACAAAACGAAGTGGAAGAACCTGTTCCCGCCGAAGAAATGCTGACACCAAATCCCGATGCCACCAACCAACCTTTGGAAGGAACAGGCGGGGTTTATTAACAGGCTTATCAAAAATCATTTGTATAATAAAATGGTTGTGATAAATTGCCTTTAATAATTCTACCTCATCAGAAAAAAATACTAAAAATCGGGTTCCGTCACTGGAACCCGATTTATTTATGGTCTATAATCACTGCATGAAATTTATATCAACACGCGGCGGAACGCCCCCCCTCTCTTTCACCGATATTCTGTTACAAGGACTTGCCAGTGACGGCGGATTATTTGTGCCAGAAACTTGGCCAACTCTGCCGAACATTCTTCCAACCGACACCTATAGGGATATTGCATTCAAAGTCATATCACCTTTTACCACAGGAACCATTCCTGACACTGCCTTACGCACCATCATTCATGAAACATATTCATCACCAATATTTGATAATGATGACATCGCACCTCTCCAACCAATGGGTGATGACCTTTATCTGATGGAATTGTTCCACGGCCCGACATTGGCGTTCAAAGATGTCGCGTTACAATTTCTGGGGCGGGTCTTTGATTATGTGCTGGAACAAAACGGACAACATATCACCATCGTCGGCGCAACCTCTGGGGATACAGGATCCGCGGCGATTGAGGCGTGCAAGGGTCGTAAAAATATTTCAATTACCATTCTCCATCCGCACGGGCGCACATCCGACATTCAACGTCGCCAAATGACATCGGTGATGGCGGATAATGTCCACAATATCGCGATTGAAGGCACATTTGATGATTGCCAAAGCTTGGTCAAACAATGTTTTGGCGACTCTGAATTGCGGGCAAGCAAAAATCTCTCTGCCGTCAATTCAATTAACTGGGCACGGATTATTGCCCAGACGGTTTACTATGTGGCCACGGCGAAATCATTAAAAACAACACCAGCGTTTGCTGTCCCTACAGGAAATTTTGGAAATGTTTATGCCGCATGGGTCGGAAAACAAATGGGGGCCCCCATCGGCCCATTGGTTATCGGATCAAATCGCAACGATATTCTCACACGTTTTTTTGAATCAGGAACAATGTCGCTTGATAAAGTCACCCCGAGTTACAGCCCAAGCATGGACATCCAGATTTCCAGCAACTTTGAACGGGTTTTGTTCGACATGGTCGGACGGGATTCAGATAAACTCAATCATTGGATGCGCCAATTCAAAGAAAATGGACAATTCAGCGTATCACCAATTGAATTGGAACGGATAAAATCAGAATTCACCGCACGACGTTGCACAGATGAACAAACCGTGGAAACAATGTCAAAAATCTATCGTGACCATAATATAATCATTGACCCACACACCGCCGTTGGCATTCATGCATTGGAACATGCGGGGCTAGTGCATCACGCGCCCTGCGTTGCCTTGGCTTGCGCCCATCCCGCGAAATTCCCTGACGTTGTCAAACGCGCAACGGGCATAACACCGCCGCTACCTGCGCATTTGGCTGATTTAATGGATCGCCCTGAAAAATATCAGGTGATGGCGAATGATTTCGCAACATTGCGCAATCATCTGATGGCTCTTTAACTCTGCAATTCCAGCAGATTTTTATATAAATCCAACGCTTCAGGATTGGCGAGTGCCTCAACATTGCGCACAGGACGATTATGAATCACTTCTTTCACCGCAAGTTCCACAATCTTATTGCTTTTGGTGCGTGGAATATCGCTGACTGCAATAATCTTGGCAGGAACATGGCGCGGCGAAGCCCCTGAACGGATTTTTGATTTAATACGCGCCATAATGTCATCATTCAACGCAAATCCATCTTTTAACCGCACGAATAAAACAACGCGTTCATCATTGTCCCATAATTGCCCGACGGCAATGCTTTCGAATATTTCTGGGATTTGTTCAACCTGACGGTAAATCTCGGCCGTGCCAATGCGCACACCACCAGGGTTAAGCGTCGCATCCGACCGTCCTGTAATCACAAACCCGTTATGGTTGGTACGTTCAATCCAATCCCCATGACACCATATGTTCGGGAACCTGTCGAAATACGCTTTGTGATATTTCTCGCCCTCTGGGTCATTCCAAAAACCAATCGGCATGGATGGAAATGGTTTCATACAGACCAATTCTCCACTGCCTGCCCCCGCAGGGTTAGGCTTGCCATTATCATCCATCGACTGAACATCCATCCCCAACCCAGCACATTGAATTTCTCCGCGCCACACAGAGGATATGGGGTTACCCAAAACGAAACAGGACACAATATCCGTTCCGCCAGAAATAGATGCCAAATGAACATCGCTTTTGATTGTATCATACACATAATCAAAACTTTCATGCACCAATGGCGACCCTGTCGATGTAATCACTTTTAACGCACTCAAATCATATTTATCTTTGACCACGCAATCATTCGCCTTTAACGCGTCGATATATTTCGCACCCGTTCCAAACAACATACATCCATGTTTCGATGTGTAATCCCACAGGGCATATGGATCGGGGTAAAACGGCGACCCGTCAAACATCATCAATGTTGCCCCACTGGCAAGGGCTGATACTTGCCAATTCCACATCATCCATCCGCAGGTGGTGAAATAGAAAACTTTATCACCTTCATGAATATCACATTGCAACATATGTTCTTTCATATGCTGGATAAGTGTGCCGCCATGCCCGTGCACAATGCATTTCGGAATCCCCGTTGTCCCCGATGAAAACATAATGAATAACGGGTGGTTAAACGGCAACCGTGTAAACTTGGGGTCTTGTGCCGTGTACGGCGCAATAAAATCAGACAGCAAAACACCCTTTGGAACACTTGAAATATCTGGCGTATCGGATGCAAATGGGACAATGATTGTTTTTTGAACACTGGAAATTTTGGGCAAAATATCAACCAATTTCGCGGTGACATCCATCACCTTGCCGTTATAAAAATATCCATCAACCGATACCAGAATTTTGGGTTCAATCTGACCGAATCGGTCAACCACGCCCTGCACCCCGAAATCAGGGGACGCAGATGACCATATCGCACCGATAGATGTCGCGGCCAATGCACAAATCAATGTTTCGGGCATATTGGGCATAAACCCTGCAACGCGGTCACCCTCCACAATGCCTGCGGCAATAAATCCCTGCTGCACACGGGATACCTGCGCCGCCAGTTCGGCAAAACTGATATGGCGTTCCCGTGATTTTTCATCACGGAAAATAATTGCCACTCCGTCATCACGGCGTTTTAATAAGTTTTCAGCCCAGTTGATTTTGGAATCAGGGAAAAATTTGGCATGTTCCATATCCCCTTCATCGCGAATGATAATATTGCCCCTGTCCCCGATAATATCTGCATAATCCCAGAACAAAGACCAAAACTCGCCAATATCGGCAACCGACCACGCGTGAATATCTTCATATGTGACATCCGCCTGAAAACCGTTTTCCTTGGCAAATTTCACCATGTGACTGGCGGATTTTCTATGTTCAGAGGGTGTCCACAAAGGACGGGAAGAATCGTGTGTCATGACTTGTAACCTTTTGCGCCAATGGGGCGAATATACTATGGTTAAGCTTGGTGTAGAAAACGTTAATGACGCAGAATATGCAATTCGCTATGATAAATTATGCTGAACATGCTTGAAAGTAGAAATCATATGAAACTGACAAAATTCCTCTCTCTCTCCCTTGCTATCCTCGCCTTATGGGGCGGAACCACGCAGGCAGGAATAGTAAAGGACGGCGTGCCCCGTTATGTCGAAACACGTTTGATTCCGGAATTCAATTCCATAACCGCAGGACAGCCTTTGACCTTCGCCATCACCCAACACCATGCGGCGGGATGGCATACCTATTGGAAAAATCCGGGCGATTCTGGTGAAACAACATCGATTAAATGGACGGTCCCCACAGGTTTTTCATCGGGCGACATTTTATATCCAGCACCAGAACGCCAAGCAACAGGCCCCTTAATGAATTTTGGGTTCGGTAATGATGTAACACTCCTCACAACGCTTGATGTTCCCAAGAATGTAACGGGCGACACGGTGCATATCGCGGCCAAAATATCATGGCTTGTCTGTTCTGATATTTGCGTTCCCGAAATCAAGGAATTTGCAATTGACTTACCCGTCAATCAAAACAACACGGCACAAACGCCAACAAACCCTGACCTCTTTGCCTCTGCACGCGCCGCCATTCCAGAACAAAAACCATGGCAAGGCAGCATCGAAGAGCAAGACCAGTCTATCTTGTTTAAATTCATGATGGACACCGACGAAGCAAAAGATTTATCAGGCGCAACCGATTTCTTTTTCTTTCCCGAAGATTGGGGCATTATCCTGAACGCCAGTGCACAGGATATATCTGTATCGGACAATCAAATCATCATAAAAGCTGAACGTGATACGCGCCCGTTGAGCGAACTCATAACATTAAAAGGTGTTTTGACTTATATTGATAAAAATAATATCCATCGTGCTGTAGCACTCACCGTCCCCGTATCAGCCACAGCATTAATAGCGACCGCCCCCAACCCGACGACATCAACGCCCACAACACCAACATCCTTCGGACAGGCCATTTTTCTGGCGCTCCTCGGCGGCCTTATCCTCAACTTGATGCCATGCGTCTTTCCTGTGCTGTCGATGAAAGCTTTATCTCTCGTCAAAATGTCTGACCGCGAACAAAAACACGCCAATCTTCACGGTATTTTCTATACGTTGGGGGTTATGGTCTGCTTTTTGTTTATCGCAGGCATATTAATTGCCCTGCAAACAGCAGGACAACAAATCGGATGGGGATTCCAATTGCAAAATCCTGTAGTGGTTTTGCTGCTAGCGTATTTGCTATTTGTGATGGCGCTCAATCTGTCTGGTTTTTTTGAAATGAAAAGCCATCTCTTAACCAATATCGGCCATAAACTTGCCTCCAAACATGGATACACAGGAACATTTTTCACAGGAATGCTTGCAACCATTGTGGCAACACCTTGCACGGCCCCTTTTATGGCGACCGCCATGGGCTACGCCCTAACCCAACCCCCTGTCATATCTCTTGCTGTATTTCTGGCACTGGGCTTTGGTCTGGCGCTCCCTTATCTTTTGTTGTGCTTTATTCCGGCGTTGCGTAAATCTCTGCCAAAACCGGGGGCATGGATGGAAACCTTCCGCCAACTGATGTCCTTTCCCCTCTTTGCTTCTGTCGCATGGCTGATTTGGGTGTATTCACAACAAGTCACGGGCGAATACGGAACATTACTGGGGTCATGCGGATTGGTCTTAATTGCTTTTTCGATCTGGGTATCTCGCCATGAACCGCGCCGCCAGCCTTTGAAAACGGCAATTCATGCCCTGTCCATCACATCCATCATTCTGGCATTTCTGATAGCGGTCTTAAGCCATGCGGGAACAAATACCAAATCATCAGACCCATCTCCCACCATTCCCAATATCGCCTATACCAAAGATTCACTTGATAAATTGATTGCGGGCGATAAACCGATATTTGTTGATATGACAGCGTCATGGTGCATTACCTGTCAGGTCAATGAACGGATTGCCATTTATACCGATGCCACACAATCTTTATTCAAAGATAAAGATGTTCAATATGTGGTGGGGGATTGGACAAATAAAAACCCAGAAATCACAGAATTTTTACAAACCTATGGACGAAACGGCGTTCCGCTCTATGTCTTTTACGGGGCGCGTGACACACAAACAGGTCAACGTCCGGAACCAAAAATTCTACCGCAATTGCTAACCTCTGGACTCGTGGCAGATGTTGTCAACAGCGCAGAATAAAAACAAATAATTTAACAACCATAAAAGGAAAAAAATATGAAATCACTACTCTTAATGGCTTTGGCGCTTATTCCACTCACAACCACTGCCGCCTACGCAGCACCGAAAGTGGGCGAAATGGCTCCTGAATTTACAGCAACAGATACAAACGGAAAAACAGTTTCTCTATCAGAATTCAAAGGAAAAACAGTTGTTCTCGAATGGACAAACCCTGATTGCCCATTTGTTAAAAAACATTATGACGGCGGAAATATGCAATCCCTGCAAACCACCGCAACTGCTGACGGCGTTGTATGGATTGCCATCAATTCATCTGCCAAAGACAAAGAAGGAAACTATTCCGCAACAGAGCTGAATAAAATCTATGCCGATAAAAAATCAGCACAAACCCATTTGATTATTGATGAAACAGGAACAATCGGCACATTATATGCCGCAAAAACAACCCCGCATATGTTCGTCATTGATAAAGATGGGAAATTGGCATACGCAGGCGCAATTGATGACAACTCAAGTGCTGACAAAGCCGATATCGCAACATCTAAAAACTATGTGACAGCCGCCATCGCAGACTTAAAAGCAGGCAAAGCGGTGGAAACATCATCCACCAATCCGTATGGTTGCGGCGTAAAATACTAATAACCACCCCGATATAAATACACCAAAAAACCCCGTATATCTGCGGGGTTTTTTCTTTTCAAACTCAGTTCGTTTTGCAGATTTTGGCGTTTTACAACTCAAGCAATATTGATTTTGCACGAGCCTCTGTTAATTCACCTTCTATATCAGGATTGGCAAGTTCAAATAGAATATCGGCGATAGATTCGTGGGCATGAACATCATCACGACATTCAAGAAAATTTGCCCATCTACCTATATCTCGTGCTGTAATTTTCTGTTCTAGATATAATTTTAAAACACGCGCGATGTCTTTTGCGCCCAATAACGCAGGTTTTCCTTCAAAATCCCACAGGTATGATTGTATGTCATGCTGTATTTTATCGGATGTGTCTTTATAGTTAATAAAATCTTTTAACAAATTTAATCTTCCAGCGTTATTTTCTTGTGTCATCATAATTTTTGCAAATTCAGGAAAAATCTCGAAAACGAAGGGGGATAGAGGGATTACTATCCAGAATCCCCACCGGAAACTCTAGATTATTCTTAAAATATTCCAAAGCCTCCCAGTATATCCTAGAGTGAGGGCTCGCTTTCAAATTATAATTAACAATATGAACCATCAGGTTTCTATTCCAACTGTTTATCGAATTTTGGTCATTATGAAGATCAATAATGATAGAAGGCTGAATTCTCTGACCATATTCATCAGATGTAAAAATTGCACCGACGGGATCAAAAAGGCCGTGAGATTTTGCAGCTTTATGAAAGGCATGAACAAGCCATCTATTTGCAGTTTTTTTATACTTTTTATCTGCTTTATACTTATCGGTAACCCGATCAAACCCAAACATAACAGGCTCACCTTTAAAATGACCAACGGCCTGACAATATTTATACCTAGCATGATCCGGATAAGCTTCAAGAAACATATTCCTTGGAGAATCAGCGCGCTTCATATCTTCTGGATTATATTCATCTAAAAGGGTTTTCATCATGGCTTCGATTACCATTGATTTGCCCCCCTAACACTACCAATGACCGCAATATGCGGAATATTTTCTAAATTCTCAGAAAGATACGGCGCTATCGCATGCGCAATCACACGCGACACATCAATCAATTGATCTCTGGTTTGCGTGTTAAACTGGATTGTCCAATTTTTGTCATCTTTTAACGTCTGGGGCATTTTAATATCTTTACCTTAAAACCACCCCCCTTATTAATGTTATGAAAAATTATTGTCAAGAGAATTGTCAAGAGAATAGCGTTTGAATAAGCGAAGGATTTAACCCTTAATCCATTTCAGGCTGCTCAGATATTTTTATAGGGTCGCGATTCCATTTATGGCATACTGAACGAATCGATTCG
>CAZVSN010000019.1:21691-26472 GCA_964629455.1 uncultured Micavibrio sp. | reverse complement strand
AGGCGTTCACGGGCTTCTTTGTTCAGTTTATTGATTCCGCCACGCAGTTCTTCAATCGCTTGGGTTAAATCTGCGCGTTCAGAAATCAATTTCGACATTTGTTGTTCGACTTCCTGACTTTCGACATCGGCGCGCAAGTTGACAGGGCCCATGCCATCACGTTCCCGTATCAGGCGGTCACGTTTGCCACGAATTTTATCAATCGGTTCGGCAGTCAGTTTTTCATTATCCATTTCCGATGATGTCCAGAGTTCATCAGGCGACATTGCAAATTGGTCGGCAATTGATTGGCTGATAATTTCAATGGAGCCTGAAGATGCTTCCATTGTTGCCTGTGCTTTGGCGCGGCGTTCACGCGTTTCCATCAATGCGGATTCTGATTCTTTCAACGATTGTGTTGTTTCGTACAAATCTTTTTCCGCTTGCGCTAGTTTATCTGCCGCTTCGTTGCGGAGATTTTCCATCGCCTTAAGATTATCCAGAAGGCTCAGGCGTTGTGCGGTGATTTCATCAGGGCGTGATTGAACCTCGGACAGGCGAGCTGTCATTGTTGCTTCGCGTTCATCAAGTTGTTTCAAACGTTCTTTGGCGCGAATGGTGCGGTTGGTCAGATTGACACGTTCATCACCAATGGCGCGCAGACGACCTTCGCGGCGGTTGATATCCTGTTGGAAAACTTCTAACGCTGTTGCCGCTTCACCCAACGCAGCCTGTGCAGCAGCCAAAGCAAGTTTCCGTTGTTCAACTTCCATGCTTTGTTGTTCCATCGCAGCATCATCAAACGATGTCATGGATGTACGGTGTGTTGCCACGGCTTCTTCCAGACGGATGATGTCATCGCCCGCCAGAGTTAAACCTTCTTCTAATTTTGCAATTTCGGATTCCGTTGCTGAGCGGCGTTCAATTGTCCGTTGCAATTCCTGACGTTTGGTTGAAAGAGTGCGGTCAAGATTACGAACATCCTGTTCCAATGATTGCGCGGTTGAGCGCGCAGACGATAATTGTTCCTGAGCCGATTGTTGTGCGGCTTGGGCATCCGCAAATGCAGCTTGTGCAGCAGGCAATTGTGATTGCAATTCATCCAGACGATTTTTGTTTTTCAAACGAATGGCATTTCTGTCCATTGCTTTGGCGCGGATGTGCAAACCATCCCATCTCCAGTAAGCCCCATTTTTAGATACAATGGACTGACCAGCAGAAAGTTGCGGAGCGGCGGCATCGCCATCTTCATCATTTTCAACATATCCGATATAGGATAGAGCCACTTGCAAAGCTTCTGGGGCTTTAATATGTGGGCGCAAAGCTGAAACATTGGCAGGGAATGATGGTGCGGCATTGGCATTGCCTTTACCTGTCCAGACAACGGGCGCATCGGATTGGGTTGATGCCATAATGGTATCGCCCAAAGCCTTGGATAGTGCTGCTTCGAAACCATCATCAGCCTTAATATCGTCCAGAACAGGTTTAAAGCCTTGTTGGGATTCTGATTTCAGAACGCTTTCGAGGGCGCTGACTTCGGATTGGATTTTGGATTGGGCTTCACGCGTTGTTTGTTGGACAATTCGGGAGTCTTCCAATTTTTGTCCCGCTGCATCAACAGCATTGCGTGCGGATTGTTCAGCATCACGTTTGGCGTTCAGGTCGGTTTCCAGCGTTGAAATTTCGTTGGTCAACGCCTCAACCGGGGCGGCTTGTTCCTGTTGTTGTTTTTTCTGGGCGATTTGTGTTTTCAAATTTTCCAGACGGGATTTAATCGCGGTCAGACGATTTTCATCTTGTGACAATTGGTTTTGCAAAGTCGAGCGTGTGGCACGAAGATTTGCCGCTTTCTCGAGAGTTGCTTGATAGGCCTCTTGCAAGCGCATTGCATCCAATTCGCGTTCTCCGCGTTCATTGGTCAGGCGGCTGATTTCTTCGGCTGTATTGGATTGTGCCAATAATTCTGCCTGTTCCTGTTCAATGCGTGCCAGCGTCCGTTCATTTTCTTCGGCTGTTGCTGTTTCATGCGTGCGGTCATTGGCGATTTGTTCCAAAGCCGTTTTTGCTTCGTCAATCTGGGCGTTGATGCGTGTTTCTTCGTCATCCAAACGGCGCAACTCGAAATTCTGGGCTTGCCACGCGGCGGCTGTTTCTGCCTGTTTTTCGCGCAGGGGAGGTAGTGCTTCGGATTGTTCAATTTGAACACGGTTGAGCGATGCCACCGTGGTCATTTGTTCAGCAACAATGGATTCTGATGATTGGAATTCTTGTTCGGCTTCCATTTTTACGGTGCGCGCCAACATCCATTCGGCAAGAGCCAGACGTGTTTCCAGTTCCTTGATTTCGGAACTGATGTTTTTATAGCGTGTTGCCTGACGGCTTTGGCGTTTCAGGGAATCTAACTGGGTTTCCATGCCCGCAACAACGTCTTGTAAACGTGCAAGGTTGGCATCTGCTGCTTTTAAACGAAGTTCTGCTTCGTGGCGACGGACATACAAACCAGACACACC
Source organism: uncultured Micavibrio sp. (assembly GCA_964629455.1). Classification (GTDB taxonomy): domain Bacteria; phylum Pseudomonadota; class Alphaproteobacteria; order Micavibrionales; family Micavibrionaceae; genus UBA1573. The sequence continues at coordinate 23,983 of CAZVSN010000019.1, read as the reverse complement.
CGCAGATTCTTCCAATACCTGACGGCGTTCCGATGGTTTTGCATTGATAATCGATGCAATGCGGCCTTGGGATACAATCGCCGCAGAATGTGCGCCAATCGCCATGTCGGCAAACAACATTTGCACATCACGGGCACGCACAGCTTTTCCATTCACATAGTAGCTGGACCCCATGTCGCGTTCAATGCGACGCACGACTTCGATTTCATCGGTATTGTTAAACAGGGCGGGGGCTGTCCGTCCTGTGTTGTCCAAAACAACTGATACCTCTGCCGAATTTCGTGCAGGGCGGCCTGTTGTTCCGTTAAAAATAACGTCATCCATGCCGCTTCCGCGCAAGCGTTTCGCAGAGGTTTCCCCCATGACCCAGCTTAAGGCTTCGACAAGGTTGGATTTACCGCAACCGTTTGGCCCGACAATACCAGTCAAACCCGGACCAATGTCCAAGTCGCTTTTGTCGACGAAAGATTTAAATCCGTGAAGGCGTAGACGGCTGAAATTTGACATTCTTTTTTTTGCCTATTCTTTTGGAGCTTCGGTTGCAGGTTGTACCGCAGGAGCTGGTGCGGTTGTAGGTGCAGAGGTTGATGCGGGAACACCCAGCAAACCATTGAATGTTTCTTCAAAGAACGTAATAGGTTGATGGCCTACGATTGTTTTTTTCCCGTCATTGATGATGAAGGTCGGGGTCGATTGGATTTTATAGGCCTCGCTCCCTGCTTGCATATCGCCGATAATACGGGCTTCCAAAGCTTTGTTGTTTAAACAGGCTGTGACTTGCTCTTCGGACAGGCCAGCTAATTTTGCATTTTGTTTCAATGCCGGCAGGTAATCTGGAGCATAGGCCCATTTTTCTTGATCTTCGAAAAGAAGGCTTTGGAAGGCTACAAATTTATCTTCTGGCATGCAACGCAAAAGCTTTGATGCATCAATAGCAGGTTTATTCAATGGAAATTCTTTGAAAATAAATTGGACTTTACCAGTATCGATATATTCCGATTTAATTTTAGGAAAATCATTTTTATGAAATGCTGAGCAATGCCCGCAAGTCAGTGAAGAATATTCAACAACTTTAATCGGTGCGGTATCGCTTCCCAATTTACGAACAGCCATCATCGCTTCAATCGCAGGATCTTTTGAAACTTCTGCTGATGGAATGGTCGGGGCAGCCGCCGCAGGCAGGTTGAGTGTTTTTGTTTCAACAACAATCGGCGGTTTCTCTTCGCCTTCTGTAGAGGCTGCACCAGTGTCTGTCGTTGGTGTTGTTTCCGTTTGTTCGGTCGCGGACGGAGCAGGTGTTTCGCCCGTTTCTGATTTTTCCGAAAGCATATAGTAAGCCAGACCAGCAACAATGGCCAAGAGTACCGCGATAACGAGAAGTTTCGAGTTGTTGTTAGAGTCGCTCATAATTGTATCAACCTCATTTAATCCCGATAGGTTCGGGGGTTTTGTTGTCATAAATTGGCGTATCGCCGAAATCTTAAATGTTTCAAAGGAATAGGTGCAAAATGCCCTGTATCTGTCAGAAATTCAAACAAAATCGACGTTGAAACAGGATTATCCACACCCAGAAGGCAAATATTATGGATAAAATTCCTATTGGTTCAACAAAACGATGTCTATACGGTCTGGTGAGGGGGCGGAGCCAGATCCACCAGCCAATGCACGGACATCTATCCGTTCAGGTTTTATTTTCTGGCTTAACAGATAGTCCCTGACAACCAAAGCGCGGGAGAGGGATACTCGGCGTGCCGAACTTTCCGTTCCATCTGTCGGGCTGGCAAAAGACAAAATTTGAATGCGTGCATCACTGTTTTTTGCCAACAGAGGAAGGATATTTGTCTTTAAATGTGTTTCTAAATCTTTGGATAAGGTTGTTTGCCCGTTTGTAAAAACAAGCGAATGGTTCGTTGCAGGAGATGGTGTGGGTGTGGTTTTTTTAACGGTTGGTGGTGGTAACACCGATTTTACGGGTTTTGTTTCCAAGGTTTCTTTGATTTTTGTATCATCTGTTTCAATATGACGTTGGAGCGCCGCATCCATTAATCGTTCACCGATACTGGGTTTTTTGCGGTCTGTCATAGCATCGGTGGTAGGTGGTAGGGCGGGTAACGCAGGAGAGGTTACGGGAGGAAGCACAGATTTTTCAACCGCGATAGATGGAACCGCAGGCATTGTTTTGGCTGTCTGGGGGCGATATTTTCCTGTCGGTGCAATCTTTTTATCTGTCGGTTCAGGTGCGTCCGATTTTTTGATTGAGGATGGTTTTGGTTTGTTTTCGGTTGTTATTTT
>CAZVSN010000019.1:15109-21591 GCA_964629455.1 uncultured Micavibrio sp. | reverse complement strand
TTTTTTTCTTAACAGGCGATGTTTTTTCTTTAGCGGGCACAGCAACAGGAGCAACGGGTATCGGTGCGGGGGCTGGTGCGGTTAATTGAGGTTTTTGTTCTGTCAGAACATGGTGGTTTTCAACAGGGTGGCTTAATATATCTTCGGCCTTTGGCGTTGTGAGTGTTGGGGCAATAGGTGGCGCAGCCTTTAGAACAGGTTGTTCCACTTGTTGGGTTTCAAACATGGGTGGGGGTTGATACCCTTTTAAATCTTCGAGAACAGATCTATCAACCTGTACATCAGGGGTTGTACTCTCTCCTGCATAACCCTGTTGTATCTGGGCGTATGCGGTTAATGGAATGATATTCGCCAATAAAAAATATAAAGCGTATTTGACCATCTTTATTTTGAATTATCCTGAATGATTTTTTTCAAGTCCTGATGAATGCCCAAATTGCTGGCAAGAATAGAGTTTGCATAGACGGGGTTCGCGTCACCTGCGAGGCTTACGATTTGTCCGCCTGCTTCTTTTAAAATCAGGCTTCCTGCGGCAACGTCCCATGGCTTTAATCCGCTTTCCCAATAGCCATCTAGCCGACCTGCTGCAACATAGCAGAGGTCAAGAGCGGCAGCCGCCATACGGCGATAGCCACCTGTTTGTCCAGTCAGCGCGGTTACAACTTTTAAAAATTCTGCTTGTTCTTTTTTATCTTTGCGTCCGCCATCGCCACCCGCAATAACGCAGAGTTTCATATCTTTACGCGCAGATACGCGCAGGCGACGTTTGTCGAGCCATGCGCCTGTTCCTTTTTCAGCGTAGAATGTTTCGTTCTTAATCGGGTCGTGCACCAGTCCCGCGATAATTTCACGTCCTGCGCCAGTAATGCGTTCCAGACCGATAGAAATATTAAAGTGCGGAATGCTGTGAAGGAAGTTTGTTGTGCCGTCCAATGGGTCAACGATAAAACGGAATTCTTCTGCGCCTGCGTTGTTCACACCTTTGACTTCACCGCGTTCTTCCATCAGGAATCCAAAAGTCGGGCGTGATTTTTTCAGGTCTTCAAAAATGATTTCTTCGGCGCGTAAATCGGCGGCAGATACGAAATCGGCAGGGCCTTTGCGGGAAACTTGTAAATTTTCAACTTCGCCGAAATCACGGAGAAGGGATTTGGCAGCTTTTTCCGCAGCACGGAGCATAACGGTAATGGTGGCGGATGGTGCAGACATGTCCAAGAATCCTTTTCGGAGTGATATAAAACGGCTATTTACGATTTGAGTGTACGCGAGTTATTTTTTCGTGCGTTCTTTTCTTAATACGCTTTGCCCTAATTTTTCAAGCTGTTTCCGCAAATCTTCGTCATCAATTCCATCAAGGGCGATATTTATGCGATGGAGTTCTTCGGGTTTTAGGGGGGCTTTATAGGCAAAACCTCCCTCATTTTGGTCGGAATTCGAGGCAATATGCACAAAACGGATGGATTTTATCCATGAATCGCCGAAAATCTGGTTAATTCGCGCCAAAATCAGGTCTTTTTGGTAGTGAAGTACGGTTGCATCTGCACTAGAGGCTGCAATTTCCAGTGTTGCTTCGGGGTTTTCGCCTTTTTCTTTCGGTTTACGATAGTGAATTTTAACTGGTTGAGCCTTGACGGCGAGTTCTGGCCCTATAATGTCGTTCCAGTTATTGAGAATGCGCCCCAAGGCAACAAATTTCTTGCTGAACGTCTCAGACGTCAGGCGGGATACACTTGCGGTTAAGGGGCGAAGGTCAGACATAAACCCTTTCTATAGACATTATGCCCAAAAGTCACGTTTTCCGATTGGATGCCGCAAAATTTCAGGCGGATATATTAAGGTGGTATGATAAAAACCGCCGTGTTCTGCCATGGCGTATGACAGGAAAGCAAAAACCTGACCCGTATCGGGTTTGGTTGTCTGAAATCATGTTGCAACAGACAACTGTCCCCGCCGTGATTCCATATTTTGAAAAATTTACCCAAAAATGGACAGATGTACACGCTCTGGCAGCAGCCAAGGATGATGATGTCATGGCGGCGTGGGCGGGACTTGGATATTATGCGCGCGCCCGCAATCTGTTGAAATGCGCCCGTGTGGTGTCCCATGATTTGGGTGGCAAATTTCCAAAGACTGTTGATGGTTTATTGGAATTGCCTGGCATTGGACCCTATACGGCCGCCGCTATTTCCGCGATTGTATACGGGCAGGGAGCCACCGTTGTTGACGGAAATATTGAACGCATTGTGGCGCGTGTTTTTGCAATTGACGAGCCGTTGCCCAAAGGAAAAGTAAATATTCGTGCCAGTGCTGACCTTATTTTTGTGGGTATCGAAGGAATGGGAAAAGACCATGTGATGGCATACCCCCAAGCTTTGATGGATATTGGGGCAGATATATGTTCGCCCAAATCACCCAAATGTCATTTGTGCCCTGTGCAGTCTTATTGTCAGGCGTATCAAAAGGGTCAGGCCGAGGCTTATCCTGTGAGAGCTCCCAAGAAAGATGTTCCTGTTCGGCGAGGGCGTGTTTATTGGATCGAGAATAAAAAAGGGCAGGTTTTATGCGAAAAGCGCGATAGCAACAGAATGTTGGGCGGAATGCGCGGATTGCCGACCACGGATTGGGATATCCAGAAAATATATGATGGCGAACATCTGCCTTTGATTACCCCTGTTGCTAAGTCTGTGCGGGGGGGTGCGTTGCTGGGGCGCGTTGTTCATGTATTCACGCATTTCAAGCTTGAGCTTGAGGTTTGGGGGGTGGTTTTGCAGAATGAACAAGTTGTGTTAAAATCCAATATGGAGTTTCTTGATATTGGTTATCTTGATAATGTCGGGTTTCCAACTGTTTTCTTAAAAGCCGCACGGTTTGCCCAACGGTCGTTCAAAAAGGTTTAAATATGATGTCTAAACATCCTCAAAATAAATTCTCGGTTGCGACGTTATTTTTGTGCGGGTTTTTATCCGTCATAAGCCCTGCATATTCCCAAGATGCAAAAGGCGATATTGGTGGTTTGTTGCCGCAGGAATCAAATGCCAATAGAACAGTTGAGAAAGCGCCGCCAACATATTTCCAGATGAACTACGCCAATCTGTTTCGGTTGGGATTGGCATGGGGTATGTATAAAGCAGATGACAAGGATGCATTGGATAATTATTTAAAAATATCTGAATGTACGTTGTACAATAAATTTTATAGGAACGAATTCGAGTGGGAAAAAATAAGAAAAGCCGCGAGGGTTTATCTGGATACATATAACAAAGATGTTCCTATGTATTACGAATATGTTCAGCCTTTAAAGCTTGGTCGATATGATGTGGCTCTTCAGGGATTTCCTTTGGAAAAAGCCAAAGATTATATGACTTTGAAGACGTTGCAGATTGCCAATTTTAAATCAGGGGACACGCCTTGCGGTTTGTATGGTGTTGATTCTTCCAAATATCCATCCGCTGGAATTTTGAATATCATTAGTCCGCTTTCATTGACATTTGTTCGTGTCCCTAAAGAACTTGCCGAAAGATATATCGCATGGCGAGCAGAGCAAGGGCTTACAAATGGGAATGATCGTCAGGCCTATATCAGATACAGAGTGCGTATAGATACGCTGGACGGAAAAGAAAAAATTTCTGGCGGGTACACATATATATTCAGTGGTCGATTAATGCAAATCGATGTCTTTGCAGACAAGGATTTGCTCATGCCGCTTTATAACCAGCTTTTCTAAATTTTTCTGTTTTCTATTGCAGTGATGTTTGCGTGTTCATTTCATCGCGGACGCGTTGGCGCAACCGGTCGATAGGGAATGAATTTTTACCATCACGATAATGCCAATATGTCCATCCGTTACAGCTTGGTGCGTCTTGTAAAGCTGCGCCAACCTTATGAATTGATCCACGATATTGGTTGATATCTGTTTTTGCAATGACGCTACCATCCGCGCCGACTTTGGCTTCGATACTGTTTTGACTGTCGGTCAAAATTGTTCCCGCCTTAATTAAGCCGCGTTCAACCAGCCATCCGAATGGAACGCGAGGTTCTTCGCGTTTTAGGGTTTGCGTCAATAATTCATTTTCTGCAATCGGTTCGACTTTTTTGATACGCGCTGTTGCCAGTTTAATATAGGAATCTTCACGTTCAATTCCAATCCAGTTGCGCCCCAGTTTTTTGGCAACTGCACCTGTTGTGCCTGTGCCAAAGAATGGGTCGAGGATTGTATCGCCCGCCTGAGTTGAGGCCATCATGACGCGATAAAGCAGGGCTTCGGGTTTTTGTGTGGTATGGCCTTTTTCGCCATTGTCATCTTTTAAACGTTCACCGCCAGAGCAAATGGGTATTGTCCAATCGCTTCGCATTTGAATGTCATCGTTTAATGTTTTCATGCTGTCGTAATTAAAGCGGTATTTGCTTTTTTCTGATTTCGCGGCCCAAATCATCGTTTCGTGCGCATTGGTAAAGCGGCGGCCACGGAAATTCGGCATCGGGTTTGATTTGCGCCAGACAATGTCGTTTAAAATCCAGTATCCCAAATCCTGCAAAATGGCACCGACACGGTAAATATTATGATAGGAACCAATCACCCAGATTGCACCGTCATCGGTTAACAAATCGCGGGCGGCGGAGAGCCATTCGCGAGTGAATTTGTCGTAAGATTCAAAGGATGAAAATTGATCCCAATGGTCATCAACAGCATCAACCTTGGAATTGTCGGGGCGGTGTAAATCCCCCTTTAATTGCATATTATAGGGGGGGTCGGCAAAAATCATGTCCACGGAACCTTTTGGAAGGCTGCGCATCATTTCAATACAGTCGCCCTGAAGAATGAGGTTTTTCTTCATCTCTGTGGATGGTTTTGGGGATGATTTTGTGGATTTCTTTGGGGGTAAGCCTGTGGATAAGTTTGTGGATTTTGTTGATTTTTTGACGGGCATTCCGATTTTCCTCTCGAATTAGAGGAGAATCATGATTCATTTCGGACTCCGCGTCAAGCAAATTAAATTCGATTCATTTATGTGAATCAATAAGTTATTAACGAATCTTCATGCGATTTTTAAAGCTTTGACTGGGGCAAAGCTTTGGCGGTGGTGGGGTGTAATGCCATACGCAGATAATGCCGAGAGATGTTCGGGTGTTCCGTAACCCGCATTATTATCCCATCCGTATTCGGGGTGGGCATTTGCCAATTCGGTCATAAAACGGTCACGGGTGACTTTGGCTAGGATAGAGGCTGCGGCAATCGACACCGATTTTGAATCGCCCTTGATAATGGCGCGGCTGTCCCATGGCCAGTTTTTCGGCAGACGGTTGCCGTCGATGAGGACATAAGGGTTATTGAGTTTCATGTGTTCAATTGCGCGGCGCATCGCCAGAAACGTTGCCTGTAAAATATTGATGTTATCAATTTCATCAACACTGGCCGATGCGATTCCATAGATGCATTGTCCCTGAATAACCGAAAACAGGATATCGCGGCGAATGGCAGATATTTTTTTACTGTCCTGCACATCGCGCCAGACAGGATGCCCGCGATTTTCAGGCGGGATATAAACGGCGGCGGCAACAACGGGGCCAGCCAAGGGGCCGCGTCCGACTTCGTCAACGCCAATCACAATTCCGTCATATTCGTTTTCCAACATAAAATCAGGCATTGTTTAAAACCTTATTCACCTGAATTGACATCATCTGTTCTTCGTCCGTTGGAATAACCAGCGTTTCAAATTGGGGAAGGAAAGTGAGATGCTTTAAAATTGCAGTGCGAATACTTCCTGCATTTTCACCAACGCCGCCCGTAAACACCAGCGCATCAATCCCGCCAAGACTTACCGCCATCATAGCGATATGTTGTGCGGTTTTGAATGTAAAATAATCAAGCGCGAATTTTGCGCGTGGGTCAGACGAAGCGAGCAGGGTTTTGACATCGCCACTGAATTCCGAGAGCCCCAGTAATCCCGATTTTGTATATAAAATATCCTCAATCTGTGCGGGGGTGTAGTTAAGGTTTTGAGAGAGGTATAAAACCAGACCCGCATCAATTGACCCTGATCGCGTGGACATGGGTAAGCCGTCAAGTGCCGTTAGTCCCATGGTGCTGTCGATACTTTTGCCGTTCAGAATGGCACAAAGACTCGCGCCGCTGCCCAAATGGGCAACAACAGTACGGGAATATTGGGGTGTTTGTCGTGCAATCCATTCATATGATAGTCCGTGGAAACCATAGCGTTTTAGCCCCATATCACGCAAATCTTTGGGAATGGCAAAGGTTGAATGCAGTTCGTCATGCCCCGCATGGAATCCTGTGTCAAAGCACCCATATTGTGGAATATCGCGCAATAATTTTTGAACAATACGCACGCCATTCAGATTATGCGGTTGATGAAGCGGGGCAAACGGAGAGAGTTTGTCCAGTTCGTTTAAAATGTCATCATTCAACAGGGTTGCGGTTTTATATGTTTCCCCGCCATGAACAATGCGGTGTGCAACATGTG
>CAZVSN010000019.1:12654-15009 GCA_964629455.1 uncultured Micavibrio sp. | reverse complement strand
GCATTTGCCAAAAAGGTCAGTTCTTTTGCCATGATATTGGTAGATTCCAGATCGGGTGGAATAATAATGTCGGGGTCGCCCGCAACATCAGAGATAATTCCTTTGGAATTGGCAGCATCTTTGTTGATTGCATTATCAAAGGCGAGGGGGCCATCCAGAATGCCGCCGATAATTTGCCCACGGTCAGACATCTTGCATAAACATGCTGCATCAATGGTTGCCTGCATTTTGGCATTCACCATTTCAACTGCGGCAAGTAAGGCAACCTTTGGCAATCTTTCCGTTCCGAATAAAGCGCGCCAGAAATAAATGGCATTTTGGACAATATCCACTTTTGCATCCAGATCGGGGTCAATATTGACGGCGGCATCTGAAATCACAACGGGTTTGTGGTAATTCGGGATATCCATGAGATAGGCGTGTGATAGGCGACGTTCTGTCATCAATGATCGTTTGATAATCAGTGCGTGGAGAATTTCATCGGTATGAAGTCCGCCCTTCATAATCGCTTCGATTTCATTATTGGCAGCCATCTCAGCGCCTTTGGCAGCACCCGCATGGCTGTGTTCTACATCAATTAATGGCCATTTGGAAATATCGATTTTTGCCTCAAGCGCTGCGGCTTCCACCCGTGCTTTTGGCCCAATCAGGATGGGGTCAATGAGCTTTTTGGCGGTTGCTGCGGCGATAACCTCTATGTCTGCTGCGCGAACAGGATGGACAATCCCTGTCTTCAGCGGAGGGTGGTCAGAGCTGCAAGACTCTATAGCGCGTTGAAAACAGCTATCGGTGGTATTCTTGCAATCTCTGGCGGTCATTTTAGACTCCTAATGTTTTGCTGGCTATCTCGTAAACGTTTGGGGATAGGTCTTTGGTCCCCACAATATTTTGCAGGGTAACACGCATTTTATCCTGACGACCTGTGTCATAGCGCCGCCAGTCGCGCAGAGCGGTGAGCAGGCGCGAGGCAATTTGCGGGTTGATTTTATCCAGTGTCAGGATGACTTCGCCAAATAGATTATATCCTGCGCCATCTAAACCATGGAATATAACAGGGTTCCGCATGGCAAAGGTTGCATAAAGCGAGCGCACACGGTTCGGATTTTTAAGGGTAAAATCAGGATGTGCCGCGAGCAGGCGGATATCATCCAAGGTTTGTGGACGAATGGCGCGCGCCTGTGCCGCAAACCATTTGTCCATCACCAATGGATAATCTTTATATCTTTTATAAAAATCCGCCAGAATTTCAGCGCGCTCTTGGCTGTCTGTATCAATCAAACCATTTAATGCCATCATGCGATCAGTCATATTATTGGCCGCAAAATAATGTTTTTTGCAGAGGGCGGATGAGAGTTGATCCCCCTGACAGGTCAGGAAATCCATCACCACAGCTTTTAATGTGCGTTCTGCCATAGAGATTGCATCGGGCGAGAATGGCTTTGGTGCATTCAGTTTTGTATAGAGTTTTTCAAGTGCTGCAGAGCATTCGGTCAGAACGTCATATCTAATGCGCGTTAAAACAGAGTGGATATGGTCTGGGTAAATGATGGATCGTTCCTGTCCGATGATGGAATAATCAGGCAATGACAGCATTCGTGCGATAAGAGCCTTATCCCCTTTATCATTATATGCCTGTTCAAGTAGGGCGGAAACGGTATCAAGATAGGCGCGATCGGTCACGGCATTGTGGCCAGATTCCATGGCATCCAGCATTCGCCCGATCAAGCGCATAGTAAGGGTTTGGGCAGATTCCCAACGGTTGAACCCGTCGCTGTCATGCACCATCAAGAACCGCAAATCCTCTTCCGATAAATCGGTAGTCAGGCGCACAGGCGCAGAAAAATTCCGCAGAATGGACGGTACAGGACGCGCATTGATGTTTTCAAAGATAAAGTTTTCGGCTTTATCTTTGAGGTGTAGAATTTGTGTCCCGATGATATCATTCCCCTTTGCATCCAGCAGACCAAATGCCACAGGGATATGATGTGGTTTTTTATTGGTTTGGTTTGGGGTATCAGGAATATGTTGGGATAAGGATAGGGTAAAGGTTTTCTTGTCTGTATCGTAATGTGATTTTGCTGTGACCTCTGGTGTTCCAGCTTGGCTATACCACAATTTGAATTGGGTCAGGTCTTGCCCTGATACATCCTGCATACATTGCACGAAATCGTCACAGGTGACGGCATGACCATCAAAGCGTTTGAAATACAAATCGGTTGCTTTGCGGTATAGGTCAGCACCGAGCAGAGTGGCCTGCATCCGTACAACCTCAGCACCCTTTTCATAGACGGTTGTTGTGTAAAAATTATTAATTTCGATATAGCTGTCCGGACGCACGGCATGCGCCAATGGCCC
>CAZVSN010000019.1:0-12554 GCA_964629455.1 uncultured Micavibrio sp. | reverse complement strand
AAAAATTATTAATTTCGATATAGCTGTCCGGACGCACGGCATGCGCCAATGGCCCACCATCTTCGGGGTATTGCATTGACCGCAATCCTTCGACATCATCAATCCGTTGGGCTGCTCGTGAATTCATATCGGATGAAAATTCCTGATCACGGAAAACAGTCAGACCTTCTTTCAGGGATAATTGGAACCAATCACGGCAGGTGACACGGTTACCTGTCCAGTTGTGGAAATATTCGTGACCAATCACACCTTCGACACGGTAGAAATCCATATCGGTTGCTGTTTCAGGATGGGCCAGAACCAAGGCGGTATTGAAAATATTTAACGATGTATTTTCCATCGCGCCCATATTAAAATCAGATACGGCAACAATATTGAATCTGTCCAGTTGGTATTCACGCCCATAGGTATCTTCGTCCCACTTCATGGAACGGATAAGGGATTCCATGGCATAATGGCATTGCGGTTGGTCGCCATCCCGCACATAGATGCGCAAATCAACCTTGCGCCCTGTCATGGTTGTAAAATTATCCTGAATATATTTTAAATCACCTGCAACCAATGCAAAGAGATAACAAGGTTTCGGGAATGGGTCATGCCATTCGGTAAAATGTCGTCCATTGCTCATATCACCTTCGGCAATCAGATTGCCGTTAGAGAGCAGGACAGGCAGTGTTGTTTTATCTGCTTCAACCCGCACAGAAAAAACTGTCATTACATCAGGGCGGTCTTGGAAATAGGTGATGCGGCGGAACCCTTGGGCTTCGCATTGTGTGCAATAGGTATCACCTGATTTGTACAATCCTTCGAGTGCGGTGTTTTCCGCAGGATTGAATTTTGTTGTAATGGTCAATGTAAATTGGGTGGGTGGGTTTTGAATGATGAGGGTGTCATCCGTTTTATCATATAACGCGGGTTGCCCGTCCATCGTGACCGATAATAGTTCCATGTGTTCGCCATCGAGCACAAGCGGCGCAGGGCCGTCACCATTGCGTTTGTAGAGTGCGGTTGATGTTACGGTTGTTGCGCCATCATGAATTTGAAACAGCATCGAGAGTTTTTCAACAAGGTATGGTGGTGGAGTATAGTCCTTTAGAAAAATTGTCTTTGGTGCTGTTTCAGTGCGCATATTTTATCCCGTTCATTAATCAATTTTGCCGTGGCAATATTTAAATTTTTTGCCAGACCCGCAAGGGCAGTCAGCATTACGCGGGACATTGCCCATCCATGTGCCACTGTCATTCGGATCAAACCGTTTGCGGAATGGAATAGGGGCATTCCGTTCTTCTTCGGTCAGCGCTACTTCGGTTTCGAGTGCGGGGTCGTTGCGGGTGAGTTGCGCGCGTTTTTCTTCCTCTGCACGTTGATCTGCTTCAATTTTCGAGAATGTTTGTTCGTCGATATTGATTTCAATCAGGCTGAGATTTTGAACAATTGAATTGCGCAGCCTGTCCATCATTGCGGCAAACAAATTAAACGCTTCGGATTTATATTCGTTGAGCGGATCACGTTGTGCAAAGGCGCGCAGGTTAATTCCCTGACGCAGATGGTCGAGCGAGAGCAAATGTTCTTTCCAGTGTTGGTCAAGTAGTCGCAGAACAAATGATTTTTCAATGTGGTCAAAGAATTTGTCACCAGCCCGTCCGCGTTTGCCATTCATCAATTCATCAGAGGCGGACATAATCCGAGAGCGGATTTCTTCGTCTGCAATCCCTTCTTCTTTTGCCCAATCTTCAATCGGTAAATCAAGGTTTAGCAGGGTTTGCACTTCGGTTTTCAGGCCCGCAATATTCCATTGTTCGGCATAAGCATGTTCAGGAATAGCGGCAGACACCAAATCCGCAATCACATCATGACGCATATCGGTGACCATGTCGGTGACGGTTTCCGAATTCATGATGTCATGACGTTGTTCGTAGACGACTTTGCGTTGGTCGTTCATCACGTTATCAAAGCGCAACAGATTTTTGCGAATTTCATAGTTTTGTTGTTCAACGCGTGTTTGCGCACGTTCCAGAGCTTTTGAAAGCCATGGGTGGGTGAGAGCTTCGCCATCTTTAAGGCCGATGGCTTTGCTTGATAGAACGGCTTCTAACGCATCGGGTGAGAAAATGCGCATCAAATCATCTTGGGTTGATAAGAAGAACATCGATGCGCCTGGGTCACCCTGACGACCGGAACGACCACGCAATTGGTTATCAATCCGGCGGGATTCATGACGTTCTGTTCCAACCACATAAAGTCCACCAGCTTTGAGAACGATGTCTTTTGCAATGGCGATTTCGGCATTGATTTTTGCCTCTAGCGCGGCGCGTTGTTCTGGTGTTGCATCCGCAGGAATTTCCTGTTCAAAGCGCATTTCGGCATTACCACCGAGTTTAATATCCGTTCCGCGACCCGCCATATTGGTGGCAATGGTCACAGCCCCTGGACGACCTGCTTGCGAGATAATCGCCGCTTCTTGTTCATGATAGCGGGCATTCAGCACAGCATGAGGGATTTTTGCTTTTTTAAGGCTTTCGGACAATGATTCTGATTTTTCAATCGATACCGTTCCCACCAAAACAGGTTGTTGGCGCGCATGGCATTCTTTAATCAATTCAATGATGGCCTGTGCCTTGTCTTCGGTTGATTTATAAATTTTGTCGTTATGATCAACGCGTGCAACAGCAACGTTGGTTGGAACCTCAACCACACCGAGTTTATAGATGTCCATAAACTCTGCGGCTTCGGTTAATGCTGTTCCTGTCATCCCCGCCAGTTTTGGATAGAGGCGGAAATAATTCTGGAAGGTGATAGAGGCAAGAGTTTGGTTTTCATTTTGAATGGTGACCCCTTCTTTTGCTTCTAAGGCTTGGTGCAAGCCTTCGGAGTAGCGGCGGCCATCCATCATACGACCCGTGAATTCGTCAATGATGATAACTTTATCGTCTTTGACGATGTAGTCGGTGTCACGAGAAAAAAGCTTATGGGCGCGCAATGCTTGGTTAACGTGGTGAACCAGACTGATGTTATGGGCATCATACATTCCGCCAGTAATCAGTAATCCATTTGATTGCAATAATTCTTCTATACGTTCTGTTCCTGTTTCAGACAAGATAACCGTTTTCGCTTTTTCATCCTTCTCGTAATCTGATGCAGACAGAAGCGGAATAAGCTTATTGACCGCCACATACATATCTGTGGCACTTTCTGCGGGCCCTGAGATAATCAGAGGGGTTCTGGCTTCATCAATCAAAATAGAGTCAACTTCGTCGACAATCGCATAGTTAAAGGCGCGTTGTGCCATGTCGGACAAATTATATTTCATGTTGTCGCGCAGATAATCAAACCCGAATTCATTATTGGTGCCATAGGTAATGTCAGAGGCATAGGCCGCTTGGCGTGTTGCGTCGGGCATTTGTGATACGATGCATCCAACAGATAGACCCAGCCAGTTATAAAGTTTGCCCATCCATTCCGAGTCACGTTTTGCCAAATAGTCGTTGACGGTTACAACATGAACGCCTTTTCCAGAGAGGGCGTTCAAATAAACGGGCAGGGTTGCCATCAGGGTTTTTCCTTCACCTGTTCGCATTTCTGCAATCTTGCCTTGGTGCAAAACGATACCGCCGATTAATTGGACATCAAAATGGCGCATTCCAAAAACGCGTTTGGATGCTTCGCGCACAGTTGCGAAAGCTTCGGGTAAAATCGCGTCAAGCGACTCCCCGTTTGCGATGCGGTTTTTAAATTCTGTTGTCTTTGCTTTCAGTGCATCATCGCTCAATCCAACAAAGTTGGATTCAAGGGCGTTGATGGCCTCTACCTTCGAACCCATATTTTTTATAATGCGGTCGTTGCTGGAGCCAAAAATTTTCGTTGCAAAGTTCAAAAGCATAATGAATCAAATCCTTTTCGTAATGCCCACTGATATAAGGCTTAGAGAGCCCGCCGTCAATGAAAGCTGGGCTTGAAAATGAGGATAATAACATCATCTTACCTCTTGCGCGGGAGTTCAAGCTATGCACAAATAGCGCCGGACGACGTAATTAACGATATGGTTTTCCCTAATATTTACATCAATGAGGTTTACATGACTAAGACTTTAACAGGAATTGCACTGGCACTCGTTATCGGCGCTGGCGCTGGATATGGCGTTTTTTCTTATACGAATGGTGAAAAAGCAGTATCCGACACCCCTGCGGCTGCCGCGTCAGCTGCTTTGGAAACCGCAAAGGTTGAGCCTGCTGTTACACCTGAAAAAGTTCATGGGGCAGATGATCCTGTGGTCGCTAAGGTTAATGGTGAACCTGTTTATCGATCTGATGTTCTTTCTTTTATCAAAACATTGCCTCCACAAATGCAACAAGTTCCTCCTCAGGCGATTTTCCCGATGGCTGTTGAGCAAGTCATTGGCGGTAAAATTGTTGATGAGAAAGCAAAGATGGAAGGAACCGCATCCGATCCTGAGGTTGCAAGCCGCATGGAAGAAGCAAAATTACAAATTACTCGTGCCGTCTATGCTGAGAAAGCTATTGATAAAGATTTTTCTGAAGATACCGTCAAAAAAGCATATGATGATATGGTTGCCAAAATGCCAAAAGTTGATGAGGTTCATGCCCGTCATATTTTGGTCGATAGCGAAGCCCAAGCCAAAGATATTATCAAAAAATTGGAATCCAGTGCAAAATTTGAAGATTTGGCAAAAGAGTTTTCAAAAGACCAATCAAATAGCGCATCTGGCGGCGATTTGGGTTATTTTGCCCAAGGCGACATGGTGAAAGAATTTGGTGATGCCGCATTCGCATTAAAACCAAATGAATTCACAAAATCCCCTGTTAAAACCCAATTCGGTTTCCATGTTGTGCAATCTTTGGATAAACGTGTTCGTCCTGCGCCAAAATTTGACGATGTAAAAGGTCAATTAGAAGGTCAGGTCAAACGTGATATTCTTAACAAACTGGTTGCTGGATGGCGTTCTGTTGCGACTGTCGAACAATTTGATTTCGATGGTAAGCCGTTGCCGAAACCTGAAGAGAAAAAAGCTGATGCTCCTGCGACAACTCCTGCTCCTGATGCAGAGAAAAAAGCAGAGTAGGTCTGAAGTTAAATAAATATTTTGTATCCCCGCTTCATTTTCTTGGTGCGGGGATGCTTTTTTAAGAAGGATTTTAAATGTCCCATAAATTATCCTGTGCCGAAGCCTTACTCGCACCACCGCCCGATATGCCAACCAAGAAAATTGTATTGGTTGCAGCCGCTGCATTAATTGACCGTAAGAAAAATATTTTGGTGGCGGAACGCCCAGCAGGAAAAGCCATGGCGGGTTTGTGGGAATTCCCAGGTGGCAAAATTGAAGCAGGGGAAGTCCCCGAATATGCATTGATGCGCGAATTGCGTGAGGAATTGGGCATTGAAACCCGCCCTTGCGGCATGTGGCCAATTGGGTTTGCATCACACGCTTACCCAGATTTTCACCTGATAATGCCGTTATTTGCCATTCGCGTATGGAAAGGCGACCCCACCCCCAAAGAGGGGCAGAAATTGAAATGGGTCACCATTCAGGATTTATACGGTTTAGATATGCCCGAGGCAGACAAACCACTGATATCCCAACTGGAAGCATTGATATAATCCTGATATAGTCTGGTTATGTACCATTCCATTTATGATTTTAAAGATTTTTACAACACCCTGTCAGGGCGTGTTGTAGAGCGCGTTGTGCGTCAGAAAATCCGATCATATTGGGATAACGTGAAAGGATTGCGCGTTTTGGGCATTGGATATACCCAACCCTATCTGGATTTGTTTTCAAATGCTGCCGAGCGTTGTGTTTCTTTGAATCCTGCGGGGTTAGGGAGTTATCCGTGGCCTGATGCCAAACATAATCTGACAGCATTGGTCGAAGAAACAGAGTTGCCGATTGAAACCAATTCGGTTGACAGAGTGTTGTTGGTGCATTCATTGGAATATGCAGAATTGCCACGTTCCAATTTACAAGAAATTTACCGTATCCTGAAGAGTAATGGACGTTTATTGGTGGTTACCCCCAACCGTCGTGGGTTATGGGCGCGGGCAGAGTGGGCGCCTTTTGGTCATGGTACGCCATATTCTGGTGAGCAATTAAAATTCTTACTGCGGGACAATTTATTTGTTTATGAACGGTCAACCACCGCATTGTTTACGCCGCCGTG
The DNA here is from genome assembly GCA_964629455.1 of uncultured Micavibrio sp. Classification (GTDB taxonomy): domain Bacteria; phylum Pseudomonadota; class Alphaproteobacteria; order Micavibrionales; family Micavibrionaceae; genus UBA1573. The sequence continues at coordinate 6,378 of CAZVSN010000019.1, read as the reverse complement.
GCGGTGGAATATCATTCAAAAATCTGCAGAAACTTTTGAATCTTTTGCGCCATTTCTGTTGTCCGCTATGGGCGGGCTTCATGTGGTCGAAGTTAGCAAACAGGTTTATTCTGGTTTGTCTGTACCGTCTGAATCAAAAGTGATTATTCGGGCGCGCGCCGCTGCGGCCATGTCGCCTTTTCATCCATCCGATGATTGTCCGCCCATTTGATTTCAGGAAGTCCCGATAACCGCATCGGCCCAAAATACAGCCCCCGATTTTGGATTTTTAGCGTTGTTTCAAAATATTGTTCGCCTGTTTTTTCGTCTGTTTTGCTCATCATATTTAAAAAGCTGCGGGCGACAGCAATTGTTTTTTTGCCTTGGATTCCTTCCAGTTCATCAAGGAGTGTATTCATTCCTGTGACGTGAACATCAAAATCGGCTTTGATCTGTAGGTTATCATCCAGTGAAATTGTTCCTTGTCCTGTTGCGGAAATATGACCTGCACTGAATATCATTGCGGGAATGATAATCGGCGAATTTGATTTCTGCCATTTCTCTATATCTTGTTTGCGGGGTGTCATAGGAAAGCGGTAGGGGAATATAATCTGGAGTGCGGCGTAGTCCAAATTTAAATCCTGTTCCAGAAAGGGGGCGGATAATTGGAATCCCTTTTTAGCTTCGATAAATTGCAGTTGATGGAGGAGTGGAAAGCCAGAATAATAGAGGTCAGGAATAGTCAGGTGAAATCCAGATGGATGTTTGATTGTTCCTGAAAAACGGGATTCTGGTACTGAAGGATAGCCCGTGAAACGTGGCTGTTCCCCTGTGATTTCAATTGATTTATTCATCCATGCTTGGTTGAGATAGGCTTCGGCACGTTTGGTAAAGGCAACCCATGATAGCGTATAGATAATAAACAGGGCACAAGCAATTATAATGCAGATTTGTGCCAGTCCTTTGGTGATACGGAATAATTTATTTTTCATTTTGTGTAGATTCTTTCACCAGTTCAGATGATTTTGTTTCGATCGCGATTTGCATTTTTTCCATGACATCTGCTGCAGGTAATCCTGTTGGAATGATTGGAAGAAATTCAAAAATAACTTTACCCGGATATTTGAAAAATGCCTTTTTCTTCCAGAATAATCCTGAATTCATCGCGAGGGGGAGAATGGGTTGGTGTGTGGCTTCGTAAATTTTGATGAGCCCCCGTTTATAAGGTTTTTCTGCCGGCGTATCTGTTGTCGACACCCGCGTGCCTTGCGGATAAATCACCAATGGGCGGCCTTCATGTTCAATTCGTTTTGCGCCTTCTAGCATACATCTGAGTGCTGTTGCCGCAGATCCACGGTCAATAAAAATCATGCGGGCTTTCATCGCCAGCCACCCCCAGAGAGGGATATAGCTGAGTTCTTTTTTCATGATAATTGCTGGGTCATTGAATAAGACATGCAGTTTCATGGTTTCATAGGCTGAATAATGTTTAGCGGCAACCAGAAATGCGCCTGATTTTGGAATGTGTTCTGCGCCACGAATTTCAAAATCTAGCCCCAGAACATATTTTTCTATCAGATGAACGGAATGAAAATAAGTGTTTAATCCTTTAACAAAAAGATTACGCGGCAAAATCATGGCGGGTGTCAAAATAATGCAGAACAGGATGGTCGCGCCATAGAACACAATATTGAACAGAATTTGACGAATAAAAATCAGCATAACAACTTACTTGGTTAGGGCTTCGGGTACAGGTTTTGTTTCATGCGGATAAGCCACAATACGGAACAGAGTCATGATGAATTTGTGGTATTCCAGAAAATCTGTCTTCCAGAAAATTTTCTCTTTTGGATCAAAATGTTCCGGTTGAACAGGGTAGGGAATAATTTTTGTGTTCGGTAATTCGTGGTGAAATTCCAGCAAAGCGCGTGGCATATGATAATTGGCAGTGATCAGGTATATTGTTTTTGCATTGATATGATCTACCCATTTTTTGGCTTCTTGGGCGTTGCCGATGGTGTTTCCTGCTTCACGACCCAAGGTGATGCAGCAAGGCGGTGCATCTTTTCTTGCTCCCCATAATGCCATGATATCGCGTATTTCAACATCTTTATGGACACCGCTTACCAATAGATTTTCTGTTTTCTTATTGGATAATAAATCCAACCCTTTGTTGACACGGTTGCTGCCGCCCGTCAGTACAATTGCCGCATCAACCAAGGCAGGACTTTTCGGTTCGTTCATTGAACAGATTGATCCTGTGAAAATGATAAAGCCACCCACCCATAGGGCAAATGGAATTCCTACAATCAAGATCAGTGTTGTCAGTAAAAATCGGACAATTTTGAACATGGTTGTCTTTCTATGGCATTTCATTCAAGACGCGCAAAACGGTTTGTCTTGCCGCCAGAATACCAATCATCAGAAGTAGTGTCGGAACAGCAACAAACGCAAGCCAGTCTGTTCCATGTAGGTTGATAGACGGAATTGTTCCTGGGGAATGATGGGACAATAAAGCAAACCCAAGTAATGTTATGCTTCCTGCAAGAAGTCCAAAAGCCATGCCTTTGCCCGATTGGGACATAATATAGCGGATAAATTGCGAGCTGATATATCCGTCTGATGCCCCCATAATATGCAGGAGTTCGAGTTCGCGTTGGTGGATAGCCATGCGTGACCTGACTGCGCCGCCTATTACCAGACCTGTAACAAATAAAATGAGTCCGAAAATAATAACAGCGGTTAGTCTTAAGCCATTTGTGAGTTTCAGGAGGTCTGTCAGCCAATCTTCGTGGGCATCCACCGTTGCATTCGGAGAAACCCGCCGAGCAAGATTCTTAATCGAAGATGTCACATCATTTGTTCTTTCTTTGAGTTCGACAGACAAAAGAATGGGTAATGGCAAATCCGCAAGGATGGATGTTTGGTTGCCAAGCCATGGAGATAGAATTTCTCCCATGTCTTTTTGGTCAAGAATGCGCGCTGATTTTACAGATTTTGATTGATTGAGGGCATCTATCAATGATTGCGCCTGTGATGCCGCGTTTGTGCCTGATGGAATTTCGATGGTCATTGAGTTTTCCAACCCTGACACCCATTTGTCAGCCATATGGCCGAGAGCTAAACTCCCCGCTGCAGCCAGCAAAGAGAGATAGGTCATTAGGGCAATTAACAAGACGAGAAATTCTGTTCCCAAACGCGTGTGCAAGGGGATGTCGTATCCACCATTTTTGCGACCAGTGATAGAAAATATTTGTCCATCAATATATTTTTTAAACATTACGCACCTCTTTCTTAGTTTGGAGAGGGTCAAAAATTTCCAAATTTCCTTGATTAAGAATGAGGCGAGGGTGGGGGAGCCTGTCCAGAATTTGTGTGGAGTGCGTCGCAATCAGAATGGTGGTGCCCATTTTATTTAATTGTTCAAACAATCCCATCAGTTTCATGCCGATTTCATCGTCAAGGTTTCCTGTTGGTTCATCGGCCAGCAAAAGGCGTGGATTTGCAATGACTGCACGGGCAATTGCAATCCGTTGTTGTTGTCCGCCTGACAGGGTTGCGGGCAAGCGGTTCATGCAGTCACCCAAACCAACCCAGTCCAATAATTCTTCGACATGGTTTTTGATTTTCTTTTCATTTGCACCAGAAATTCTTAAGGGCAAGGCTGCGTTGTCGAATGCAGATAAATGGGGGAGTAATCTGAAGTCCTGAAACACCACGCCAATTTTTTGGCGCAGTTCAGATAAATCTTCGCGTTCCAGCAGGCCTGTGTTTTTTCCCATCATGTGAATTTGTCCGCGTGTTGCTTTGCGACCCAAATACAACAAAGTCATCAGAGATGATTTTCCAGCCCCTGATGGGCCGCATAGAAAATGGAACGATCCTGATTGGAGCGTGAAGTTAATATCGTTCAAAACTTCGGGGCCAATACCATAACGTAGCCCAACGTGTTCAAATTTAATCATAAAAGTATAAACCCTGCTTGCTCAAACCGACTCATCAACATACAATCACCCCTATAGATACTAAAGACTCAGTCCAGATAGAAGCCATGATTTTAAACTGTCCATCCTGTTCTGCAAGCTATATGGTTCCCGCCGAGGCCATCGGGGATACGGGGCGTGATGTCCGTTGTAAGAAATGCGCTCATACATGGTTCCAGCAATCTGAAAAAGAATCGCTGGATGCCTTGATTAGTCGTATTCAATCCTCTGATATTGTCGAAGACGATATTTCTTTTGATGATTTGAAATCGCTTGGACGACCCAAAAAAGTTGAGCCAACCGGAATTATGGCGCGATTGAAAGCGTTATTCGTAAAAAATCATTCTTTATCAAAGGAAAGCAGTCCTGTCTTAAAGTATGTTGCGAGCGGGATGGTTGCCCTTGCGGTTGTGTCTGTCCTGTTGTGGGGGGCGTGTGTTGAGCGATTGAAAGTAGCATCCGCCATACCATCATTAGCACCTGTTTTCGCTGATATGGGATTTCGTATGAGTCCCTATGAAATGGTTAACCCTGAAGAGGCGTTGATTGTTGAGAAGGTGGAGTTGGTTGCCGATAAAAATGGCCAGAACATCAAGGGGAATTTGATTAATTTGACCTCTGGCGAGATAAAATTACCGAGAATCGGGGTGACTTATCTGGATGCAAAAGGGGAGTCTATCAATCAAAACACTTATAAATTGGCTTTGGTGTCTTTGAAAAAGGAGGCCAATATCTCTTTTTCTTTACCAGTTCCTGCTCCGCTTTCGCCCGAGGTTGCGTCTGTAGAAATCCGGTTTGTTGATTGATCTATTCGCTGGATGCTTTTGGATATACAGATGGAAATTCTTTTGTCTGTTCTGGGGTTGGGGCATCCAAATGGTTTGGTTTTATCCCGCAGGAGGACAGGGATAAAGACAATAAAACGGATAGGCTGGTTATTTTGAGTGCAGTGTATGTTTTCATGGGAAAAGTCTATCACAATCAAAAAAGAAATAAAAATCCATTCATTGCGTTCATATATTAATAAACATTAATCTTTCTATGGCATTGTTAAACGGTTATGGCTCACAATTCTCAGAATAATTTACCAGAGGGCGATTCTTTAGAACGCTTTACCCAAAACCAGCTTGATGCGCTGGTGAGTTTGCATGAACGGTTTTTGGATGGCCGTATCGGTGGTCGGCGAGCCATGTTGAAGCGCGTTGATATTTCTGGATTAAATTTGGCCAATAAGAACCTGCGGCAAGCGGATTTTGCGGGATGCAATATGCGCGATATGGATTTGGCGTTTACCAATTTTCAGGAAGCGACGCTTTATGCCTGCGATTTGAGTTTTTCAAATTTGATTCATACAAATTTTGTCCGTTCCGATTTGCGCGGAACGCGAATTGAGAGTGCGAATTTGGCTGGCGCGGATTTAGAGCGTGCCGATTTGCGCGGGGGAGCTTTAACAGCAGATGGTGCGTATGCACAGCCACAGCCCGTTAATTTTCGTGGAGCCAATATGACGGGTGCGCGATTAATAGGGAGCATGGCCAATAATGCCGATTTTTCAGATGCGATTATGGCGCAGGCAAAAATTCATGGTGCCGATTTGCGTGGTGCTCGTTTGATTGGAACGGATTTGAGTGATGCTGATTTTAACGGGGTTAACTTATCTGGAGCCAACATGAGAAATGCCATCCTCACAGGCGTTGATGTTGATGTTATCAGGAACATGGGTGTTGATTTATCATCGGCCATTACCGATACCAATATTGGCCCGTCTATATCCGATTTACAGACCCCGCTTATCCACTTGATTGAAGAACATCAAAAATGGGTTGAAACGTCGGGTAAAGAAGGGCGACAACTTGATTTGTCTGGGTATGATTTGCGAGAAGTTGGATCATTGAAACGACAAAAACTAACCGCATTAAAAGCCAAAGATGCCAAGTTTTTTGGAATGAATTTGTTCCAGATTGAATTGCAAAGCGCTGTTCTTGAAGGTGCAGATTTGCGTCGGTGTGATTTGGTTGAGTCGGATTTTCGTGGGGCGAATTTGCGTGACGCAAAATTATCCCATGCCGATATGCGCGGTGCGAATTTTATGCCACTTTTATTTGCAACATCTGGTTCCAATCAACGATTTGCGCCTTGTGATTTATCGGATGCCGAACTTCGTTATGCGAATTTAGAAGGGGCAAAGATGAAAAGTATAAAGTTTATTGGTGCTGATTTATCTTTTGCCAATCTGTCACAGTGTGATTTGCGCGATGCGGATTTTACGGGGTGTAAAATGGATGGAATTAATCTGGATGGGGCGGATACAACTGGTGCTGTTTTTGATGTATCGCCATCAGGAAGTGCATTTTCAATCCGGTCGTTACAAGAATAGAAAAAGAAAAAGGCAGATAAAATATTCTGCCTTTTTGCT
>CAZVSN010000018.1:10440-27025 GCA_964629455.1 uncultured Micavibrio sp. | reverse complement strand
ACCGTATATCCCTTGGCGTTCAGGACTTTGATGACAAGGTCATGGAAACTGTTGGACGCATTCAACCCTTTGATGTTGTTTATCAAGCTGTAGGGCATTTACGCGATGCTGGTATTACAGATTTTAATCTGGATTTTATCTATGGGCTCCCTTATCAAACTATTCGCAGCCTTACTCGGTCTATGGATTACGCACTTCTTTTAAAGCCAAATCGTGTTGCATTGTACGGATATGCGCATGTTCCGTGGAAGAAAAAGAATATGCGCCTTATCCCTGACGAATCTTTGCCAGACAATGCTCTGCGCTATGACCTGTTCACGGCAGGCGCTACCACACTAGAAGAAGCTGGATTTAAAGCCATCGGCATTGACCATTTTGTGAAAGAAACCGATGATATGGCCAAAGCTCAACAAGATGGGACTTTGGGACGGAACTTTCAGGGGTATACCAATATCGCCCCCGATGCCCTGATTGGGTTCGGTATATCGGCCATTTCCCAATACCCGCAAGGCTTTGCACAGAATACAACAGCCATGCATGATTATGAGGATGCCGTTCTTCATAAAGGCATTGCTCCCATTAGCAAAGGGTATGCTTTTCAGGGCGAAGACAACGCGCGGAAAGAAATTATTGATTCCCTGATGTGTGATTTACAAGCCAATATCCATGATATTTGGACGAAACATAACCGCCCATTGGATGATTTGGAAATTATAAAAGAAAATCTTAACCCATATATCCATGATGGATTGATGACATTAGATAGTCTTGGAACATTGATTATCCACCCAAAGGCGCGCCAAGCTGTCAGAATTATTGCATCGACATTCGATGAATATTTACCTGCCCCCGATGTCACGCACAGACATTCGATGGCTGTTTAAATTATTTCAGCATTAGTTTTGCATGCTGTTCAAGACCAAGCACACCTATTGCATCGTGTTTAATAAGATAAACAGGCATTTTATCCATTAATTCACTCATACGGCCTTTTGATTTGAACTCTTCCATAAATTTTGACTTAAAGAAATAATCACCAAGCTTTGTAGGAATGCCGCCAGCAATATAAACGCCACCTTGCGCATTCAAGGCCAACGCCAAATTACCTGCTGTACGACCTAGAAATGCCAACATAAGATCCAATGACTCCTTACTTACGTCGCACTCCCCAGATATCGCGCGCTTAGAAATTTCGGCGGCTGTGCTATCTGGCAGATGGTATTTTTTATCAAGGGCGCGGATAGCATTATACACATTCACCAATCCATTCCCTGAACATACCCGTTCAACCGAGATGTGGTGATACTTGACATGCAACGCTTGAACAATATCGAATTCCCTTTGGGTGCGAGAAGAAAACGTCATATGCCCACCTTCACCAGGGCTTGGCAAATACCTATTTCCACTCCAAAAGAGCGAAGCGACACCCAGCCCAGTACCAGGACCAATCACAACTTTGTTTCCGCCCTGTTTTGGATCAATATTTGTAAAAGAATGCAATAAATCAGGAGAAATATCAGGTATTGCTCTTGCAACAGCTTCAAAATCATTCATCACTTCAAATTTATCAAAGCCCATATCTTTTTGAACGGACGATGCACGGAATGACCATGGCGAACTGGTAAAATTAATCAAATCACCCGTGACAGGGCCAGCCACAGCAAACACGCCACTTTGGGGGCGTATTTTTGCATCGATCTTTCTTAAATACGCCTCAGCCGCCTCAGTTGGACTTGCATAATCTTTACATTCCAAGCTTTCAAAGAACTGAAGCCCATTAACCTCATCCACTAAACCAAATCTTGCATTTGTTCCGCCAATATCGGCGATAAGTGCTGTTTTCATCACAAAGAACTTCCTGATTATCTATTTACTACAACTGCATTTTCTTCTAACGGCGATACAAAAATATCGCTGATATACCGCACAACCTCCTCGGGAGCCGGCAAGGCGGATTGCGCGCCAATTTTTGTACAGGCCAAAGACCCCGCGATTGATGCTTCACGCAATGCATCCGTAATCGGTTTGCCAGCATCCATCGCTGCACAGAAATACCCCATAAACGCATCGCCCGCACCGATTGTATCAACAGGCTTTATTTTAAGCGCGGACACATTAATAATATCACCATTATGACAGCAAACAGACCCATCAGGCCCCATAGTTACAATCAGCCCTACGCGATATTTGGAATACATCTCAGTTGCAAACATTATCTTGTCTGTTGCATCAATACCAAGCTGCGCGCCGAGCAATTCTGCTTCATGTTCGTTTACGACTAGAAAATCTAAGTTCTTCAAAAGATTCTCACTTAAGGAAACAACAGGCGCCAAATTCATAACTGTTGTTGCGCCGTTTTTCTTTGCGCGAACACATAGGGATTCTGTTTCTTCGATTTTAATCTCACCTTGCACCAACAAAATACTGCCCGCAGAGATTGCAGAATCAGGAACCCAATCAGCCTTAATTTTTTTATTAGCGCCTTGGCTTACAACAACTTTGTGTGTTCCATCCGTTTCATCGACAAAAATACACGCCAAACCAGACGTTTCATCCTCCAGCACTTTCAATCCCGACACATTAATGCCGTATGTTGCCAGATTTTTATACATCTGACGTCCATGCCCACCATCACCAACAGCACCATAAAAATTGACTTGCCCCCCAGCTTTTGCACACGCAACAGCTTGGTTTGCGCCCTTTCCACCAGGCTGTTCCACATGAGAATCGAGGTGAAGAGCCGTATCATGGGCGGGCAAATCCGCCACAGGGAAAAACAAATCAAGTACGTTGGATCCAAAAACTGTAATCATTTTTTCTCTTTCTTAAAAACTGTTATTTATGCGCGACAAAGAAGGCATATCCGAACGCGCGCAACTTTAGCTTTCCATCTTCAATATAAGAATGATTGCTTTGACTTTCGACGAAACAAAGAGGATCTATTTTATTTCCCAATTCAATTTCTTGTCGATGGGAGCTACAATTAAAAAAGCAATACAATTCATTTTCTTCCGCTTCGGAATATCGCCTAAAAGCAAAAACCGGATCTTCAGTCGGAAGCATATCAAAGCCGCCAGTAACCAATGCGGGGTTTTCTTTTCTCCACACTAAAAATCTCTTAAATTTATTTAAAACAGAGTCCTCATCTTTAGTTTGAACGTCAACAGCAAGCCCCTTATGAGGAGAGGGAATCGGCAACCATGTTTTAGATGCGGTTGAAAACCCAGCATGATTACCTTCGCTACTCCATGGCATAGGCGTCCTACACCCATCACGCCCAACGTGTTCGGGATAAAGCATGATGTCATAAGGATCCACCAAATCTTCAAACTCCAAGTCGGCCTGCGGAAGCCCCAATTCCTCGCCCTGATACAAACAATAGCTGCCTCTTAAGCACAGGCCAAGTGTTGTTGCAAATAATGCTTTATCACGCAATGCCGCCGTACCAATCAGCCGACTAGCAACGCGCTTAAAATCATGATTGCTCACCGACCAGCACATCCAGCCATCTTCAATCAAATTTTCAACCTTTGTTACTGCTGTAAAGATATCAGCATGTGTCATATTGGAACCAACCAAACCAAATGAATAGGCTAAATGAAAGCGCCCTTGTGTTTGAACATAAGTTGCAGCAACTCTTTCAGAATCATCACCACCCGCTTCAGCCAACAAACATTTATCATCCCACCTATTTACAAAGGTTCGAATTTCTTCAATCCAATTCAAATTTTGTGGAATATTCATACTATATATACGCTCTTGACGAGACATGGGATTACTTAAAGGAACATCAGAAGGGGGGGATTTAGATATATCACGCGGCGGATTATCCCTTTTCTCAGGATCATATAAAAATCCATGAGCAACATCTAAACGAAACCCATCAACGCCCATATCTAACCAGTATGCTGCAATATCTTTAATCTCTTCCCTAACTTTAGGATTCCACTGATTGATCGCAGGCTGAGAAGGCAAAAAATGATGTAAATAATATTGTTGACGTCCCGCATCCCACGTCCATGCCGGACCACCGAAATAGGACAACCAATTGTTGGGAGCTGTTCCATCTGGTTTTGAATCCGCCCAGACATACCAATCATGCTTTGGATTATCACAACTTTTGCGGCTCTCTTTAAACCATTCATGTTGATCCGAACTATGGGACCAAACTTGGTCAATCAAAACCTTTAGCCCTAAATCATGAGCCCTTACCAAAACATGCCTAAAATCTTCCAATGTTCCGAAAATGGGATCAACATCGCGGTAATCAGATACGTCATATCCAAAATCCTTCATCGGAGATTTGAAAAATGGTGATAACCATATGGCATCCGCCCCCAATGCAGCAATATGGTCAAGCCTCTCTGCTACACCACGCAAATCACCGATACCATTCCCATCCACGTCCATAAAGCTTCTGGGATAGATTTGATAGATAACACAGCCACGCCACCATTCTTTATTGCTCATAGAAAATCCTTAATTTAGGTAAACCTATTGTAAACATTACATATTTCATACCCCCCCCTTTCTTTTCAGTCAATTATTATTGACTCTCCCATTTAAATTATGTAAAAATTAATGCGCTGCAGTGCTATTTTTGCTTGAACTATGTAAGACTCGCACTGTACAAATAAAAAAACAATAAATTCCGAGGATGTGATGACTTTGAGCCGTAACTTTGCATTTTTCTCCCCTCAGGGAGATTTTTTTCAGAAAAACCAACAGTTTATGCAAAAACAGGGCTCTACCGCAGAATGTGGAGGACAAGTAATTTATGTCCTAGAGGCCGCAAGAGCACTTGCCTCTTTAGGACACAAAGTCAATGTTTTTGCCCGCAATTATAGTACAGATCAAATAGAATTTGAAACGATAGAAAACTGCCCTGGCGTTCAAATTTTTCATATTCCCACATCGGCTCCTCATCATATCCAAAAGGAAGACTTCTACCCCTATTATGCCGAATACCTTGCAAAGACAATCAGGGTTGTTGAAGATAACAAACTACATTTTGACGCTATTATTGGTCACTATGCAGATGGCATGTTCATAGGCACCGGACTTGAATCTTACATAGATTCAACGACTGGCAGAAAAACCCCACTCATCGGAATCACACACTCCATTGGCTTGGAAAAAGCAGAGTCGTTCCTGATTGATCCCAAAATATCAACAACCGAAAAATTCAATCATCAAATCAAAAAATGCAATATCCACACCAGATTAGGGTGCGAAATTGCGGCCCTCAACAAAATGGATGGAATGATTTGTGTAAGCCAACACCACATGAAATTATTATTTACTGATTATGGATTCTTTGAAGATCAAATGGCAATTATTCCAGGTGGCGCAAATCAAAAAACTTTCTCAAATTTTAATCTAAGTGCAACCGAAAAACATCTAGAGAAAGATAGGTTGATAGCAGAAGCGCTATCCCATCGCACAGATATAGCCAACTCCTCTCGTGAACATATTAGAAATGATAATATTATATTTGGCTTTGGACGCTTAGTTGAAGCGAAAGGCGTTTTCAATGCTGTCAAATCAATGGAATTTACTTTAAAAAGATTTCCCAATTCTGTTTACGTTTATGCGGGCGGCAACATTCCGCCACAAAATGCAGAAGAGAAAGATTTATATGATCGATGCATGGCTCATGCTGAAGAAAAAGGATATAAAGACCGCATTATATTCCTTGGCCGACAAGATCAAAAAGACATTGCTAGATGGCTTAATGTATCATCTGTTTACCTTCACGCTGCATATTTAGAACCTTTTGGTTTAGCTCCTATAGAGGCCGCAATTACAGGAATACCGACTGTTATTTCAAAAGAAGCAGGCGTGGCCGAACTCATGGAAAACAATGAACATACTTTACACACCAATCCAGAAGATCCATCGGACATATCCAAACAAGTATCACGGATTATCAACAACCCCCTACTTGCCAGTCGTCTAGCAGATGAAGCCCAAGATGTGATTAATCAACATGCAACATGGGATGCACGCGCCAAGCAGATTGTTAATTTTCTTGTCAAAGAAGTTGAATCATTATATTTCCCCAACCGCGAGAAACGCACTCGCACAGATAATCCATTTGCTCCATACGCACTAGCGGCCCTTGGATCTTATGACACAACAAAAATCGGATCTGATATTCAAGATTATTTCTCCAGAAGCAGAACCGCACTCTCTCATATTGTGAATGAAAACAGTGGGGAAATAAAAAATCCAGCCCTTGATAAACTTGTTAGTATTGAAAAAGAATTTATGATTAAAAGATCTGGAGGGGGCACAGAAAATGAACCAGCCTAATCAACGCCGTATAGTTGCCCTAGATATTGATGGCACGCAGTTGCGCGAGGATATCTCTCAAGATTCATTTTCCGAGAAAGATCTTAAAGGTATTAGAAAACTAAAATTCCTTTTAGAATCTTTGCGAGATCAAGGTGTTATTGTTGTCCATGTTACAAATCGTATGTTTGATTTATATAAAAGAAGCGAGCATTTACTGGCTGAATCAGACTATGTTGCCTGCGCCGCCAGCACACGCTTATTTCAAAGAACAGACGCTGGTTTGTTAATTCCAGAGAAAAACTACGAAGATAAAATTAAAGAATCAAATTTTGATCCTAAAAGATGCGAAGAGCATGCCAATCTTTTTGCTGATGCTTTAACGCAATCAGGTGCAGAACATCAAACAGATCGCAAAGTTAGTTATCACATACATTCAGATATACCAGTTACAAATAGATTTCATATTTTTAACCAATTAAAAAATATGCAGCCTGATGGTACGTCCGTATTTATGGTCGAAGACTTAAACAATCATATTATCGATTTTCTGCCAACTATATGTAATAAAGGTAATATTATCCGACATGTTGCTCAGATCGAAAAAATACCTCCTCAAAATGTCTTTGTCTTTGGTAACGCCAATAATGATATTGCAATGTTCCAAAATGATTTCAATGGCGCTGCTGTTGGAAATGCAACGTTATTGTTGCGAGAGCATATTCAATCACTCCAGAAAAACAAAAATAATTCAGGACGCCACATTATATCTCCCGAAATAAATACTGAGAGTGTATTATCTGGGCTACAGCACTTTGGTTTTGTTAAATAACATCCATGTTTTTTTTTAAAATCACCCTCATGCGGCATGGAGAAGCGGTTGGATCGCCTGATATTAGGCGTCAATTAACCGCTGATGGGCGGGCGCAGACTGGGCGGGTGGCAAAAACCATGGCAGATTTAGGGATTTTACCTGATTTCGTTTTGTGTTCAGGGGTTGATCGCACCCGCCAAACATTAGATTCCATGAATATAACATCGGTCCCTGTTTTCTATTGCGATGAAGATCTTTACCGCGCGGGGTCCGCCCGAGAAATTCTGGATATTATCGCGACCCATACCCCTGCTTATGCCCGCCATCCCTTGATTATTGGGCACAACCCCACCATTCACGAAACTGCAAGATATTTAGCGCGGGAAAGCGATATTGCTCTAAGCCGCCCAATTCAGTCATCCTATACCCCATCAACAGCCTGCGTTTTTGAATGTGGTATTGCCAATTGGGATATGCTTCACCCATCAACATCTCAACTGATACATATAATTTCTGCCTGATTTCCAGCTCTTCCCAGACTTTTTTGCGTCTTGTCTGCCTTATAAACTGGTTTTTATTCACAAAAATTCATTGTATAATCGAATCGGGAGTTCTTCCCGCACATCCGCCCTGTTTTAACTACATTTTAACTGCGCCTTTATCCTTTAAAAGTAAAATAATAATTAATTATGACATCTTTGTCGCCATGCGTGGGTTTTTCGACCCAAATGTTGCTGTGTACCACTGCGTTAATTGCCATCGGTGCTACTTTGCCATGCGCGGCGTTTGCCAATCCCGACGGCGGAATTGTCATTGGTGGATCAGCAAGCATTGAAAGCACGGGTCCAATAACAACCATTCATCAATCGTCCGACCGCGCCATTGTCAGATGGAATAGTTTTGATGTGGGAGCGGGTGAGCGTGTTGATTTTCAGCAACCGACATCATCATCCATTACTGTCAACAGAATCCAAGACAGCAAAGCATCGCGCATTGATGGACGCATCACTGCCAATGGCAATGTTTTATTGTTGAACCAAAATGGAATTGTATTCGGCGCAGGGTCACAGGTGGATGTCGGCGGAATTATTGCATCGACAAGCGATTTAGAAAATGATGACGCTTTTATGGCGGGCGGCACGATCAGGCTCACACGCTCAGGAAGTCCTGACGCAAAAATCACTAACTCTGGAACGATGACCGTTCAGGATGCGGGGCTGGTCGGATTGATTGCCCCACAGGTTGAAAACCATGGCGTTATCAATGCCCGCTTTGGTAAAATTGCATTGGCATCAGGCGATATCAGTACAATCGATTTAGCAGGCGATGGATTAATCCAGATTCAAATATCAGATAGTGTTCAAAAACAATTTATTCAGAACACAGGGAACATCAATGCAGATGGCGGCGTTGTTCAAATAACAGCTGCGGCTGCGCGTAGCATTGTCGACAATCTAATTGTCAATGAAGGGCATATACAGGCCAATACACTATCAGGACATCGGGGATCCGTTAAACTATCAGGTTCACAATCAACCATTCAAAACACTGGAACAATAAAGGCCGAAGGATCGGCAACAGAAGATGCAGGATCCATTTCTATCAATGGTCAATTTGTATCGCTCGGCGGAACGATATCTGCAAACGGAAAAAATGGTGGGTCAATCGACATAACGGCGCAGACACTTTCACTGGCCGACACAATTTCAGCAAATGGCCTGAACGGTGCTGGCGGAATAATTTCTATCCAGTCCCAAACGACTTGGGAAACATCAACATCGTTCATCACCGCAAATGGTTCTATCAATGGCGGTAAAATTCGTCACTTCGCTGACCAACAAATCATCAGTTCTGGGCATTATCAAACCAATAGCACCCAAGGCACAGGCGGACACATTGATATCAGTGGATGGTCAACAAAATTTCTAAGCGCACAAATAGATGCCAATGGTCACACTGGTGGAGGAACTGTTCGTCTGGGTGGCGAATATCAAGGGGGATCAACCCTGCCCGTTGATGAAATGCCAAATTCCTATTACCTCATCATGGACAGAGGCACACGCATCCGCACGGAAAGCACTGGAACAGATGGAGATGGCGGAACGACCATTCTTTGGTCAGATGGAGAAACCGTTGCCATGGGCAATATTCTTGCCAAACCAGGAACGCAAAACGGAAATGGCGGGTTTGTAGAAGTATCATCAGGCCAGACCCTTAAGTTTGATGCAACGACTGAAACAGGTCGTGACGGCAGGACAGGTTCCGTTCTTCTTGACCCAAAAAATATATTAATTTCGGATTTCTCTTTTAATTCAACAGCCATTATTCTGGGTTACGGATACCAAGGTGGGCGCACCAACCAAGACACGAATCTTGATGGCAGTGATGGATTTGGATTATCTGTATCGCTTGATGGAAACAGAGCAGCCATTGGATCATATCTGGATGATGGATTAGGTAATATTGCAACCAATTCAGGCGCTGTTTACCTGTTCAGCTATACAGATGCATCGTTTTCTGGTGGTGTCCTCGAAGGCATTATAGGCAAAGGCTATACTGGCGGAAAAAATATTGATTTAGCGCTCGATAATAACGATCAATTTGGGTATGGCGTTTCGTTAGATGGCAATCGATTGGCTGTCGGTGCATTAGGAGGGGATGGATCCGCCAATTCAGCTTCGGATACTGGCGATGTCTATCTATTCAGTTTTACTGACAGCGCTTTCTCGGGTGGAAATCTAGAGGCACAAATCGGACGCAATTATACAGGCGGAAAAAATGTCAATGTTACAACATTAAATAATAGTGACTATTTTGGATCATCTCTTTCCCTTGATGGAACGCGACTTGCAATTAGTGCGTATAGCGGGGACGGTTCTGGCAATACTGTTTCAAATAGTGGTGAAGTTTATTTATTTACATTCTCTGACACAGATTTCAACGCTGGAACTTTGGCTGCAACAATAGGAAATGGGTATTCTGGCGGCAAAAATATCAATGTTGGATTGGATATAAATGATTATTTTGGATATGCAGTTTCACTAGACGGCACACAATTAGCCATTGGCGCGCATGGTGACGATGGCTTGGGCAATAGTCGTACAGATGCGGGCGCTGTATATCTTTTCAACTTTAGTGATTCTGTTTTCTCTGGTGGGGCTCTTCAATCAACTGTTGGTTACGGCTACACAGGTGGAAAAAATATCAA
This sequence comes from uncultured Micavibrio sp., assembly GCA_964629455.1. Classification (GTDB taxonomy): domain Bacteria; phylum Pseudomonadota; class Alphaproteobacteria; order Micavibrionales; family Micavibrionaceae; genus UBA1573. The sequence continues at coordinate 16,709 of CAZVSN010000018.1, read as the reverse complement.
CCTTACTTCCCTTGACGTATCGGATCAATTCGGGAATAGCGTCAGCCTTAATAATAATCGTTTTGCGGTCGGCGCTTGGAATGACGATTCTTACTCTAATGCATCTGGGAACGCTGGTGCTGTTTATCTTTTTACAACGGATGATTCAAGTTTTAACAACATAACCCAGCAAGGTAAAATTGGTTACCAATACCGCGAAGCAAGTAAAGATTTTGATTTATCTGGTTTAGGCATCGGAGGTTCCGATGCTTTTGGCAGCGGGGTTTCACTTGATGGTAATCGCCTGATTATTGGGTCTTACAATGATGATGGATTAACAAATTCCATTTCTAATATGGGCGCGTTCTATAGCTTTACTTTCTCAGACGCATCTTTCTCTGGGGCCACTCTAGAGGGGATTACTGGGAGCGGTTATATACAGGGTAAGAACATCAATGTGCCAACCTTATCTGATGTCGACAACAACCTTGGAACTGCAGTTTCTATCAGTGGGACACGATTAGCCGTTGGGAATTACCTTGATGATGGGTTTAATTCTCGACGCCCAGGAAGCGGTGCTGTCTACCTTTATAGCTTTTCTGATACCAATTATTCTAGCGGAACATTACAAGCCATTATCGGCGACGGATACACAGGCGGCAAAAATTACAACCAAGCCCTGAGGGTGGGAGATGGCTTTGGTGTTTCCGTTTCTCTGGACGGAAATCGTTTGGCGGTTGGATCATACTTAGATGATGGGCTTCTTGCAAATAATGGAAATGCGGGAGCTGCCTATCTTTATTCCTTTAGTGACGCCCTCTTTTCTAGCATCGCATTAGAATCACGAATTGGATACGGGTATAATGGCACAAAAGACATCAATGTTGCCTTAGGCAATAGCGACCTGTTTGGCTATTCCGTATCCCTGAATGGAAACCGCTTAGCAGTTGGGGCCTATAGCGATGATGGATTTGGCAATGGCCTAACAGATTCTGGTGCTGTTTATCTGTTTACCTTTGCCGATAGCGCGTTTAACGGCGGATCCCAGCAAGCCATTATCGGACAAGGATATACGGGCGGCAAGAATATTAACAATTTGACCCTTGATGTCAGCGATACATTCGGCTTTTCAGTGGCCCTCAATGGAACTCAATTAGCCGTTGGAACCCCTAATGATGATGGCTTTGGAAATTCTTTTACCAACTCTGGAACAGCTTATCTTTATAACTTCTCTGACTCTGTTTTTAGTGGCGGCGTTATTTCCGCACAAATTGGCAATGGGTACACGGGCGGAAAAAATATCAACATGGCCGTCACTAACAGTGATGCTTTTGGGGCGGCTGTCGGTCTTTCGAATAACAATCTGTTCGTTGGCGCTTATGGTGATGATGGATTTGCGAACTCGGTTGGAGATTCTGGCGCGGTCTTTCGTTATAGCTTTACAGACTCCGTATTTTCAGGGGGCGCTTTGGCAGCCTCTATAGGGGCACGTTATATTGGAACAAACGATTATGATTTGCGCGGGCACCTCACCTCATCAGATTTTCTTGGCAGATCACTCAGTGTAGATGGACAAAATCTGGTAATCGGAGCAACCCTTGATGACGGGTTCGGAAACAACGCTGTGGATTCGGGCGCAATCTATCTTTTCCAATACACAGACATGTCTTATCAAACGCCTGTTCTGAAAGGTTTGGCAGGTGCAGGGTATGACCTTTCTATTCTTGCCAAAGGCATTGCTTCCACCAACGTCAAAGAAAATGATTTCTTTGGAAACGCCGTATCATTGGATGGCAATCGGATGGTGGTTGGATCACCGCGCGATGATGGATTTAATGATGTGGGGACAGATCGGGGGGCTGTTTATTTGTATAGCTTTACCGATAGTACTTATTCTGGCGGCGTGCTTGAGGGCATTATCGGACAGGGATATACAGGTGGGAAGAATATTAATTTAACACTGGGAAACAGTGATTATTTTGGATCCTCTGTATCCCTCGATGACAATCGCCTTGCCGTAGGTGCATATGCCGATGATGGGTCAGCCAATGCATTAACTGATTCTGGTGCCGTTTATCTATTTACCTTTACCGATAGTGTCTTTACGGGCGGTTCCCTTGCCGCAACACTGGGGAAAAATTATACGGGTGGAAAAAATATTAATTTGGCATTAGACACCACAGATTATTTTGGATGGTCTGTATCGCTTGATGGAAACAGATTGGCGGTTGGCGCCCAGCGCGATGATGGGTCGGCCAATGCAAAGGCAGATTCTGGGGCCGTTTATCTGTTCACCTTTACCGATAGCATCTTTACGGGGGGAGCCCTGACCGCAACCATCGGCCACAATTATACAGGTGGAAAAAATATTAATACGGCACTCGATTCATCAGATTATTTAGGATCTGGCGTTTCCTTGGACGGAACAATGTTGGCGGTTGGGGTTCAACGCGATGATGGGAATGCTAATTCTCTATCCGATTCTGGTGCCGTTTACTATTACACCTTTACCGATAGTGTCTTTACGGGCGGAGCCCTACAAGGCAAAGCTGGGTTTGGTTATACAGGTGGAAAAAACATCAACGTTACAACGTTAGAGGCCAGCGACTGGTTTGGCTCCTTCATTTCACTCAACTCAAATCGTTTGGCTGTTGGCATTGAACAGGATGATGGTTTTGGCAATCAAGCCGCGGACTCTGGGGCAGTTTCTCTTTATTCATTTACCGATTCCCTTTTCTCATCAGGAAGCCTTCAAGGTACAATTGGTTATAAATATACAGGCGGAAAGAATTTTGATTTAGGGGCAAATTTCATAAGCGAATACGCAGATCGCTATTCCGTTGTATCGCTTGATGGAAATCGCATTTTAATTGGTGGATATCAGGATGATGCCGTGCATTTGTCAAATGCTGGCGCTGTTGCAATGTTGACGTTTTCTGATGCTGCATTTAATGGAACAAATGTTGTTGGTATCACTGGCAATGGATACACAGGTAGCAAGAACATCTCATTTAATCCCTCTTTTTATTCAGCCCCAGACTCTTTCGGGAATGCGGTTTCTTTAAATTCCAACCGTCTGGCGGTTGGCGTTTCAAATGATGATGGGAATGGCGATGGATTGGTTAACGGTGGTTCTGTTTATCTGTATTCCATCCCAAGCGGTGATTACGATGCAATCGCGTTAGAAGGAATTGTTGGATACGGCTACACAGGTGGAAAAAATATCGACTTAAGCAGTTATCTTGACCGATATGATTTCTTTGGTACATCTGTATCTCTTGATTCCAATCGTCTGGCAGTAGGCGCATATGCCGATGACGGCAGATTGAATGATGTTACAAATGCAGGTGCTGTATACTTATTTAGCTTTGCGGACAATGCTTTTTCCAGTGGAACTCTCCAATCTCGCATTGGTAACGGATACACAGGTGGCAAGAATATTTCTATCGCATTAGGGTCATCTGACTATTTTGGATGGTCTGTATCGCTTGATGGGAATCGTTTGGCAATCGGAGCCCAAAGGGATGATGGGTTACTTAATAATGTTGGAGATGCTGGCTCTGTTTATCTTTATAACTTCACCGACAGTGTATTTTCAGGTGGCGCATTACAAGGAACCATTGGTTATGGGTACACAGGCGGTAAAAATTATAATCTATCTACATTGAATGGATCTGATTTTTTTGGAAACGCTGTATCTCTTGATGGGAATCGCTTGGCGATCGGAGCTCCGAATGGAGATGGCGTTGCCAATGGAACATCATCAGCTGGTGAGGTCTATTTATTTACATTTAGCGATTCAGCCTTCTCTAGCCCGACCCTTCAGGGGACTATAGGATCTGGCTATACAGGCCCTAAGGATTATAATATGTCGAGCCTGTTCACAAACGATGTGTTTGGAACATCTGTTGCTTTGGATGGAACCGTTCTGGCTATCGGCGCAAATGGTGATCAAGGATACAACCTTAATACAGGCGGGCGGTATGGCGCTCTGTTTATTTTCTCATTTGCCGACAGCTTATTCTCGACCCCTTTTTATGACTCAACCATTGGACTTGGCTATACAGGTGGTAAAAATATCAGCACAGGTGGATTGGCAGGGTCTTTTGGAGGAGCCATTAGCCTTGATTCTGGGACGCTTGTTGCCGGAGCATCAGGATTAGCGGATGTCACGGGCCAAATGGGAAGCACAGGCCGCGTATACATATACAGGGACAGCCTATCCCCTATTTCATACGGATCAAGTTTTGGTATTTATGGTGGAAGTACAATTGGTATCACTGCAGCATCAATTGCAGGGCTGCTTTCAACCCCACAAAATGTTACCTTGCAAGCCAGCAATGATATTACGCTTTCTAGCGCATTACTGGTCAACAATGGATCAGGGAATGGCGGCATTCTAACCCTTCAGGCAGGGCGCAGTATATATCTGAATGCATCGATTGATACAGACGATGCGGATTTGAATATTCTTGCCAATGAAAATCTAGCAACTGGGGTTATTAACACGCAACGCGATGCGGGCACCGCCACTATTTCAATGGGAGCAGGAACATCGATTAATGCTGGCTCTGGAACCGTTACGTTTCGCATTGATAGTGGTGCAGGAAAAACAAATTCTACGGCTGGCAGCATAGCATTGCGCACAATTAATGCAGGGGCATTCCGCGCATTATCTGGCGCAGAAACAGGCAATATTACAACCGCAGGAGTGATTACGGCGACCAATGCCGGAGATGCAATTATCCTTGATGCTGGCGCTAATTTTATTAATACCTACGGCGTGGGGGCATTGGTTGCACCAAGTGGGCGGTGGCTGGTTTATAGCGATCACAGTGATTATACATCCATGAATGGTCTGAATGCCGATTTCTCATCTTATAGATGCACTTATGGCGGATCTTGTATTATTACCATTCCGCCAACTGGCAACGGGCTTTTATACCAGTACGGAGCAAATCTTTTAACGGTTACACTTAACACATCTCGCACCTATGGCGCCGCTAACCCTAACCTTGCTACAATGCAATCCCTCTATCAATATACAGGATTCCAAGGGGCTGACACTGTTAGTGTTCTTGATGTTCTCCCAACGACAACGATTGCCTCATCCGCTAATACGACCGCCAACGCTGGTACTACTCATGCCATCACTTTCTCGGGCGGATCAGATAACTATTATGATTATTATTTTGTTGATGGGCTCCTAACCATTACCAAGAAAGATATCACAGCAACGTGGAATAGCCCTCTCTCAAAAATCTATGGCGGTCTTAATCCTTCTGTAAATACAAGTAACTTTACTTATACTGGACTTGCAAACTCAGAACCAAACTCGGTTATTACAGCAAGCGCGGTCTTTGGCACGATTGATCAGACGACGGCAGTTGGCACTTATACAGTCGGGACCAATTTTGTAACAACAAATTACAATGTTACAAACGCACCAACAACAACCCTTACCATCAACAAACGCGACATCACCGCAGCATGGACGGGCGGTTTATCAAGAATATATGGCGATGCTAACCCGAATGTAACTTCGGCAAACTTTTCATTTACAGGATTAGTTAATGGTGATTTAGGTAGTGTTATTACCCCCACTGCCGATTATGGGGCCATTACGACATCATCAAATGTTGCAACCTATACAAACGGAGTTAGCTCGACCTTCTCTGCATCAAACTATAATATTACCAACACCCCCACTACCGACCTGACCATCAACAAGCGCGATATTACAGCTATCGTGGATAATGACAGCCGCGCCTATGGTGATGCCAACCCAAGCTGGACATGGGCAGATGTCACTTGGGGTAATCTGGCCAATAGCGAAACAGGGTCTGTGATTGACGCTTTAACCATCGCAGCCCCAACCGCACTTGCAACATCCAATGCAGGAACCACACACGCTATTAACTTAAGTGGTTTTAGCGACAACAACTATAACCTGACCACCAATACCTCTGGTACTCTTACCATCAATAAACGCGATATTACAGCAGCAGTTGATAGCAAAACCAGAGCTTACGGTGATGCCAACCCAAGCTGGGCATGGACTGATGTCACTTGGGGCAATCTGGCCAATAGTGAAACAGGTTCCGTTCTCGACACTCTTGTCTTTACAACCCCAACCCCGACATCAACCTCTAATGCAGGGACAACCCAGAGCATTACCATTACATCCTTTTTGGATAATAACTACAATCTAACAAGTACAACCTCTGGAACCCTCACCATCAACAAGCGCGATATTACAGCTATCGTGGATAATGACAGCCGCGCCTATG
>CAZVSN010000018.1:0-10340 GCA_964629455.1 uncultured Micavibrio sp. | reverse complement strand
ATAACCTGACCACCAATACCTCTGGTACTCTTACCATCAATAAACGCGATATTACGGCGACAGTCGGAACAACATCCAGATACTACGGATACACCGGAACCAATGCAACATGGTCTGACGTTGTTTGGAGCAATCTGGCCAATAGCGAAACAGGAGCTGTGATTGATAGCCTCACATTCTCTGCACCCACCGCAGATTTATTATCAATTGCTGGAACAAATCACACATTGAACATTGGGAGCTTTAGTGACAACAATTATAATCTGACGGGAAGCGTTGCTGGATTAATGTCCGTTTCTCTCGCTCCACTTATTCTGACGGTGAATGATGCTGCGCGTCCAGCACAAACGCCAAACCCTTCCTTTTCTTATACATTGTCTGGATTACGAAACACAGATGACCCATCTGTAGTCACAGGTGTAACTTTGGAAACTCTGGCTTCCCAGCTTTCATTTCCTGGGCATTATGCGATTACAGCATCGGGCGGGACAGCTCTTAATTATACAATTACATCATATATTGATGGAGATCTTGTTATAGGCAACGCCAATAATATTCCAAGCACAGTTGAACAAACAATTTCAGGCGCACATCCGAATGATGTTCAAAGCCAAGAAACTGGGGCATTTTATAATCCAAACATAAAACCCACAGAACTGGGCCAAGACAATTCCCAACACGATATTATTGTTATACCTGACAATGCTGTTGAACAAATTGCATCAGAAAAAAGAGGGATTATAATTGCCATTACCCAAAGCCTAAAAAAATACCTCGGGTTTAAATAATCCATACATCAATCTAATTGCTTATAATGCTTCGCGGTCCATTCCAGATATTCGCCTGATGTCACATTTTTAACCCATTCATCATTTTCAACGTACCATTTTATGGTTTTTTCAATTCCTGTCGCGAAGTTTTCATCTGGAGCCCACCCTATTTCACGATAGATTTTTTCTGCATTGATTGCATAGCGGCGATCATGCCCTGGCCTGTCAGTTACAAATGTGATTTGAGCGCGATAGGATACTCCATCTGGCTTTGGATAATCTCTGTCCAAAATATCACAAAGCGTATGAACAACATCGATATTCTTTATCTCGCTATTCCCGCCAATATTATATGTTTCGCCCACACGCCCTTTATCCAGAACAAGATTTAAAGCTCTACAATGATCTGTTACATAGAGCCAATCCCGAATATTTTGTCCGTCCCCGTAAACTGGCAATTGCCCCCCCGTTAACGCCCGATGAATCATAAGGGGAATTAGTTTTTCGGGGAACTGGTAAGGGCCATAATTATTTGAACAATTTGTTGTCAAAACAGGAAAGCCATAGGTATGACAATACGCCCTGACCAAGTGGTCTGAGGCCGCCTTGGAGGCCGAATAAGGGCTATTTGGTTCATATTTATGATTTTCCGAGAATGCTGGCGCATCCTGACTCAACGATCCATAAACTTCATCCGTTGAAACATGCATAAAACGGAAACTGCGCTTTCTTTCATCATCAAGAGCATTCCACCACTTGCGCGCAGTTTCCAACAAACGAAAGGTTCCGACAATATTTGTCTGAATAAAATCTTCTGGAGTATAAATAGATCTATCAACATGAGATTCTGCGGCAAAATTGATAATGGCGCGCGGATGATACTCTTCCAATAACCGTTTAACCAATTCAGAATCAAGAATATCGCCCTGAACTATTTTTAAACGACTATCGTCCAGAAAATCACTCAATGACTGTAAATTTCCTGCATAGGTCAATTTATCCAGATTGATAATATTTTCATTATGCGTTGATAGGATATGACGAATAAAATTCGACCCTATAAACCCAGCCCCGCCTGTAATAAGTAATGTCATGGAATCCTCTTTTATAGGCCACTATTATAATATGCTTAATCTAAAAAACATATAGGGCGTAGCTTTTTCTATGATTTTTGTTATTCTGTTATAGGCAAAAATCATGACCATGGGGCACAATATGACCAAATCCAGAGATTACGTTCAAGAAACAATCGACAACGATGAACGCAAGTATTTCTATGGGTTTGATTATGATGTCATGCACCCGTTTATGTTGAAGTCATTTCTTCCCCATATTCGCATAGGAAATGCCTTGGAACTGGGAAGTTATCAGGGGCAATTTACCAAACGAATGATCCCCCATTTTAGCAACATCACTTGCGTTGAGGCATCTGGCGAAGCTGTCACCAAAGCACAAGAAACATTAAATGGCGACAATGTTACCATTCATCACTCTCTTTTTGAAAATGTCACCCTGCCTACAAAATACAAAAATATTATGATGTGCCATGTTCTGGAACATGTTAACGATCCTGTTTCTGTTCTGAAACGCGTTAATGACGAATGGCTGGACGATGATGGTCGTTTCTTTCTGGTCTGCCCCAACGCCAATGCCCCATCACGCCAAATTGCCGTTAAAATGGGCCTTATCAGTCACAATGCTGCCGTCACCGAAGGTGAGCGTTTGCATGGACACCATGTTACCTATAGCCTTGATACACTGGAGAGAGATGCGCGCGCCGCAGGATTAAATGTCATTCAGCGAAGCGGTATATTCTTTAAAGCTCTCGCTAATTTTCAATTCGATAAATTGTTACAAACAGACATTATTTCCCGCGAGTATCTAGAAGGATGCTACCAGCTAGGGCATCAATACCCCGACTTATGCGCCAGCATTTTCCTGTTATGTGAGAAAGGGAAATAACTATTGGAAGTTTGATTCCTTTAATCCCAGCAAATAATCACGATAACTGCTCTTGCCCATTCGCTCAGCCATTTGAACAAATTCGTCTTCAGTTATCCAGTTCTGGCGAACCGCTATCTCCTCAGGACACGCAATTTTAAGCCCCTGCTGCTCTTCAACCGCAGCCACAAACTGACTGGCCTTTAATAAAGATTCATGCGTGCCCGTATCAAACCATGCATGACCACGCCCAATGACTTCAACATTCAATTTTCCCGCTTCTAAATATTTACGGTTAAGATCGGTAATTTCTAGCTCTCCACGATCAGATGGTTTTTGCCCCTTTACTCTATCAACAACACCACCATCATAAAAATAAAGCCCTGGAACCGCATATTTTGATTTTGGATTTTCTGGCTTTTCTTCTAGAGAGATTGCTTTAAATTTTTCATCAAACTCTACTACACCAAATCGACGAGGATCATTCACGCGATACGCAAAAACCGTTGCGCCATCATGATTTTTATTTGCTACTTTTTGTAATAGTTGATGGAAATAACTGCCGTAGAAAATATTATCCCCCAAAACCAGAACAGAGGGCGCCCCAGCCAAGAATTCCTCTCCCAGAAGAAAGGCCTGAGCAATACCATCTGGCGAAGCCTGTTCCTTATATTCAATTCTAACGCCCCATTGCTTTCCATCCCCAAGCAATTTCTTAAATAAAGGAAGGTCTTGCGGAGTTGAAATCAACAAAATATCACGAATTCCCGCGAGCATTAACGTCGCCAAGGGGTAATACACCATAGGCTTATCAAAAACGGGCAATAATTGTTTGGAAATTGCCAAAGTTGCAGGATGAAGCCTGCTCCCTGCGCCGCCAGCCAGAATAATACCTTTTCTTGTGTTCATGCTTTTGTCCTTTTTATGAAAGTACAGAATAGCATAAATCGACAATATAAAAAGACTTGCGGGCAGAATTGGCTTTGAATAACATCACTCGACAGGCGCAAAATGATCAATATGAAAAAAACACTCGTTACCAAGCCCTACTTGCCACCCATTGACAGGTATAAAGATTATATCGACAAAATTTGGGGGAATGAGCACCTGACCAATCACGGACCGTTTTTAAATGAACTTGAATCAAAACTAAAAAATTTTCTCTCTGTTGATTACTTTCATTTCGTAACAAACGGAACACTTGCCCTCCAACTTGCGCTTAGGGCGCTCGATATTACAGAGGGTGAAATCATCACAACCCCCTTTTCTTACGTCGCGACCACATCTTCTATATTGTGGGAGAGGTGCACGCCCGTTTTTGTTGATATCAACCCAGAAACTTTTTGTATTGATGTGCAAAAAATTGAATCCGCAATTACACCCAAAACAAAAGCCATTATGGCCGTTCATGTCTTTGGATATCCATGCGATGTTGAAGCCCTTCAGAATATTGCAACCCGTTACGGTTTGAAAATTATTTATGATGGCGCCCATGCTTTTGGGTGCACTTATAAAGGAAAATCATTACTGAATTACGGCGATATTTCTACATGCAGCTTTCATGCGACAAAAGTTTTTCATACCATTGAAGGTGGCTGCATTATCGCCAACACCGAAAATTTGCATAGACATCTTGCGCTTATTCGCAGCTTTGGTCATATCGGAGATGAGCATTTTGAGTTAGGCATTAACGCCAAAGGCTCAGAATTCCAAGCGATTATGGGGCTATGCAATCTTGATGATTTTTCAAAGATTCAAGGCAGCCGCAAACATACCGCACATATTTATGACACAGCATTGCCACTGGATAAAATACAGAGGCCAATAGCGCCGAAAGATTTTGAATACAATTACAGCTATTATCCTATTGTCCTCCCGACGGCAGAGAAATGCTCAGACATTATTGCGGCCTTAAATCAAAACAATATATTTCCACGCCGATATTTTTATCCATCACTTAACACTTTGCCTTATATTGAAAATGCCAATCCTTGCCCCATATCGGAATCATTGGCATCAAGGATTATTTGTTTGCCTTATTATACGGGCATTGAGGATGAAACCATTCGCCATATTTCTAAAATTATTTCTGATATTGTGTAGAGGGGCGTATGGCTAAAACACTGGCTATTATGCAACCCTACTTTCTCCCCTATATGGGGTATTGGCAATTGATTAATGCAGTTGACGAATTTGTTATATACGACACCATCCAATACACTAAGAAAGGATGGATTAACCGCAATCGCTTTCTTATGAACGGAACAGATGAGGTATTCTCTCTGCCCTTAAAAAAAGACTCTGATTTCTTATTTGTTCGCGATCGCGAACTGGCACCTAGCTTTGAAAGGGACAAGCTTATCCGTCAATTAAAAGGGGCCTATCAAAAGGCACCCTACTTCTCTGACCATTTTCCAATTATTGAAGATATCATAAACTTTTCAGATAATAATCTATTCACCTATGTTGAAAACTCAATTCATCGCATTTGCCAATTTCTTGATATAAAAACACCCCTGATAAAATCATCAGACATTCAAACTGGTCATGAAAAAATGAAGGGAACAGACAAGGTTATTGATATCTGCCAATCCCAGAACGCAGCTAATTACATGAATCCCATCGGCGGACTTGATTTATATAATAAGAATACATTCCAAGACGCCGGCATTCACCTATCTTTTCTAAGATCAACGCCATTAGACTATCAATGTTTCGGCGCACCGTGCCTACCCCACATGTCGATATTGGATGTGATGATGTTTTGCCCCAAAAATGATATAACATCGTATCTGACGCGGTTTGAAAAAGAATAGCAGCATGACAGAACAACAGTTTAAATGGGAAAAATTTGGAAAAGTTTTTTATCCTCAGTCGGTAAAAGACAAGCCATGGCTTAAAGAGTTCGCACAAGGACCCGCAACATTGCTATATGATGATTTCGTGCGCGTCTATTTTTCTTGCAGACCTGCCGCAGATGAAAATGGGCAATATGTTAGCTATTCTTCTTATGTCGATTTAGATAGACAGAACCTGATGAGCATCAAAGCAATTGGAGAAAACCCAATTTTGTCATTGGGGGAAATTGGCACGTTTGATGAATTTGGAACCTACCCCGTTTCTGTCATCCCCCGTGACAACAAAATCTGGGCTTATTATGGGGGATGGACACGATGCGAATCTGTTCCATTCAATGTCGCTATTGGATGCGCAACCAGTGACGATGGCGGGAAAACCTTCCAAAGATTGGGGGCGGGGCCAATCATTTCGTATAGTCCAGAAGAGCCGTTTATTATGAGCGGCCCAAAAATCAGAAGATTTGGTGATACATATTTCTTATATTATATTGCGGGGAAAAAATGGATTATTCACAATGAAAGACCTGAACCTGTCTATCGCATTCGACTTGCAACATCAGATAATGGAATAAACTGGATTAAACACAATCGTGATTTAATTGAAACCCGCATTGAGGCCGATGAATGCCAAGCAAGCCCAGATGTTATATATCAAAATGGCCAATATCATATGTTCTTTTGCTACCGCAAAAGCCGTGATTATCGCGGGAAAGATGGGGGATACCGTATTGGTTATGCTTCATCATCTGACGGGATATCATGGACGCGTGACGATACAAAATCTGGGATTACTATTTCCGAAGAGGGTTGGGATTCTGAAATGGTCGCCTACCCCCATGTTTTTGAATTGGATGGCGATATCTATATGCTCTATCTGGGCAATGCCGTTGGACGCGAAGGATTCGGGCTCGCCAAACTAACAGGAAAGCTGTTATAGGGGCTTTATCATGAAATGGAAACGTCTGGGACAGATATTCTCTCCACAAAATTATAGCCTCCCTCTTGATTGCCATGACTTTGCCCAATCTCCCCAAGCATTGGTTCTGACCGATCGTATTCGTATTTATTTCTCAACACGATGCATTGATAAAAGTAACGGAAAATTCCTAAGCCATGTTGCCTATGTCGATATGGACAAGAAACTGAAAACTATTTTAGGAACATCTTCGAATCCCGTTATCCCCTTGGGTGATTTAGGATGCTTTGACGAACATGGCATATTTCCGTTTAGCCCCTTTCAAGATGGCAATAAAATAACCGCCTATACTTGTGGATGGAGTCGTCGAAAATCCGTATCGGTGGAAACGGCAACAGGGTATGCCGAAAGCTTTGACAATGGCCAAACATTCATAAAACTGGGGACAGGACAAATCTTTGGTGCAACCCTTACCCAGCCCTTCTTAGTCGGAGATTCTTTTGTCAGAAAATATAACAACCAATATCATATGTGGTATATGTTCGGTCAGAAATGGATTCAACAAAACAAAAAATCCGCGCCTGATCGTGTTTATAAAATTGGTCATGCCACATCAAATGATGGACTAAATTGGACGCCAGAGCCACACGCAATCATATCGGATGTTCTTCATGAGAATGAGTGCCAAGCCTTACCAAGCGTTATATATCATGGTGGCCTTTATCATATGTTCTTTTGCTATCGCGATGTTTTTGGATTCCGAACCGACAAAACAAAGGGCTATCGACTTGGGTATGCCTATTCTTTTGACCTTATAAACTGGACAAGGGATGATCAATCGGGCGGGATGGGGCTTCCTACAGATGCAATGGCATGGGACTCTGATATGCTCTGCTATCCGCATATATTTGAATGCGACGACCATATTTATTTATTATACAATGGGAATGATTTTGGAAGAAACGGGTTTGGCGCAGCCGTCTTACAAAGCAATTACCACTACAAAATCAACACATCAGACGCCCAAAATATAAAATCCCATTTCTTATCCTGCGATAAAAACTTTCTGAACGACCTATCCTCTCGAATTAATCTGGATGATTATATACAAAAGCTGGTTGAAAAATCAGTGCGTTATGAAGCGTGGGAAAATGACCGCCTTGTTGGCTTACTGGCCGTTTATCGGCAAAATCCACAATCCCAAGATTCTGATTTTATTACCAATATGACAGTATCTGAAACCCATGCGGGGCAAAAGGTGGCTTCCCACCTCCTCTCTTATTGCATCAGCCAAACACAAAATACAGAAATTCGCCTAGAAGTTGGCAAAGACAATCATAGAGCCATGAATCTTTATAAAAAATTTGGTTTCAAACAGTCCAGAGAAGGATTAAAATCTTTCCACCTCACTCTCATTATTGGACAAAAATAGAATGCAAAACGCGCACTCAACCTCTATCTATAACTTTAATCCTGATGCGGTTATATCCTGCCTATCATCTGGTGATTGGGTAGGCTGCTGGAATTACCTGCGCGAATTATTAGAAAACCTGACAAGTACATCTAACATTCATTTGAATGTATCTCTGCAAAATGACTTCAGCAACGAAGACAAGAAAAAATATGCAACCGACTTTGGCGCCCTCGCCGGAGAACTTATTCTGGCACTTCTCACAGACCCATCAAGCCAAATCCCTGATAAAAACTTTATGGACCTCATACGTTTTCATGAAACCCTTCACAATTTGTTTTACCTGTTTGGCTTAGAAGACACAGATAAGGCCGTCGAAACAATACTGGCATCAGGAAAACGGCTCAGTGATACTCAACAAAAAAAACTGCTACTTTTATTAAGCCTAAATACAGATCTAGATATTGTCAGCATATTAAAACGCATTGAGGCAAAATATAGAGTGCCGAGCGTTACCACCTACCTGAGCTATATGAAAATTGTTGAAAAAAATATCTACAACAACAAAGTTCAACTCTATGCATTGCGCGCAGATGTAGAGAGAACATATACAGATTATAATATCTTTACGGTTGCTTTATTCTCTTACTTTACCTGCAGTTATATGAACAACCCGAATAAACATAGTTTAAAGGAAAACGTAAACGCTACCGTTCAAAAATATTTAGCAACAGCGCAGGCAGAGTTTCGATCCATCCAACGTAAACCCAGAGATCCATTGAACATTGAATTGACTGATGGAAAACCTGTTTTAGCAGTGTTTCTAGAAGCCTTTACAAAAGGCCACGCCATGAATCGCAGTTGGGGGGATTGGGTCAATTCGCTGAAAAGCGAATTTAATGTCATTCTTCTGATCCCAAAACACAAATGCACGGATGATATGAAACAACAACAAAATATCTTGCCATTCGGAACCAAAGAAGAAATGGTCAAACTATTTCATGATCTTCAACCTGATATTCTTGTATTTCCCTCCGTAGGAATGGATATGTCAGGATTGGTTGCATCTAATATGAGATTGGCCCCGTTACAAATCATGGCACTGGGACATCCCGCAACAACCATGAGCCCGTATATTGATTTTGTATATGGGCAAAGCTGTCTTTACAATGAAACGGCCTTCCCAAAGGATAAATATATCGCCGATGATTCACCTTATCGTTTTATTCCGTATTTATCCAAAGAAGAAATTCTTGCCATAGATATTCCGACACGCAAACCACAAGACACTTCCCCTCTTAAAGTATCTATTGTTGGGTCAAATTTGAAAATATCCTATCCGTTCATTCAACTATTACAGGAGATAGAGGCCGAAAGTGCTTTTGAAATTCATTTTTCATTCCACCTTGGCTCTGTTGGAATGGATTCTCTCTATCTGCAAAAATTCTTATCCAGAACATTCAAAAAAATTACTTTCTATGGTTATCAATCATATTCCCAATATTTTGATTCGATAAAAACCGCAGACATCGTTCTAAACCCTTTTCCATTTGGCCACACAAACACAATCATCGACACGCTTCTTCTTGGAAAGCCATGTATCGGAATGGATGGAGGGGAACCTGCCTCGAAAACAGAGCGCTGTGTTTTGGATATGGTTGGGCTATCTGATCAATTTATTGCCAAAGATATAGAGGATTATAAACAAAAGTTCTATGATTTCTCGTCACAAATTATGGAAGGAAAAACAACATTCTATAACCGCAAAGATATATATGACCACCTTTATGGCGAAGAAAAATCCAGCGACTTTGGAAAAGTCCTTAAATGGATTCATGATAATCAAGAATCGCTCAAAAAATCACATCATAAGAAATTCAATGTCTTTCAAGACATCCCGTTATAATTCAAACCAAATAATTAAACGATTTATAGATGAAACTTAGATGGCTGTGCAACCACATACATGGTCACTGACCTCGGCATTGCTGTGATAAGTGTCCATATGGCAAACGGAGTTCAACTTCCCCGATTTCCCTGTAAAGGCCCGTTTTCAGGCAATTTTCATGATTTCAGCCAAATTTCAGGATTTCTGTCCGCCCATTGGCTATGGGTTTCTGCCGTTTTTGGAATGAAATTCCCTGAATTTCTATCAGGGTAATTTTTCTGCGCTACAGGGAATTATTTTTCTGTTTCAGGGTGTTTTTATTGTTACGTTGGCTCTAATTATTCTTCAGACTTACTTTTCCGCCGGTTGATGCAGATGCGAATGCACTGGGCGTTATCCAAGCCCTCTGGCGCACCCTCGATATTGTCCTTGGTAAACATAGACCACATATCGTTGTATTCGCCAGGATATGCAGACACACCAGGGAATCTTTTATAAGCGATGGACAAACCTGCGGTTTCTTCAAGAAGGTAATTCAATGAAATTTTTTGAAATT
>CAZVSN010000017.1:20660-27033 GCA_964629455.1 uncultured Micavibrio sp. | reverse complement strand
ACATCGGCAAGCGATTTGGAGCTATTGCTGGGCGTCAAAAATCAGCAATTGGGGTGATTACCCCAACGCTTTTTCAATCGCGGATACGGCATCGTTGGCGGCGGATACGTTTGTGCCGCCTGCCTGAGCCATATCGGGGCGACCACCGCCGCCTTTGCCGCCCATGGCCTCTGCCCCCACGCGCACCAAATCAACAGCGCTGATTTTTGCGGTGAGGTCATCGGTCACGGCAACAACCAATGACGCTTTGCCTTCGGATGTTGCAATCAGGGCGATTACACCTGACCCGATTTTTGCCTTTAAATCATCGGCCATCGGTTTTAAATCTTTGGCGGGAATGTCTTCCAAAACGCGCGAGATAAATTGAATGCCTGAAATGGTTTTGGCCGCAGGCGCAGCATCATTCGCGCCGCCCGTTGCCATTTTACGGCGGAGCGCCGTTAATTCCTGTTCCAGTTTTTTCTTTTCATCCATCAATGATTTGACGCGGTCAACCACCTCATGCGGATTGGATTTCAGAAGCGATGCCGTTTCAAACAAACGAGATTCTTGGTCTTCGAGATAGGCGAGGGCAGCAGCGCCCGCCACAGCCTCCACACGGCGCACACCCGAACCGACAGCCGATTCAGAAATGATTTTAAACAGGCCGATTTCGCCCGTGCGTTTGACGTGTGTTCCGCCACAAAGTTCGACCGAGAACGGAATCTTGCCCGAAGCATTCGGACGACCCATAGATACAACGCGGACTTCGTCATCATATTTTTCGCCGAACAAGGCGCGTGCACCAGATTCGCGGGCTGCATCCAAATCCATCAGGCGTGTGACAACTTCGGTATTCGCCCAGATTTCTTCATTCACCATGCGTTCCACATTTTGCAATTGGTCCGGTGTCATGCCATTCGGATGGGACACATCAAACCGTGTGCGGTCATTCGATTGGAGTGAGCCTTTTTGCGCGATATGGTCGCCCAAAGTTTGGCGCAATGCTTCGTGCAACAGGTGAGTGACCGAGTGGTGTGATTTGATATGTGCGCGACGTGTGCTGTCAACGCGGGCTTCGACCGCATCACCGACCGCGAATGTCCCTTTATCGATTTTACCGATATGAACGAAAAGTTTGCCGAGTTTTTTGGCGGTGTCGGTCACGGTAAAGAGGGATTTATCATTGCCGAGCGTTCCTGTGTCGCCCACCTGTCCGCCTGATTCCGCATAGAACGGCGTTTGGTTCAAAAGGATGGAAACAGTGTCGCCAGCAGAGGCAGATTTCACCACTGCGCCGTCTTTGACGATGGCAACAATTTGACCTTCGCTGGATTCTTTGTCGTATCCCAAGAATTCGGATGCGCCTTTTTCTTCCGCCAGTTCAAACCAGACTTTTTCGGTTGCGGTGTCGCCTGACCCTGCCCATGCTTTGCGGGCATCTGCCTTTTGTTTGTCCATACAGGTTTTGAATCCGTCTGTATCAACAGTCATGTTGCGTTCACGGAGGGCATCCTGAGTCAAATCCAATGGGAAGCCGTAAGTGTCATAGAGTTTAAATGCGACATCGCCCGCGAGGGTTTGCCCGTCGCCCAGTTTTGATGTTTCGTCGTCGAGCAATTTCAAACCACGGTCGAGCGTTTGTTTGAATTTTGTTTCTTCCGTCCGCAATGTTTCAGAAATCAACGCTTGGGCAGAATAAAGTTCAGGGTAGGCTTCACCCATCATGGTTTGCAGGGTCGGGAATAATTTAACCAACATCGGGTCTTTCGCACCCAAGAGGTGAGCGTGACGCATACCACGGCGCATAATACGGCGCAGAACATACCCACGGCCTTCGTTTGATGGCAACACGCCGTCAGCAATCAGGAAAGCCGCAGCGCGCAAATGGTCGGCAATGACGCGGTGGGAGGCAACTTGGTCGCCGTCAGGGGCAACGCCTGTTAAATCGGCAGAGTGTTTGATGATGGCTTGGAAAATATCGATATCATAGTTGTTATGTTTGCCCTGAAGAACATTCGATACACGTTCCAGACCCATGCCTGTATCAATCGATGGTTTTGGCAAAGCAACGCGTGTGCCGTCTGCCATTTGTTCGTATTGCATGAACACCAGATTCCAGATTTCAATGAAACGGTCGCCATCTTGTTCAGGTGAACCCGGAGGGCCGCCCCAGATTTTATCGCCATGGTCAAAGAAAATTTCGGAACATGGCCCGCATGGCCCTGTATCACCCATCATCCAGAAATTATCCATGGTGTTGATGCGGATGATTTTATTGTCGGAGAAACCAGTAACTTTTTTCCAGATATTCGCGGCTTCGTCATCATCATGGTAGACAGTGACGCAGAGTTTATCGGCAGGCAGTCCCAGAACTTTGGTCACAACATCCCATGCGAAGGGAATAGCATCCGCCTTAAAATAATCACCGAATGAAAAATTGCCGAGCATTTCAAAAAATGTATGGTGGCGTGCCGTGTATCCGACGTTATCAAGGTCGTTATGTTTGCCGCCTGCACGAACTGATTTCTGTGCTGATGTTGCGCGGGTATATGGGCGT
This sequence comes from uncultured Micavibrio sp., assembly GCA_964629455.1. Lineage (GTDB taxonomy): Bacteria > Pseudomonadota > Alphaproteobacteria > Micavibrionales > Micavibrionaceae > UBA1573. Next base: position 24,494 of record CAZVSN010000017.1, on the reverse strand, counting down.
TTTTCTTTGCCTGTGAAAACGTCTTTGAATTGCACCATGCCCGAGTTTACAAACATCAGGGTTGGGTCGTTATGCGGCACGAGTGAGCTGGACGGAACAACGGTATGTCCTTGTTTTTCAAAATAGCCCAAAAAATCGGTGCGAACGTCTTTGACGGTTTTCATCATGGTATAAAATCTTTCTATAGTTGATGAACCAACCCTAGCCGAAAAACTGTTATTTTTCAAAGGGGTTTTAGTGATTTTAAGGCTTTTTCCATGACTTCTTGGGCAGAGGTCGCGGTATGGACATCGGTGCTGAGGATTTGGCGGAATTGCCGTGCGCCGCGCATTCCGTTGAACAGCCCCAGCATATGGCGGGTGGTGGAATGGATAGTTGAATTTTGGCCATTGATATAGTCAACCATCTGGCGGCAGATATCAAAACGGTCGGGTGCGGGCGTACCGAATAAGGAGTGTTCCAACTCAGTCAAAAACCATGGATTGTTATAGGCTTCGCGGCCAATCATCACGCCATCAAAAGAGGTGAGTGCATTTTGAACCTGATCAGTTGTTGTAATCCCACCATTCAGAATAATGGTGAGGTTCGGAAATTTTTGTTTTACCTCAGCCGCGATATCATAACGGAGCGGGGGGATTTCACGGTTTTCTTTGGGGGATAAACCTTTGAGCCACGCTTTGCGCGCATGAACAATAAATGTATCGCACCCCGCATCCATGACGGTTTTTATAAATTGTTCCAGAAACGGGTAATCGTCCGAGTTATCAATCCCGATGCGGCATTTCACAGTGACAGGAAGTTGAACGGCGGCGCGCATCGCGCCGACACAATCCGCGACCAATTGCGGTTCAGCCATTAAACAGGCACCGAATTTCCCTTTTTGAACGCGATCAGACGGGCAACCACAGTTGAGGTTAATGGCATCATATCCGAAATCTTCGCCGATTTTGGCGGATGTTGCCAAATCAGCAGGGTCAGATCCGCCGAGTTGGAGCGCCACAGGGTGTTCCGCGTCTGAGAAGCCCAATAATTTATCTGTGTCGCCATTTAAAATCGCGCTGCTGGTAATCATTTCGGTATAAAGCAGGGCATTTGGCGACAAAAGCCGATGGAAAAAGCGGCAATGCCTGTCCGTCCAGTCAATCATCGGGGCGACTGACAGGGTGGGATGTTTATTATGACTTGAATTTTGTTCAGGTTTTCTCATAATGGTACGAGTTTTATCGGTGTTCATTATTAATATTGCAAGGTTTTTTCTATGCCAACAATTTCCAGATTCTGGATTTCTTCGTCGCTTCTGCTCCTCGCGATGATGGTAACGACACCCATTTATGCCCAGAGTATCGATGAGGTTGCGGCCGCAGTGGCAGAATCTGACAAAGGGTCGGGCTTGCCGTTGCCCCGTTTTGCATCCTTAAAATCCGACAATGTGTATGTTCGGACGGGGCCGTCTATGGATTATCCCATCAAGTGGATTTATAAAAAAGAAGGGCTTCCTGTTGAAATTATTCAAGAATTTGATGCTTGGCGCAAAATAAAGGATCACGATGGTGCGGTCGGTTGGGTGCACAAAATCCTCCTTTCTGGCAAGCATACTGCAAAAATCATTGGCGATAATACAGTGAAAGAGCCTGTAGCCTATGACGATGATGACCTAGAAGACGCTGTTATCAAGTTTGAGCAGGGGGTTATCGTGACTGTTGATGAGTGTGAAAAACTCATCTGCCGTGTTCAATCTGCACCATATGAGGGATGGATTGAGAAAAAATATCTTTGGGGTGTTTACGGCTCCGATATTTTTAATTAATCTAAACGAATCAGGGAGTTGTTTCTCAGCTTCTTGTCCCACCTAGAATTTATCCCTATCTTACCCACAAGTTTATCCACTGATTTATCAACAGCCTTCTAATCCTTTGAACAGGGAATCATACCTATGTTGAGTGTTGAAAAAGCCGAGGTTGCCCACCTCCTGCAAGAGAGTCTGTCCAAAATGGCAGCTCAAGAGGGGAAAGGCACAGATATTCGCCTGATGTTACAAGTCATGGCGGGTGTTTTAACCGAAACAGCTTTCTTTTTTGAAGAGCCTGATGAAACCCTGCAAGCCTGTTTTACAAAAATCAGTGCAGTTCTGGGGTGCGATGCTTATGAGGGTGACTTACCATATTGGTTAGATCTCGACCCTGTGCAAATTGACAGTTACACAGAGCGCGGCCGCGAATTGGCGCGGATGGCGATGGAAGACTGGGCCGATTGCGAATTCGGTTTTGTCGATATGCTGATTATGTTGACCCATCATATTATTGTGGCTTGGGAAGATGAAGGGATACCGCGCGCGGAAACATTCCGCCTGCTGATTGAATATGCAACACGGTGTATGTGTTTTGAAGTTGCCGCCCAAGAACTGTGCGATGTTCTGATTGAAAAGAAAATGGGCCGCGATGGTTGGTCACTCGGCGATTGTCTGGGTGCGTTGTCAGGTGCCGCCGGATGGCGATTGGCAAAACTGAATTTGCTTCATAAGAAAATTCCGAAAGAAGAAGTTCAACACCCAAGCGATTTTGATTTGGAACATTTATGTACCGCCATGACAACCGAAGCGATAAGAATGGGTGTTCCTGCGGGAAGTGATTGGCGATTTGGTCTGGCGGCGAATGATTGCCCAGCCAACCCACCGATTGAATTGCTTAACGGGGTTGAGCCATACGCACAGTTATTTTTCTCGGCTGTGCCCATGCATGATTTAAAAGATCAGGCCGTCGCGTGCGCCAAGGCCGCAGGCCGTATGTTGGCAGTCCTATCGACAGGTGATGAACCCGAAATTGCCCCCGTCATCGCCAAACCTTTGGCCATGATGGCGATAACCGAAACATACCAAGCCTTCTGGATGGGGTATTAGTAATTGGATTTTCTGTGATTATGGGTGTTAACATAAAAACTTACACATTTTCTAGTGATGTTCCTGGGCTGAATCTTCTGGTTTTGGGAGCAATTCATGGAAATGAAAAATGCGGAACAAAGGCTATACAAAATATTATAAGGGAAATTGAATCTGGTCATCTGATTGTGTCAAAAGGCAGTGTGACGTTTCTTCCTATATCTAATCCAAAAGCATACGTTGAGAATAAACGATTTATTGATGAAAATTTGAACAGGGTTTTCTATGCAGGGCATCTTGGTAATACTTATGAAGGGGCTCTCGCAAAAGAGGTTATGGAGGAAATAAAGCGGTGCGATTACATTCTTGATCTTCATTCTTACACGTCTGGCTCTGGTCCTTTTGTATTTCAAGATTCTCTTAATGAATTAACTCACGATTTTATTTCTGCCCTTAAAATATCACCTGTTTTTGTGGGGTGGGAAGATATGTATGAAGGTGCTGGCGGCAGCTATACCACGCTTTCTTATGCCCACCAGATTGGAAAAAACGGCGCGACTGTAGAGTGCGCTCAACATAATGACCCAGAGGGTGTGCAGGTGGCATACCATACAATTAAGAATGCACTGAGTTTCTTGGGAATTATTAACAGCCCCCCCGCGAATTGCAGCCAACCATTACAAAAAATAAAGATGATTTCTTGTTTCTTAAAAAGTGATGGAAATTTTTCTAGGGATTGGAAAAACCTTGATCCTGTCCAAGAGGGCGAAGTTATTGCCCTTTTGAAAGATGGGGAAAATATAGTTTCTCCGTGTGATGGTTTTATTATCCTGCCCGATTCAAATGCAAAAATTGGGGAAGAATGGTTTTATGTTGGTCGCCATATTTAGGGCGTTTACCCCACCATCTTACCCAAGTTTTCACGCAGATAATCTTTAACCTTATCGAGGGCAACGCGT
>CAZVSN010000017.1:15146-20560 GCA_964629455.1 uncultured Micavibrio sp. | reverse complement strand
CATCTTACCCAAGTTTTCACGCAGATAATCTTTAACCTTATCGAGGGCAACGCGTTCTTGTTTCATCGTGTTGCGATGGCGCACTGTCACGCTGTTATCATTCGGGGTGTCGTTATCAATGGTGAAGCAGAACGGTGTTCCGATTTCATCCTGACGCGCATATCGCTTCCCGATATTTTGTTTCACGTCCAGTTCCACCATATAATCCTGACGCAGTTCCATATAAAGTTTGGTTGCAATTTCAGGCAACCCGTCTTTGGCAACGAGTGGCAGAATAGCAGCCTTAATTGGCGCGACATTCGGATGGAAATTCATATACATTCCCGACGGGCGTGATGCATCAACGGTATAGGCTTCGCACATCACGGTGAGCATGGCGCGGGTTAAACCTGCGGCAGGTTCAATGACGTGCGGAATATATCGTTCATTGGTCACAGGGTCGAAATATTCCATTTTCTGACCCGAGAATTTTTGGTGTTGGGTCAAATCGAAATCGCAACGATGGGCGATGCCTTCGAGTTCGCCGAATTCAGGCGCAGTAAACGGGAATTTATATTCAATGTCTTTTGTTCCGTGTCCAGCCTTAGCATAGTGGGCCAGTTCATCGGCATCATGTTCGCGCAATTGCAAATTGGCGGCAGACAATCCCAATGATTTCCACCATTCCAAGCGTTGTTCAAACCAGAATTCGCGCCACATTTTGGCTTCTTCGGGTTTGCAGAACCATTCCATTTCCATTTGTTCAAACTCGCGGGAACGGAATACGAAATTGCGTGGGGTCACTTCGTTACGAAAGGCTTTGCCAATTTGTGCAATCCCGAATGGCATTTTAACGCGCATGGAATCAACAATGTTTTTGAAATTCAGGAAAATGCCTTGGGCAGTTTCAGGGCGGAGATATGCTTTGTTATCTTCACCAGCCGCAGCCCCAACAAAGGTATGGAACATCAGGTTGAATTGTTTCGGTTCGGTCAGGCTGCCCGCCGTTGTTGCATCTTGACCCAGAATTTTCGGGTAATCGGACACAGGCAAATCCATAAAGGACACAGTTTCATATGCGCCGATTGATTTTCCTTTACCAAATTTTTTCACACGTTTTTCGGCAATGCCTTCTTCGTCACCTGACGGAACGGCGAGCCATGGTTCAGACCCGTCTTTTGGTTTCAGGACGAGGATATGGTCAGCGCGATAGCGTTTTTTGGTTTCGCGGCAATCGACCATCGGGTCGGAAAATCCGCCCACATGCCCTGATGCTTCCCATGTTTTTGGGTTTTGAATGATGGAACTGTCGAGCCCCACGATTTGCACAGGTTCCCCATCTGGCCCGATAGGTGGGCATTTGACCATGGCTTTCCACCACAGGTCACGGATATTGTTTTTCAGTTCAATGCCAAGCGGCCCGTAATCCCAGAACCCATTAATCCCGCCATAGATATCAGAAGCAGGAAAGACAAAACCGCGACGTTTGGAAAGCGCAACGATTTCTTTCATCAAATCTTTTGGGTCGAGTGGTGTGGATACGGCTGGGGAGTCTGACATATTAAAACCTTTGTAAATTTATAAGTCCTTATAAATAAACAAAAACCCCCAATCTGTAAACAGAAAGGAGGTTTTATAATCGACTATAAAGCCTTATTTTTTATGTTTTTTGTGGCTGATATGCCCTTTGTCGCCATCCAACGGGGTTGGGTCAAACAAGACGGGGGCTGGTTCTACGGGGCGGGCACAATCCATCGGAATGTCTTTTAAAACTTTCCATTGTTCTGCCCATCCATTTTCATGGTCGGCATTGTCAACCAAAGTCACATTCATGCATTGTCCGTTTTCAACGGCTTGGGCAAAGCTGTTATACACGGCTGGCGGTGTTTCCGTATCCAGTTTCCCGATAAAATGGCGTTGGGGGATATTGGAGATACCTGCGGCAAAATCCAGAGGGTTGAGTGACCCGTCAGCCAGAATTTGTTCGCGTGCCAGTGCCGTTGTTTTCGGGTCAAGATTGCCCGCAACGGTACGAATAGAGGTAATGTCTGAGCGTTGGCTGGCCAAAATGGTTGCAATCGCCGCGCCGCCGTCATACCCGACCAAATTGAATGATGGGATATTATAATAGGCCTTAATATTATTCAGCACCTGATTATAGGTATCGATAACCTCTGGCGCGAAACGTTTGGAGGACGAATAGGCTTTGTCACATGATTTGGAGGCTTTGACGTTCAGATATTGGCAAGGGCGAGCCAGCCAAATAACGTTGGAGCCACCATCCTGAGCCGCAAGACGCAAGGCAACAGGGTTAAGCGGGGTTTGGTCGCCATCACCTTCGATATAGAGGGTGGCAGGGGATGATTTTTTATAAACCCGTTCATAGGCCTGAATAACAAATTGTTCCGAAGGGATATCACGGGGAATCATAAAAACAGGCAGGGCTGTCCGTCTGGCAATATCATCTGTAATGACGGGATGCTGATCCACGCAACCCGTAAGGAGCGCGGCAGTACAGATAAAGGTCAGCAAATGGCGAAATGATGTCATGGAAGAATCCCCTTAAAGAATAACGGAATAACAATATCATGGGTTTGGGGTAAAATCACCCCTCAATGTTCTGATATTTCGACAATAATAGGGGTGTGGTCGGACGGGGTATCCCATCCACGCGGTGTTTTATCAATCGTACAATTAAGAAGGCGGTCAGTGATGGCGGGGGATGTCAGGAAATGGTCAATCCGTATCCCTTTGTTACGCGGCCATGCGCCGGCCTGATAGTCCCAGAATGTATATGTTTCGGGCGCAGGGTTAAAAACACGCAAGGCATCGGTTAAACCCAAATTGATAAGGCGACGGAATTGGGCGATGGTATCGGGGTGAAACAGGGCATCGCCACGCCATAATGCGGGGTCGTAACAATCAATGTCATGGGGGATGACGTTAAAATCACCGCCGATGATAAACGGAATACGTTCCGATTTTAATTCATTTAATTTTTTAAACAAACGTTGCATCCATTTGATTTTATATTCAAATTTTTCTGTACCAAGCGGATTCCCGTTGGGCAGGTAAATGTTAATCAGGCGAATGCCATTCCAATCGGCTTCGATATATCGTGCCTGTTCATCTGTGTCGTCCCCGTCGAGTTTTGTTGTGACAAGTGTCACGGGCGTACGGCTTAAAATAGCAACGCCGTTATAGGCCTTTTGATTCGTAAAAATGGCGTGGTATTCGGGTGATATATCGGGGAAGATTTCGCCCTTAAGTTCCTGAAGGAAAAGAATATCCGGTTTTTGTGTCGCCAAAAAATCCTGAACATGGCTAAGGCGGGCTTTGATGGAATTGACGTTCCATGATGCAATTTTGTAGGTCATAGTGAGAAGGACTCTCCGCACCCGCATCCTGATGATGCATTGGGGTTGGTGATTTTAAAATTCTCACCCATTAAGCTGGTGGTGTAATCAAGCGTGGAGCCACGCAGGAGTGGAAGGGATATATCGTCAACCACAACGCAATCATCAAATAATTTATCATTATCAGATGCTTGGTCGTCAAAGCTCATCTCATACTTAAACCCAGAGCATCCGCCACCCGACACCGAAATGCGTAAATTCAGGCGTGAATTGCCTTTTTGGGAACGGATATCTTCGATACGGTTATAAGCCGACGGGGTAATAATAAGGTCTGTCATCCTTTTAATATGCTTTTTTTTATCACAAAATCCAGCTTTAAACGCATTATTCGGGATTGAAGCAAAAATAAGGCGCAGGTAAACTGCCCCCCATGACATTAGATAAGAGTGATTCTTCAAAACCTGCCTATAATTACTGCGCTATGCCTTTGGCTGTTTATGCGTGCCGTCCCGATATGTCACGGGGGCGTGTGATAGAGGAGCCAGAGAGCAAAAACCGCACTCCTTTCCAACGGGACAGGGACAGGATTATCCATACATCAGCCTTTCGTCGGTTGCAGTACAAAACGCAAGTCTTTGTCCATGTACAGGGTGACCATTATCGCAATCGGTTGTCCCATACATTAGAAGTGGCCCAAATTGCACGGTCATTGGCGCGGGCATTGAAGGTGAACGAAGATTTGGCCGAGGCCGTTGCGTTGGCACATGATTTGGGGCATACGCCTTTTGCCCATATGGGGGAAGATATCCTTCAGGAATGTATGAAAGATTTGGGCGGATTTTATCATAACGATCAATCATTGCGGATTTTGACGACGATTGAAAAAAGATATCCCGCATGGGATGGATTAAACCTGACATGGGAAACATTGGAAGGGGTCGCCAAACATAATGGCCCTGTTTTGAAACGCGGGGAAAGCCCAACACGCGATAATTTGCCGATTGCATTATTTGAATTGTCCCAAAAAATGGATATAGAACTGGATAGATATGCCTCTATCGAAGCGCAGGTCGCCGCCATTTCCGATGATATTGCCTATAACAACCATGATGTTGAGGACGGGTTGCGTGCGAGATTCTTTACCTTGGATGAAATTGGCGCGCTGGGTTTGTTTACCGAGCCATTGGCAAAGATAAGACAAAAATACCCCAATATTTCCCATCCGATTTTGGTGGCTGAATTAATTCGTGAAATGATCGGGGCGATGGTTGAGGACGTATTGGCAACCAGTTTTGCCAATATTGAACGGTTAAACCCCCAATCACCAGAAGACGTATCGAAGGCAGGGGAACAAATTGTCGGGTTTTCGCCCGCAATGAATGACAAGGTCAATGAATTGCGCAGATTCCTGATGACGCGGATGTATCGTCACAAAAGTATTGAAGATATCAGAACCAAGGTTGAAAAAATTATTCCTGATTTATTCGGGGCGTTTTTGAAAGGCGCTGGGGTTCTTCCCCCTGAATGGAAAAAACAAATTGATAGCATTCCAAATGTCGATACACTGGCGCGCGCCCGAGTCGTGTGCGACTATGTAGCTGGTATGACCGATAGATTCGCAATTGATGAATATGAACGGATGTTTCATGTGGATCTGGATTTAAAGTAAAAGAAAAAATTGAAAGGAAAAAACAATGGCAAAAAGAAACGGCGATTTTGATGATGAAGAAGGCTTCTTTGAAAGTTTGATGAAACACAGGCAACATATCCCTATGCCGCATTCCATGTCCAAATTGTTGAAAATGATTGTGGGCGGTGTGGTGTTATTAATTGTCGGGTTGGTCACATGGGCCGTATGGCCGAGTGGGTCTGACACATCAGAGGATTCCGTTCCTGTTATTCGTGCCGATGAAGCCGAATACAAAACAACCCCTGATGAACCGGGTGGAATGCCTATTCCTAACAAAGACAGCACCGTTTTTGAAAGCATGGAAAAAACACAATCTGGTGAAAAGAATGTTGAAAACCTGTTGGAAGACAGCGAACAACCGATGAACAAAGACGAAGCATTTAATGCAG
>CAZVSN010000017.1:9185-15046 GCA_964629455.1 uncultured Micavibrio sp. | reverse complement strand
GAATCTGAATCTGCTGATGCTGCTGATGACACACCTGCGCCGACACAGGTTGCCGAAGCAGAAAAAGAAACCGTTGTGGCTAGCGAACCTCAACCTTCTGTTCGTGTTGAAGAAGCACCAGTTAAAGCGGTGGTTGAAAAACCAAAAGAAAATATCATTGAAACTTTGAAGAAAGAGGCGGGAACTGCAAAACAAAAACCAGCAGCCAAACCTGTCAAAGCTTTACCAAAAGGCAATGTGTATATTCAATTGGCTGCCGTCAAATCTGATGCCGATACAAAAACGAAATGGGCAAAATTGCAATCAATGTACCCATCATTGAAAGCCCTGTCGTTGCACGTTCAAAAGGCGGATTTGGGTGCCAAAGGCGTTTTCTATCGTGTACAGGCCGGCCCGACATCTGCGGATGCCGCGACATCGATTTGTGCAAAAATCAAGGCCGCCAAAGGCGATTGTATTATAGCCAAATAGGGCGCGGAGAACGTAAAATTTGGAACGCCCATTACCTCTAGCTTGTGTTTTTTCCGTTCAAGGAGAAACATTGACGATGGCCGAGAAGTCGCTCTTCTCGGCCTCTCAGCCATTTGGATTTATTTTATTCGGACGCAATTGCCGCGCACCAGATCAAATTCGCAAATTGACAGATAGTTTGCGGACGGCAGTCGGATGGAATTGTCCGATTATGATTGATCAGGAAGGTGGTCGCGTTGCGCGCCTTCGTCAACCGGAATGGCCAGAATTTCAGCCCGCCAAATTTTTTGGTGATAAAATCGCGTGCGGCAACGGATGTGATGATTTGCGCCGCGATATGTTTGCGCTTGGCACCATGTTAAAAGACATCGGTATTGATACCAATTGCGCCCCCGTTTGTGATGTGTTGTTTCCCGAAACGCATCAGGTGATAGGCGACAGAGCGTATGCATCTGACCCCAAAATTGTGGCCGAGGCCGCCGCCGAAACATCCTTGGCATTTTTGCGGGCAGGGGTTCGCCCCATTATCAAACATTTGCCCGGTCATGGTCGTGCAACGGCAGACAGTCATTTGAACCTGCCCGTGGTGAATGCCAGTTTAGATGATTTGAAACAGACGGATTTTTATCCGTTCCGTGAATTGGCATCAAAACCATTTGCCCCCGCGTTGTGGGGCATGGTCGCACATATTATATATAGCCAGATTGACCCCGATTTGCCGTCGACCCTGTCGAAAACCGTTATAAATGACATAATTCGGAAAGAGATTGGCTTTGACGGGCTGTTATTCACAGATGATTTGGATATGAAAGCTTTAGAAAGCTATGGAACAATATCGGAAAGAGCCAATCTTTCCTTGCAAGCGGGTTGCGATATTGCTTTATACTGTTGGGCAAAGCTTGATGTCATGGAACGGTTAGCGGCGGATTTGCCGCCTTTGTCTGCCAAAGGGTGGGCACGGTGGGAAAAGTCGCTCACAAATGGTGTCATCCCCGACGGAACGAAGTGAAGATCGGGGATCCAGAATGGAGCGGAAAATGTATTATGTTTACATTTTGGCGAGCCAGAAAAATGGAACTTTGTATGTTGGTATAACTTCGGATTTGGTCAAAAGAATTTGGCAGCATAAAAACGAAGTTGTAGAAGGATATACACAAAAATATGCCGTAAAAAATTTGGTATATTTTGAGCAGTATGAAAATGTTGATGATGCCATTCTTCGTGAAAAGCGATTAAAGCATTGGAACAGAAAATGGAAATTGGAATTGATTGAGAAAATGAATCCCAATTGGAATGATTTGTATGACGAGATTTGTAAGTAAACAAAGATTCTGGATTCCCGCTTTCGCGGGAATGACAGTATAGAGGTTGGGTTGAATGACCGAAAACGCACAAAATTTTGTTGAAGATGTGGCACCGCCAGCACAAGTTGCGGTGGCTGAAACGGCTGCGGCCTCGTCTGAATTGCTGTTGTTGCGTCTTGAAAGTTTTGAAGGGCCGTTGGATGTTCTGTTGCAACTGGCCCGTGACCAGAAAATTGACCTGACGCAGATTTCTATTCTGCAACTGGCGCGGCAATATCTGGCGTTTATTGATAAAGCCCAAGAATTATCGCTTGATATAGCGGCGGAATATTTGGTGATGGCGGCGTGGCTTGCCTATCTGAAATCCCGCCTGTTGCTTCCACGCGAAGAGAAAAACGAAGACGAACCCTCTGCCGAAATGATGGCGGAAGCTTTGTCATTTCAATTGCGCCGTTTGGAAGCTTTCCAAGCTGTATCCAAGAAATTAAAAGGTCGGATGCTTCATAACCTGACGGTTTATGGACGTGGTGAACGCGAAAAATTCCGCGCACCAGAGCCAGATAAATATACGGTTGATTTGTACCAATTGTTAAAAGCCTATGGCGATATTACCCAACGCCAAACCAGCAGCCATTATAAACCAATCACATTCCCCGTGATGTCGATGGAAGACGCGATGTCGCGCATGGTGAAAATGCTTGGGAAATTGCCGCGCGCAGGCGTTGCATCGGTCTGGACAACATTAACCAGCTTTGTCCCCGAAAATGCAGTTGATCCATTATTTGCACGATCATCCATTGCGTCATTACTCACATCGGCGTTGGAACTTGCAAAGCAGGGGAAAGTTGAAATTCGTCAGGATGATAACTTCCGACCGATTTATTTGCGTGCCGTTGAACGCGACCCCGTCATCACCGATAACCAAACATCAGACCCAACATCAGACCAAGCAAAAGTAGAAGAAAATGTCACAGTCAATTGAATCCGAAATGATTGAAGAAGAAATCGATGAAGCCGAAGAGGAAATCATCGATAGCGCCGAAGTTGAGGAAGCAGAGCCATTGCCTGTTGTCGCATTGGACGACCCTGCCGAGCAGAAACGGTTGATTGAAGCGTTGTTATTTGCATCGCCCGAACCCATTACATTGAAATCCATACAAAACCGTCTGCCCGAAAGTGCAGATGTCGGCGGCATATTGACCGATTTGCAGGCAGAGTACGCAGAGCGCGGCGTGAATTTGGTACGTTTGGAAGATGCGTGGGCATTTCGGACAGCCGCAGATGTCGGCCCGTATCTGGCGTTGACCAAAAAAGAAGAAAAGAAATTATCACGCGCCGCACTCGAAACATTATCGGTCATTGCGTATCACCAACCTGTCACCCGTGCCGAGGTTGAAAATATTCGTGGCGTGGCAACCAACAAGGGAACATTGGATGTGTTGTTGGAAGCGGGATGGATTAAACCTGGTCGTCGTCGTGAAACACCGGGTCGCCCAGTGACATGGATTACAACCAATGCCTTCCTTGATGAATTCGGAATTTCGTTGCTGACTGATTTGCCGGGATTGCAGGAATTGAAAGCATCAGGATTACTGGATACACGTCCCGCCATTGAAAATATCGCAGGCGCAGATTTGTTTGCCAACGGCGACAGTGCATTATCAGAAGATGCACCAGCCAATGAACAAACGGGCGAATTTGATCAAGAAACCGATGAACCAGAATCGGTTGAAGATACAATTGAAGAGAACGAGCAAGAAAAGGAAATCGCATAATGTCATTGGTTCATTGGGTTATTGTGGCTTTGGTTGTTTTCTTGTTTTTCGGCGCAGGGAAATTACCCCGTTTAATGGGCGATGTTGCCGAAGGCATCAAAGCTTTTAAAAAGGGCATGAAAGAAGAAACTCCCCAAAAATCCATCGAAGATAAAAAAGAATAGGGGAATGTCCCCGTGCTGGATTTTGCGTGGTCAGAATTATTGGTGGTGATTATTGTGGCGGTGATTGTCATCGGCCCAAAACAATTGCCCGAAGTTCTATACGGAATGGGTCGCATTGTCAGACGGTTGCAGTATATGCGATTTGCTCTGTCGAAACAGTTTGAAGATTTTATGGAACAATCTGACCTGAATGAAATTCGTAATCTGAAAAAACCCGGATTTGACACCGCCCTTCATCATGGATTTGAAGATGATGAACGGGAAGCAGAAGCAAAATTGCCCAATGACAAACCATCCTGATAATCACCCCAAACAACCTTTATTTGACCATGTCAGTGAATTGCGGACGCGGTTGCTGTGGGCGATTGTGGCCATGGCCATTGGAACAGCCATATCCTATCATTTTGTCAAAGATATTTACGGGTTTCTGGTCAAACCTTTGGCAGATGCGATGGGGCCAGATGACAGCCAACGTTTGATTTATACTGATTTAACCGAAGCATTTTTTACCTATTTAAAAGTATCCATGTTTGCGGGTGGTTTTTTTACATTCCCGTTTTTGTTGCTTCAAATCTGGTTATTTGTATCCCCCGGATTATTCCCGAAAGAAAAGAAAACGGTTTTGCCGTTTCTGATTGCATCGCCACTGTTATTTATAATGGGCGGAGCCATTGTTTATTATATTGTTTTGCCACTGGCGTGGAGTTTTTTCCTGAGTTTTCAAAGTTCGGGAGATGAAACTGTCTTGCCGATTATGTTGGAAGCCAAAGTAGGGGATTACCTGAATCTGGTTATGGTGTTGATTTTTGCCTTTGGGCTGTGTTTCCAGTTGCCAGTGATTATGGCTTTTCTGGCAAAGGCAGGAATGATTACAGCAAAGACTCTTGTATCCAAACGCCGTTATGCCATAGTAGGGATATTCGTTGTGGCGGCCATTTTGACCCCGCCCGATGTCATAAGTCAATTTTCCCTCGCGGTTCCGCTCATGGGGCTGTATGAAATCTCTATTCTTCTGGTGCGATACCTAAACCCTGATGAACAACCCGATCAACGCCACGCCACTTGAGCGATATTATTCCCAGTTAAGCCATCGGGCACTTGACCCCGATCCTTTGCAGGAACGCGCGGCAGTATCTTTGACCCGTCTACATCATGAAGTTATAGCCTATGAAGACCAACGCAAAAGTTGGAAACATAAGGTCATGTTCATGGTCGCCAAAAAAATGCCCCCACGCGGTGTTTATCTGTACGGCCCTGTCGGACGTGGAAAATCGATGTTGATGGATATTTTTTATGACTCAATCCCCTTGAGCGTAAAAAAGCGGCGCGTCCATTTCCACCAATTTATGATAGAGGTGCACGATTATATCCATTCACGCCGCACCGATGACGGAATATTGGAAGATATGGATGCGGCTTTGCCGTCTTTGGCATTGGTCATTTCCAATCGGTCACGCGTATTATGTTTTGACGAATTCCATGTGACCGATGTTGCCGATGCAATGTTGTTGTCACGTTTGTTTACCGCCATGTTTGACCAAGGTATATCGATTGTGATTACCAGCAATTGGGAACCTGATGATTTGTACAAAGGCGGATTGCAACGGGAACGTTTTCTGCCGTTTATCAAATTGGTCAAACAACGGATGGAAGTTGTCGCCGTCGATAGCCCAACCGATTATCGCGCCAAAAAATTAAAAGAGATGTCGGTGTATTTCTCGCCATTAACGCCCGAAAGTTTACGTCGCGCCGATGATCTGTTTTTAAGTCTGACCGAAGGGGACGAAGCAGATCAGGATTTGGTAACAATCAAGGGGCGGACAATACAGGTTCCAATCGCCGCAAAGGGCGTTGCCCGTTTCAGTTTTTCACAATTGTGTGAACGCCCGTTGGGTGCAGAGGATTATTTGGCATTGGCCAAGAGGTATCACACAGTTTTTTTAGAAAACATTCCGCGTTTGGGGTATGACCGCCGCAACGAAGCCAAACGATTCATGACATTGGTTGATGTGTTGTACGATAACCACCGCAACCTTGTGATAACGGCCGAAGATTTGCCGCAGAAAATATATACAGGTCAGGATCATGCATTTGAATTTCAACGAACCATCTCGCGCTTGCTTGAAATGCAGAGTGAAGGGTATTTG
>CAZVSN010000017.1:3339-9085 GCA_964629455.1 uncultured Micavibrio sp. | reverse complement strand
TGAATTTCAACGAACCATCTCGCGCTTGCTTGAAATGCAGAGTGAAGGGTATTTGAGCCGTAAGGTTTAGATTGTGGAATAGGGATATGGGCATATTTTCAAAATTATTTGGAAATAAAGGAAATAAAGACCAGTACGAGGTCGAGAAAAACATTGCCCTGTCGGATAAGGTCAAAGACCGTCTGAAAATGGCAAAGAATCCAAAGACCCATCAGGAAATTTTATTTTATATGGCGCAGAGTGATGGAAATTCAGATGTGCGCCGCGCAGTTGCCCAGAATAAATCAACCCCCGTTCAGGCCAGTGGCGTTTTATCAAAAGACAAAAACGAAGATGTGCGTTTGGCATTGGCCGCACGATTGACCAATTTATTGCCCGATTTATCCCATGATAAGCAAAGCCAATTATATAAATTTGCGGTCGAAGCTTTGGGCACATTGGCATTGGACGAAGTTTTAAAAGTCAGGATGGCCTTGTCATCGGCATTAAAAGATTGCACCGATGCCCCACCACAAGTCGCAGGCCAATTGGCGCGTGATATTGAACGCGAAGTATCTGAACCGATTTTACGGTTTTGTGTGGCGGTGTCGGATGAAGATTTGCTGGATATACTCAAATCGCATCCTGCATCATGGGCGGTGCAGGCGATTGCGTCCCGTCCGATGATTGCCGCGCCAGTGTCACAGGCCGTGATTGATACGGATGATATTCCCGCCGGTGTTATCTTGATGGACAACAAAGGTGCGGATATTTCTTTGGAAACACTTAAAGATATTGTTGAAAAGGCCAAGCATTATCCCGAATGGCAAAAGCCTGTTGCCCTTAAAAAGAATTTATCACCCGACCTCGCCAGAGAGCTTGCAGGGTTTGTTGATTTATCCATTCGCAATGTTCTGTTGGAAAGAACAGGGTTTGACTCGGACGTCATGGAAGATGTGGCAAGTATTGTTCAGCGCCGTATTGATTTTATGGGGCAGGGCGATGATGAACGTGTCGAAGATAAGGTTTTCAGATTTTATCAATCCGGAAAATTAAATGATGAAATGTTGAGCGATGCCCTGTCGATGCGAGATAAGGATTTTGTGACCGTTGGTTTGGCAATGTTATTAAAAATCCCGCGCGGGGAAGTCAGCAAGATTATAGCCATGGGGGCGGCGAAACCTGTTGTTGCCATCTGTTGGAAAGCGGGGGTATCAATGCGTCTTGCCTTAAGAATACAGCAGGAAATGGCAAGGGTTCCGCACAAGGAATTGATTTATCCCCGTGGGGGCACGGATTACCCGTTAAGCGAGGCTGATTTGAAGTGGCAACTGGATTTTCTTGGTCTTTCGTAAATTCCGTTCACTTCAAATTTACCTTTTGGGGATTACGATGAAATGTTACCATTTGTCTTGGTAATGTCTTTTGTTATTCAGTTTACAGTCTTATGGAGTTTCTAATGGCCTCGCAATATTTTGAATCAATCCAGTTGATAGAGCGTTTGCACCGCTATTTTCTTGATGTGGTAAAAACCGAACTGGACAGAAAAGGTATTCAGGACATTAATAACGTTCAGGCGATGATTTTGCACAATATTGGTCGTGATGAAATGACCGTCGGGGAACTGACCTTGCGCGGATATTATTTAGGGTCAAACGTATCATACAACGTCAAAAAAATGACCGAGAATGCGTATATTACGCAGGAACGCTCCGTTCATGATAAGAGGTCTATTCGTGTAAAATTGACCGCCAAAGGGTCTGATTTGTGTAAAATTCTGGACGATATGTTCGTAAAACACGAAGAAAAATTGAAAACCATCGGTATCGAAGATCCAGATTTGGTGGATTTGAATCACACCATGAAACAACTGGAACGTTTCTGGGCAAGCCAGACATCGTTCACAGGGCTTGCCAGCCTTGACGATTCTGATTTCTAATCATGGACAATCATCTTCTTGCTGGGCGGGAAGTTATTGTTGAATTTCATAAGATAGGCTCTCTTGTCAAAGTCACAGCTATGGACGTTGAAACCCTGACCGAAATTTCGGTGCAGGGCGCATCCAATGTTGGTGAAAATATGTTGAAAAATAATGCATTGCAACGTTTGGTATATGTACTGAAAAAGAAAAACATTATAGCCTAATCAAGCATTTTTAGAAAAATGGGAATCATTCTTCTGGGGCACTCTGCGTAAGTTTCTTATTAAAATGGAAGAATAATATGCAGATTAGTCCCAAAAGAGATGCAGTGATTGTTGCCTTACTGTTTCTTATCTCCGCAAATATTTCAGTTTTTTCAGTTGCCAAATCAGCCACACAGCAAATGTTGCATGAGTATCAAGGCATGGTGCAAATTGTTGCGAAATCAGCCGCCGTCATGACGGATGGCGAGGTGCATAAAACAATCACACGCCCTGAACATAAACATAATGCTGCCTATCGTGATATTCAAAAACGCTATATTGAATTGTTAGAGGCGAACCCTCAGGTCGCTTATATATATACCGTCGTTATCAAGGGTGGTAAGCCTTATTTTATAATAGATACAAAACAATCGCGGTTTCAATCTGCCGAAGGAAGTAAGGAAGATACCGCCAATGTCATGGAGTTATATGATGATATTGCTGTTTATTGTTTAAAGGCATTGCATCAAGGGGTTGTGACGGTTGAAGATAAACCTTATGCGGATAAATGGGGAAGTTTCTTTTCAGCATACGCGCCCTTTTACGATGCGGGGGGGCAATTGGTTGGTGTTGTCGGTGTGGATTTTGATGCCGCAGATTACAAACATCATATTCATGAATTATGGATGATGTTTGCCAATGGATCATTGATTTCACTTCTTTTGTCATTGGTTGTTTATATTGTTGTTCTGGATTTCAGGAGGAAGCAGTTCCGCCGCAGAAATATAAGAGATTCGTTCAATTATGAAATGAAGGAATACACGAATAAACTGTCTGAAACATCGGGATATATCCACAGCGAAACAGAAAAAATTGCAGATGTTGTCGAAGAAACATCAAAATTTGCAAGCCTTGCAATGTCCAATATCTATGGAACCTCAAACCGAACCCAATCTCTTGCGGTAGCATCGCAGTCAATGGCGCAATCAATGGTTGGATTGAGGAGTTTGATTGAAAAATATCGGCATGAAATTAATACGGCCAGTGAACAGGTGCGGTCCGCGCAGCAAGTCGCCGAAAACTTGGTCGCTGCCAATGGTCAGGTTCATCAGATGATGGAAGAGATTCCAAAAATTACAGGAAAAATCAACTTGCTGGCTTTGAACGCGACGATTGAATCTGCGCGGGCAGGGGATGCCGGAAAAGGATTTTCGGTTGTAGCGAATGAAGTAAAAGTTTTGGCGGGGCAAACCTATGATGTCACCAAAAACGTTTCGAGTTATTTAAAAGAGGGCAAAGGGGCGGCAGATCGAACCATTGAATTTTTCACGGGCATGGCATCGATTGTGGAGCAAGCGCAAAATATGGTTGAGGGAGCGTCCCATATTATCAGCGAGCATAGTGAATTGGTCATAGCGGTTGATCAGGATATTCAGGGTGTCAGCGATTTGGTCAAATCTATGGAAAATTCGCTTTTGGAACTTAAGAACAAAGCCGCAGGAACAGAAGGTGAAATGAACCTTTTGGAGAATAATATCCAGATTCTTTCAGGAATGAACCAGAATTTAAGTCATCGGGTTGGGGAATTCCTTGATGATTTTGAGGAAAAATTCCGAAAAACGGGCGGGAAAAGATAAAAAAATCCGTTGCTTTACAGGGGTTAGGCAGACTATACCCTATTTATGACCCTAAAAATCCTGATTGCCTCTGATCACGCTGGTTTTGCAATGAAAACCGCCTTGAAAACCAATTTCAAGGACGTGCCTGTTGAGTGGATAGATTTGGGCACAGACTCCGAAGATTCCGTCGATTATCCCGATTATGGTTTTAAATTGGCACAGGCAATCGCAGATGGCGTTGCGGGTATGGGCGTTCTGGTTTGTGGATCAGGTGTTGGTATATCCATCGCCGCAAATCGTAACCCCGCCGTGCGGTGTGTTTTATGTTCCGATGTTCAGGTGGCCACATTATCGCGTCAACATAATGATGCCAATGTAATTGCCTTTGGCGGGCGGTTGATATCGCTCGACACCGCTATATCTTGTCTGCATGCTTTTCTGACGACACCATTTGAAGGCGGTCGTCATGCGGGCAGAGTGAATAAATTATCATCATCCTGTTAACCGCGAAGGAGATTACACTATGTCCAGTTCTGCTACCGCCCAAAAGAAAGATATGTCTATGACCGAACATTCATTTTTCCAATCATCCTTGGCGCAAACCGACCCCGAGGTCTTTGCAACCATTGGCAAGGAATTGGAACGCCAACAAAATCAAATCGAATTGATTGCGTCCGAGAACATTGTATCCAAAGCCGTGTTACAGGCGCAAGGGTCTGTCCTGACCAATAAATATGCCGAAGGATATCCCGGAAAACGGTACTATCAAGGATGCGAATTTGTCGATATCACCGAGCAATTGGCCATTGACCGCGCCAAACAATTATTCGGCTGCGGATTTGCAAATGTCCAACCCAATTCAGGATCACAGGCAAACCAAGGTGTTTACTTTGCGCTGTTGCAACCAGGGGATACGATCCTCGGGATGTCACTTGCCTCTGGTGGTCATTTGACCCACGGCGCTGCGCCCAACCAATCAGGCAAATGGTTTAAGGCTGTTCAATATGGCGTAAAACGCGAAGACGGGTTGATTGATTATGCCGAGGTTGAGGCATTGGCGTTAGAGCATAAACCAAAAATGATTGTCTGCGGTGCATCCGCATATCCACGCGTGATTGATTTTGCAAAATTCCGCGCCATTGCCGATAAGGTCGGAGCCATTTTGTTTGCCGATATCGCGCATTATGCAGGTCTAATCGCTGGCGGGTCTTACCCATCACCATTCCCACACGCCCATGTGGCAACGACAACAACACACAAAACATTGCGCGGCCCACGCGGCGGTATGATTTTGACCAATGACGAAGCCATTGCGAAAAAAGTTAACTCTGCAATTTTCCCTGGCATTCAAGGTGGCCCGTTGGAACATGTGATTGCGGGCAAAGCCGTTGCATTCGGTGAAGCGTTACAACCATCATTCAAACAATATGCGGCCGATGTTGTGAGCAACGCAAAAATCCTTGCGTCCACTTTGGTTGCGGGCGGATTGGATATTGTATCGGGCGGAACAGATTCCCATATCGTTTTGGTTGATCTTCGCCCCAAAAACCTGACTGGCAAGGTTGTTGATTTGGCGTTGGAACATGCGGGCATTACCTGTAACAAAAACGCAGTGCCATACGACCCAGCCCCACCGATGGTGACATCGGGTATTCGTTTGGGCACACCCGCAGGCACAACACGCGGGTTCGGTGCAGCAGAGTGGAAGTATATCGGCGAACTTATCCTTGAAGTTGTTGATGGTCTGGCCGCCAATGGCGAAGAGGGGAATGCTGCCGTTGAATCTGCTGTTCGTGCCAAGGTCAAAGCCCTGTGCGACAAATTCCCGATTTATCCAGAAGGCGTGGCAGTTTAGTTCATTATGCATTGTCCGTTTTGCAGTTTTGAAGAAACCCAAGTGAAAGATTCCCGCCCCAGTGAGGACGGGACATCTATTCGTCGTCGTCGCGCCTGTCCCGAATGCGGTGCGCGGTTTACAACATTCGAGCGGGTCATGCTGCGTGAATTGACGGTCATTAAATCTG
>CAZVSN010000017.1:0-3239 GCA_964629455.1 uncultured Micavibrio sp. | reverse complement strand
CGGTTTACAACATTCGAGCGGGTCATGCTGCGTGAATTGACGGTCATTAAATCTGGCGACAAACGTCAGGCGTTTGACAGGGATAAAATCACGCGGTCGATGCAATTGGCGCTGCGCAAACGTCCCATTACGCCAGAGCATATTGAACGTGCCGTGAACGGCATTGTTCGCCAATTGGAAGTATCGGGTGAGAGCGAGATTACATCATTCCATATTGGTGAATTGGTGATGCAGGCTTTGGTCGAACTCGATAAAGTTGCCTATATTCGGTATGCATCTGTTTATCGTGATTTTAGTAAGCCCGAAGATTTTAAAAAGTTTATCAAAGAACTCGACACATTGATTCAGGACACAAAATAAAATGTTTACAGGTATTATCACCGATATGGGGTCTGTTCTGCGCGTTGATGATACGCGTGGCGACAAACGGTTTGAAATTGGCACGTCTTGGGATATGTCGGACGTTCCGATGGGCGCATCTATTGCCTGTTCAGGCTGTTGTTTAACGGTGATTGCCAAAACAAAAAATAGTTTTTCCGTTGATGTATCTGCCGAAACACTGTCCAAAACCAATTTGGGGCGATGGGAGCAGGGCACACGCATTAATTTGGAATCCTCCCTGAAATTCGGGGATGAATTGGGCGGGCATTTGGTGTCGGGTCATGTTGACGGTCTGGCAGAAATTGTGAGCATCACCCGCGACGGAGATTCTCACCGTTTGAAAATCCGTGCCCCACAAGATTTGAAACAGTTTATCGCCCCCAAGGGATCAATTGCATTGGATGGCATTTCATTGACTGTTAATGAGGTCGATGATGATATTTTCGGCATCAATATTATTCCCCACACATGGGATGTGACCACCATCGGCGCGCGCAAAGCAGGGGACAAAATCAATATGGAGATTGATATGCTTGCCCGCTATGTCGCGCGGATATTGGGGAAATAGGCGAGCATCATGTTGAAAATCGTTCCCAATACCCAATCTGACCTCGCTTCAGCCGAAGAGTTGATTGAAGAGGCGCGGAATGGTCGTATGTTTATTCTGGTCGATGACGAAGACCGTGAAAACGAAGGCGATTTGATTATTCCCGCACAAATGGCGACACCCGAAAGTATTGCGTTTATGGCGCGCGAGGGACGCGGATTAATTTGTCTGGCGATGGATTCTGTATTAATTGACCGTCTGAATTTGCCGTTGATGGGTCAACAACAAACACGGATGCAAACGGCATTTACGGTATCCATTGAAGCCCGCGAAGGTGTAACCACAGGAATTTCTGCAGCAGACAGAGCATTGACGGTGCAGGTTGCCATTGCCCCAGATGCGCGCCCTGATGATATTGTCACACCAGGGCATGTCTTTCCGCTTCGTGCCCGTGAAGGCGGAGTTTTAGTGCGCGCAGGCCATACCGAGGCAGCCGTTGATATTGCAAGATTAGCAGGGTTACGCCCCGCAGGTGTGATTTGTGAAATCATGAAAGATGATGGCACAATGGCACGTCTGAATGACCTTATCCCATTCGCAAAATCACACGGGTTAAAAGTTGGAACGATTGCCGATTTAATTGCGTTCCGCCGCGCCCACGAAAAAATTATCGACTGCCAATCAACGCAATCTGTCACCACCAAATGGGGTACAGGATACACATTACATGTTTATAAAAACATGATGGACGGGTCGGAACATTTGGCGTTGGTAAAAGGTCAAATTTTGTCGACAGAGCCCCAGTTGGTGCGCGTTCATGTTGAAAACACATTATCCGATATTTTGGGAACAACGCCGTCAACGCTCGATACCGCCATGCGCACGATTGAGGATGCAGGGCAGGGTGTTCTGGTTCTTATCCGTGATAATACCGCCACCAAATCAGAGCCAAACCGCCCGCCAGAATACGGGATAGGATCACAAATTCTGGCAGATTTGGGGGTGCGCGATATGATTGTCATGACATCACACCAGAGCAAAGTGGCAGAAACCGCCAAGGGTTTGGATGCTTACGGGCTTAAAATCGTTGAATTTAAAGAAATAAACTGACTTTTCCCCATCAATCCGTTATGCATACGCCATGACCAAATTAGCCAACCATGATTTTCCCGCAGGCGTATTGACGACCCCGCCATGCCCCCATTTCGAAGAATGTGGAGCGTGCCAGTTACAACATCTGAAACCCGATGCCTATCAGGCATGGAAAGAGGCCGAGGTCAAAGCCCAGATAGCACAAAACGGAATCGCGCCCGAGGAATGGTTGCCATCTGTCTTTATTGGTGCAGGCACACGCCGCCGCGTTGCGATTTCTGCACTCCGTTCCGGCGGCGAGGGTGATGGTTTAACTTTGGGTTTCCATCGTTATCATGAACATACGATTGCGCCTGTCGCATCTTGTTTATTGCTGACCCCGACATTGGATAAAATTTACAAACGTTTGCCAGATGTTCTTATTCAACTTTTGCCGCGCGGTGTGCAGGTTGATGTCTTGTTGCAAGAGGCCGATGGCGGCGCAGTCGATTGTGTTATCTCTGGTCTTGCGGAACGTGAAGAAGCAAAGCTTGGGGCAAAGCAAACCAACCTTGTGGCAAGATTGGCAGAATATTGTGATATCCGTCGTGTGAGTTTTAAACAAGCGGAACATTCCCAACCTGTTCCACAAATCGAACTTGATAAAATGACCAAAACATCGGGGGCATTGCGCGTTGAAATTTCCCCTGGGGCCTTTTTACAGCCATCCGTAGTGGGTGAAGAAGCTCTGTCCAATGCCGTGATGGCGGCACTTGGTAAAAAATCTAAAAAAGACAAAGTGCTGGATTTATTTTCTGGTTGCGGAACATTCGCAGGGCGCGTTTTGGAACTGTGTCAGGTGCATGCGGTCGAGGCTGATTTCGGGATGTCGAATTCTTTGAAGATTGCCGCCAAAGGTCACGCACGGTTTACCGCCGAAGCGCGTGATTTGTTCAAAGAACCTGTGAGTGCGCGTGAAATGAAAGGCATATCCGCCGTTATATTCGACCCGCCCCGCGCAGGCGCAAAAGAGCAATGTCAAAAATTGGCAAAATCCGATGTCCCGTTGGTGATTGCGGTATCATGCAACCCGTCAACCTTTGCGCGCGATGCCAAAATACTGGTGGAGGGGGGATATAAACTCAAATCCCTGCAAATCTTTGATCAGTTTATCTATACAACCCATATCGAACTGGTCGGCGTTTTCAGCCGTTAGTGCGAGCAGTCAACTCAGTTCGTT
>CAZVSN010000016.1:0-27157 GCA_964629455.1 uncultured Micavibrio sp. | reverse complement strand
GGGAAGTTTTGGGTGAGTAAATCTGTATCTTCAATCACGGTTGATTTTGCTTTGAACA
Organism: uncultured Micavibrio sp.; assembly: GCA_964629455.1. Taxonomy (GTDB): domain Bacteria; phylum Pseudomonadota; class Alphaproteobacteria; order Micavibrionales; family Micavibrionaceae; genus UBA1573. Next base: position 27,099 of record CAZVSN010000016.1, on the reverse strand, counting down.
ATTTTGCAACCATCACGGCGGCATCTGCCAAGGCTTGCGGGCCTAGGGCATTGGGCGGTAAGTTCACCAGATTGCGGATAAGGTATACGGCGCGCGCCATATGCTCTGCACGGGTTGCATCTGTTTTCTTATCCAATACCAATTGTGGGAATGTCGTTGTTCCCGCTTTAAAGGCATTGAAACGGTAACACGCCAGAATCCACCCTGTGATAATATTCTGCATATCCGCATCGGTTATGCCCGTACTATCAATATGAAATTTTGATGCGCCGATTTTATCAATTGCACCGCAGACAGTGTATAAACTAATGGGTGCGCCGCGCCCGATATAAACCGCATTTATCTTTCCATCATCGCCCGTGGTCATGGCAACTTGCGATGGTTTGGCGACAAAGCCCTGTGCCGATAATTGGTTTTGAACGGCTGTTGTTTGTTTGCCTGACCATTTTGCAAAGTCAGTTGTTTTTATAAATGAAATGGGTGTTGTCTTTGCGGTACTGCCTGTTGTTACAACATCGGGAATGGCCAACAAATCGAATTGTTGTTTTTTGGGTATTGCGGATTTGGCAGATTTTTGAATTTTTTTCGGGGGCATGTGGTATCCAATTTTGGGGTGATAATCATGTGATTATTGCCCAGATTCGGTACCAAGTCATTAGATGTCATGGGTGTGGATGCGTTTTCTAAAGAGCTCGTTAATACTTTTCATATATATTAGGAGCGAAGATTATAAAAAGAATAGAAAAAGGGTGTAGGCATGGGATGGAATTCAGACAGAGGTTCTGAGATTTTTGAAAGAGAATTAAATCGACAAACTCGTCATATGCGGCAAGATGCGTATAGGCAAGTTACTCATGGCACAAACAATGCTTTCAGGAATCTATTTGATTTTATTAGTGGTGGGATTAATGCTGCCGTTAATGGTATCTCTGGAGCATTGGGGGGGCAACCAAGTGGTGATGTGCGGAGAAGATCAGAGACAGTTGATTTGAAACGGTCGGAACTGCTAAATCCCAACGATTACACAGCGGAGTCTTTGAAAAAGCGTTATGGTGGGGCTTTAAGTCACGATGAGCGTGGTCACCGCACAACGCCAGCACCTGTTGAAGATCATTCTTTTCCGTCGTCGTCGCCTAAAGAAATAAGTGTGAAGGCAGAAAGTACCCCTAAAACTGTAGATAAAAACGATGCAGATGTTCAGATATTTGCATTGGTTGGTGAGGATCAATCTGTTCCCGTTGCAGATACGGCGATACAGGATAAGCCTCAAACTAATTTCCCTACAGCCGTAGAGAATGTATCCACTGCCCATCATTATAAAGCGGCCCAAGATATGGGGCCAAATACATTGACCCCACAGATGAATGCTGCTGCACAGAACATTTCGTCGGGTAATTCATTTATTGCGCAGGTTCAGCAAAATATGGGGCTTACAACAACTGCGCCTGCTGGGCTTGATACGGCGGCCTTTGCTTCAAATGATGCTCAATATAAACAAGTGGCAAATGCACCGTCTTTGATTCCAGGTCACTAAACTTTAGTGGATATAGAATAAAAAAGAGCCACCGTTTCGGGTGGCTCTTAATCTTTTTAGACGCTTAAAAAATTAAGCGTTCTGGATGTTAACAGCAGCAGTTTTGCCACGGTTTGTTTCCAGTTCATATGAAACTTTTTGTCCTTCGTTCAGGGTTTTGAAACCAGAACGTTCAACAGCAGAAATGTGTACGAACACATCTTTCCCGCCATCGTCAGGAACGATAAATCCAAAACCTTTTTGTCCGTTAAACCATTTTACTGTACCAGTCGCCATAGTATGCTTCCTTAGTGTTAAGTGTGGGTTATTTTTAGTCTCAGGAGGCTAGTATAGGCGAGGCGCATAGGTCTAAGTATACGTTTAGCTTTTATAGTCTGCAGAAACTTCTGGTCAGCATATTACCCCAGCTTCATGCCTTTGTATATAGAAGATATACACAAATAAATTTACAGACTAAACGGGCCCCCGAAGGAGCCCGTTTATAACTTCAAACAGAAATCTGTTATTAGGCGCTTGCGACTTCCTTAACGGCTTCGTCGTTGGATGCGGCTGTGGCACGGGCGCGTTTGCCCTTAATCATTGTTTCTAAACGCTCGGCGGCCTCAATTTCTGTAATTTTCTCGAGGGCGGCAACTTCGCGAGCCAGTCTTTCAAGGGCAGATTGGTAAATCTGGCGCTCGGAATAGGATTGTTCGCTTTCGTCGTTGCTGCGTTTCAGGTCGCGCAAAACTTCGGCGATAGATACTGGATCGCCAGAATTGATCTTGGTTTCGTATTCTTGGGCGCGACGTGACCACATGGCGCGGCGAATTTGAGCGCGACCTTGGAGGGTTTTCAGGGCGTCTTGCATACGGTTGGAAGTGGATAGGCGGCGCAAACCAGATGCATGAGCCTTAAATACAGGCACTTTTAAACGCATACGGTCTTTTTCAAACGCGATGGCATAGAGTTTAATTTCCATACCGCCAATGATTTGTGTTTCCACGGCTTCAATTTCGCCTACGCCATGGGCTGGATAGACAACATAGTCGCCTTTTTTGAATTCAACTTTTTCATCTGCTTTGGCAACAGGGGCCATTTGGCGAACAGGTTGTAATGGAGCCAATGATTTGTTGATAACTTGAATCGGGCGGTAAACAGGGCGCGCAGAAGCATCTGAGGATGACATTTTATTCACAGCAACAGGTACAGGGCGTGTACTGGACATAACGGTTGCGCGTACAGGTGAATTATTCTGATTTTCTGGCATTTTAATGACGATAGGTTTTACGGCTGTCATTGTAGATGCTTTTGCAACAGGGGCTTTTTTAGCATCGACCGGAGCGGCAACAACTTTCGCTGTTGATGCTTTTACAGGGGTTGTTTTTGCAACTGGAGCCGCTTTTGCAACAGGTTTTGTTGCTTTGGCAACGGGTTTAACAGCTTTTACGGCTATTTTTGTTGCTTTAACGGGTGTTTTTACCTTTTGAACAGCTGTTTTTGCTGTTTTTACAGTGGATTTGACCACTTTTTTAGCCACTGGAGCCTTTTTGGCTGCTGGAGCTGCTTTTTTCATGGTTGTTTTAGCTGCAGGTTTTGCAGCAACTTTAGTCGGTTTTACGACTTTCTTTGCCGTTGTTTTGGCCTTAACAGTTGATTTTGCAGGGGTTGCTTTAGCTTTGGTTGCAATTGATTTTTTTGTTTTTGTGTTTGTTTTCATACTGTTAGACCTTTTTTCTCATAAAGTGGTTTAACTCTTTGCTTTTGTGACAAGAACACCACCTGTGTATATCTCATTTCAAAATGAAATAATCACAGTTGACGCAACGGTATTGACAGTCTAAAGGAATTAAATGGCCTTTATTGTGCCCGCATGTCGTTAAGCATGGGTGAATATAGCACATTTTTCAGATTTTTCAAATTTTTCTTTTACGTTTTATTAATATGGCAATTTTCGCCCATTAATCGCCGTCCCCAGCCTTGGGGGAAAACCAGTCTTTGAACTTGTTTTTAACGGATTTGAATTTTTCTGCCTCGGGCATTGGGTCTTTTTTGCGGGTAATGACGGGCCATTCGCCAGAATATTTACGGTTCATTTCCAGATATTCCTGACCTGCGGGGTGGGAATCAGGAACGATCGCCTCAATCGGGCATTCAGGTTCGCAGACACCACAATCAATGCATTCGTCAGGATGGATGACCAACGTGTTTTCACCTTCGTAAAAACAATCGACAGGGCAAACCTCTACACAATCCGTGTATTTGCATTTGATACAGACATCTGTGACGACAAAAGTCATGGGAAGAACCTCTTTCTGATGCGCTTTTAAAAGAGATTTAAAGTAAAATCAAGTTCCTGTTTGTCGCATCCAAGACAGATTTTCGCCCGAGCGGGATAGGACAGAGATGTGTGCCATGTCCAATCGGGGCGTTTTTAAGGACGGGGATTTCAAGATGGGCGGTGTATTTGTTGATAATTCCGTCAAAATCCAATCCAAATGGGCGACCCGTGTCTTTGGTGTCGGCATAGTGGCCAAAAACCAAACCAGAGAGCAGGGGGAAAGGAATAATTTGGTAAAGCTGCCAGAGCATTCTATCCAGATTGTTCAATTCTTCGCCTACATCCTCTAAAACAAGGATGTGTCCGCTGAGGTTGGGAAAGTAATGTGTCCCTGCGAGCGACATAAGAACCGAAAAGGTCGCTGCAAAAATGGGGGCGGCTTCTGTTTTTCCTGTTTTTATAATCTCTGCCCCTGTCAGGTTGATTGTGGTATCCGCGTTGCCAGAGAGAACATTGAAAACTGTATCCAGATTTTCAATGCGCCCGAGTGTTTGAACTGTGGGCGCGAAAAAACCTGCGTTTCCGTTTTTTGTATAGAGTGCGGTGAGGAGGGCGGTTGTATCACTGAATCCCATCATCGGTTTTGGATGGTGTTCCAATATATCAAAATCCAGTAAGTATAAAAATTGGGAAGCCGTATTTCCACCGCAGGCTGCCATGATGGCATCTACATTTTTATCCGTCCATAAATCCATCAAGGCGGCTGCTTTTTGTTGTGGCGTGCCAGCGAATTGATTGCCTGTATCTGCGCCGGTATAGGTTTGTGGGTGGATGATTGTTTTAAATCCGCGATTGTGCAAAATATCAACGCCTGCATTGAACCGTTCCGCAACGATAGAGCTGGACGGGGCAAAAATTCCAATGGTCTGACCTGATGTGATGCGTGAGTTCATAGGGTGTAGGGTATCAGATTGGGCAAAAATTCAAACCCCTATCTTTATTCAAATGACCGTATAAAATCCTGTAAAGCGATATGTTTTTGTATTTTTTCATACGGGCTTAAAAAACTGACATTAATCGCATTTTCTGACAGTTTGATAATATCGTCTTTATCCAGATTTAGGGCATTGGTGACCGCTTTGAAATTTTCGGTCATATATCCTCCAAAATAGGCGGGGTCATCGGAATTGACCATTACCTTTACCCCTCTATCCAACATATTTTTTAACGGGTGGAATTTCATATCGGAAACATTACAGAGTGCTGTGTTGCTCAATGGGCATATGGTCAGGCCAATGCCCATGTCCGACAACATATCAATCAGATTATCATCTTCCATTGATCTGTTGCCGTGGTCGATGCGGTCAACGTTCAAAAGGCTCAGTGCTTCCCATACATATTGGGCTGGCCCTTCTTCACCTGCATGGGCAACGCGTTTATATCCTTGCTTTCCTGCCTCTGAAAATACGTTTTGGAATTTGGATGGGGGGTGACCGTTTTCCGAGCTATCCAACCCTACGCCCGTTATCAAGTGTCGATACGGTTTTGCTGCTTCCAATGTTTTCAGTGCAGATTGTTCATCCAGATGGCGCAGGAAACACATAATGAGTTTGGATGATATCCCAAATTCTTTTTGTCCATCGTCCAATGCGCGGTGAATTCCATTAATCACTGTGCCAAACGCAATGCCACGGTCTGTATGGCCTTGGGGATCAAAGAAAATTTCTGTATGCACAATGTTCTGGTTATGGGCGCGGGTTAAATAGGCCATGGTCAGGTCATAAAAATCGTTTTCGGTACGAAGAACGTTCATGCCCTGATAATAAATATCCAGAAAGCTTTGCAGGTCTGTAAATTTGTAAGCGGCGCGAACATCGTCAACGGTTTTAAACGGAATATCGACTTTATTTGTTTGTGCCAGACGAAACATTAATTCTGGTTCCAGACTTCCTTCGATATGCATATGCAATTCGATTTTTGGAATTTGTTCAATGAAACTATCGATATTTATCATGATTTTTCCCCTGTTGACGGTATTTTATCAAGACGGAGGGTAATATCAAGCGCGTGTTGCCTTTAACGCCTCAAGTGCGGCATCCCGTGCCTTTGCATGGTCAAGAATGGGTTTTATTTTGTAAGAATCTGGTGCCCATTGGTTGATATAGATGTTCAGGGGGTCAAATTTTTCCCCCTGTGTTGTTGGGTTGAAAATGCGGAAATAGGGGGCCGCATCTGCGCCACACCCTGCAACCCATTGCCATGAGGCGGCATTATTGGCGAGGTCAGCATCAAATAATGTGTCCCAGAACCAATCTTCGCCAGCCCGCCAGTGATATCGTAAATCTTTGACAAGGAATGATGCCACAATCATGCGGACGCGGTTGTGCATATATCCTGTTGCCCATAATTCACGCATCCCTGCATCAACAATCGGGAATCCTGTTTCGCCCTTTTGCCATTTTTCTAATAATTCATTATCAATGCCAGCCCAATCAAAAGATTCAAATTTTTTATTGAGAGATGTCGTTGGCAAGTCGGGGTTATAATAAAGAAGGGAATGGGCAAATTCGCGCCAAGCCAGTTCCGAATGAAAACAATCCATATCGCTTTCAGCTTTATGCGATAGGCCCGCCTCAATGGAGGCGTACCATGCTTGATTGGATGATATTTCGCCAAAGTGTAAATGTGGAGATAGGCGGGATGTATGGGGTTCTGACGGGAAATTACGTCCATCTTTATACCCTTTTAATCCGTTATTTAGAAAATCATGCAGGCGTTTTTGTGCGCCATCTTCGCCAATATCCCAATGTGGCAACATGGGTGTGTCCCATCGTGGTTTGTTGGGCAAGAGGTTTAAATCATCTATTGATATGGCCGATGATATTTTTTGTGCCGATATGTTTTTCAAAGATGGTGTGGGCAATGGTGTGCGAGGAGGTTTCGCAGATAAACATCCTCGGCGAAAGAAGGGCGTAAAAACCCGATAGGGAGTTCCATCATTCTTTTGAATGTCCCATGGTTCCCAGAGTAACGACCCGTTTTCGCTATGGCATGAAATGCTTATGTTTTCTTTGATATGTTTGTCGCGGGTAATGCGCCATGGCTCATAACATCTGTTCCAGAATAGTTTGTTTGTGCCTGTTTCTTTTATAATCGATTTTAGAATATGTTCTGCATTTCCTGTGAAAACTTGCAATTTTCCATTCAGGCTTTTGTTGAGAGATTGGAGGGAGTGGTGGAGCCAAACACGGCTTGCGCCGCCCATCTTCCATTCTTTGGCAGATGCGTCATCCAAAATATAAATAGGAATAACGGGGGATCCCGTTTGAATGGCAGATGTTAATGCGGGATTGTCAGCCAGACGTAAATCTTGCCTGAACCAGACGATCGACGGAGGCGTGTTAGCCATCTTTATTGATGGTTTTGATGATGTCTTCTAGTTTTTCATCAACCTTGTCATTTGAAAGTTGGCAAGTTCCTGCTGCTTCGTGTCCGCCGCCGCCATAAGAGAGGCAAAGTTCGCCGATGTTGGTTTTGCTGGATTTGTTCAAAATTGATTTCCCAATTGCCAACACAGTATTTTGTTGATTTTTTCCCCACATCACATGACAGGAAATATTGCATTGCTGGAATAACGCATAAATCATAAATCGGTTGCTTGCGTAAATAACGTCTTCATCGCGCAGGTCAAGAACAACCAAATTTTTATGAACGCGTGCACAGCGTTGAATTTGGTCATTTGCTTTTTCCGCATGGGATTGGAAAATTTCAACCCTTTCTTGAACATCCGGCAATGCAAGAATATCCTTAATATCGCTGTGTGTGCGGCAATATTCAATCAGTTGCATCATCAATTGATAGTTTGAAATGTTGAAATCTTTGAAGCGACCCAATCCAGTTCGTGAGTCCATCAGAAACGAGAGCAGTTCCCACCCTTGGGGGTTTAAAATATCATCGCGGGTGAAGGCGGCAGAGTCTGCCTTGTCAACGGCCTGCATCATTGCTTCTGAAATATTTGGAAATTTAGTTCTTCCTCCAAAGTAATCATAGACAACACGCGCTGCTGATGGGGCTTTGCCATCAATAACATGATTGTCGCGTTTGCCACCCACACGACTGATTTCACTGGTGTGGTGGTCAAAAGCCATATAAACGCCTTCTACATAAGGCAGGTTGGTTGTGATGTCGTCGGATGTGACCTCAATCAATCCATCTTGCATATCTTTTGGATGGGCAAACGTAATGTCGTCAATAATGCCCAGTTCTTTTAATAGAACACCACATACCAATCCGTCCATATCGCTACGGGTGATTAGGCGATATCGTTTATTGGATTCAGGCATCAATTTTGCGGTGTGCATCATGTAATTCTCCAAAAGATTGAATATGATAATGTTGTAACGTATCGCAAGAATCATAATAGAATATTAAGGTCTTGGAAAGCCCTGATAAAATTCATTATTTGCCGTTTATTTCTTTGTTTCTTTTCGGTATAACCATATTTAATTGGTCGTAATACCCTTATTCCAGCAATCGAGTTATTTATGAATCTTCAAGCAAAATCCGCCTCTCAAGCGCACTGGTGGCAGATATTTCTTCCTAAATTGGTCACCGTTTTCCAAGAGGGATATACCCTTAAGACATTCAGGGCAGATGCCTTGGCGGGGTTAACTGTTGCGATTGTTGCTATTCCTTTGGCAATGGCTTTGGGAATTGCATCAGGAACAACACCCGATAAAGGATTGATTACCGCAGTGATTGCAGGGTTCCTGATTTCTTTGCTGGGTGGAAGTCGCGTGCAAATCGGGGGGCCGACAGGGGCCTTTGTTGTTGTTGTTTTTAATGTCATTGCCGCACATGGGTATGACGGGTTGGTTCTGGCAACTTTAATGGCGGGGGTCATGCTGCTGATTGCAGGTTTTGCAAGGCTCGGCACATGGATCAAATATATTCCGCATCCTGTTATTACAGGCTTTACCGCAGGGATTGCCGTGATTATTTTCTCTAGCCAAGTGCGCGATTTATTCGGATTGCAGATTGAAAAAGTCCCTGGCGACTTTGTTGAAAAATGGGCTGTTTTCTGGCAATCCAAAGACACATTTAATCCATCGGCAACCGTATTGTCTTTTGGGTGTTTGTTGTTAATTATTCTGTTGCGAAAATATGCGCCCAAAGTCCCTGCCTTTTTGATGGCGGTGTTGGTGGGGTCTTTCGTGGTGGCTGGGTTGCATTTGCCTGTTGCGACTATCGGGTCTGTCTTTGGTGAATTGCCGCATACCATTCCAATGCCAGAAATTCCCCAAGGTATTAGTTTTTCTCGGTTAAACGAATTATTGCCAAGTGCCTTTACCATTGCGTTTCTGGCGGGGATTGAATCCTTGTTGTCTGCGGTTGTGGCAGACGGAATGATTGACCGTCGTCATCGGTCCAATTGTGAATTGGTCGGGCAGGGCGTTGCCAATATGGCATCCGCTTTCTTTGGGGGGATGCCTGCCACGGGTGCGATTGCGCGGACAGTCACCAATATCAGGTCTGGGGCAAAATCCCCTGTATCGGGTATGATGCACGCCGTCTTTATTTTGCTAGCTATGATGTTCCTTTATCCGTTGGCATCTTATATCCCATTGGCATCTTTGGCCTCTATTCTGGTGATTGTTGCGTGGAATATGTCGGAACAGGAAAAAATTCGTCATTTGATGAAGGCTCCTGTATCTGAACGAATTGTCATGTTGATTACTTTCTTCCTGACGGTTGCCGTTGATTTGACGGTGGCCATTGAAGTGGGCGTTGTATTGGCGGCCATTATATTTATGCACCAGATGTCAAAGGTGGTGGAACTTGAAACCCATCATCATTATGTTGAAGAAGATACGCCCGACGTTATCAATTCAAATAAAAAACAACAGGTCATTTTACCTGATGGTGTTGCGTCTTATGCCTTTAGGGGGCCATTGTTTTTTGGGGTTGCAACCCAATTAATCGATTTATTGGAACAGTTAAATCCGTTGCCACGCACCATTATATTGAATATGGAACACGTTCCGTTGATTGATGCGAGTGGAGAGGATTCTTTGCGGACGTTTCTTAATCGGTGCCAAAAGAAAAATATTTTTGTTATCTTTGCGGGTGTAAAATTCCATCCAATGGCGATCCTTAAACGGATGGGGATTGTTGACCAATCTGGTGCAAATTATATCTTTACTAATACATTTGAAGAGGCCGTTGCAAAAGCCGTGTAGGAAAAACAACGAATAAAAAACCGCCAGAAATTATCTGGCGGTTTTTTGTATCCTTATCAGTCTTCTAACTTTATGCGTTGGCGACTGTTTCTTCTTCTTTGGCTTTTTCTTTATCAGCCTTTTTCTTTTTCTTTGTGTCGGAACGAACATAGAGTGGTTTTGCGCCATCTTTGACGGTTTCGCCGCTCAATACAACTTCTTCGACATCATCCATATCTGGAATTTCGTACATTGTGTCCATCAGCATTTTTTCCATGATGGAACGCAATCCACGGGCACCGGTTTTGCGGACAATCGCTTGTTTTGCAATTTCGGTTAGTGCCTCTGGTGTAAAGGTCAGTTTGGTGTTTTCCATTTCGAACAGGCGTTGGTATTGTTTAACCAATGCGTTTTTCGGTTCGGTCAGGATAGAGATAAGCGCAGGCTCATCCAAATCTTCAAGGGTTGCCAAAACAGGAAGGCGACCGATAAATTCAGGGATAAGTCCGAATTTAACCAGATCTTCTGTTTCCATGACGCGCATGGCTTCACCCGGTTTCTTATCTTCTTTTTCAGCAACATCAGCGCCGAAACCGATTGATGTAGAACCTTTGGTGCGCATCGCGATGATTTTTTCAATGCCTGAGAACGCTCCACCACAGATAAACAGGATGTTGGTTGTATCAACCTGTAAGAATTCCTGTTGTGGGTGTTTCCGTCCGCCTTGTGGTGGAACAGAAGCAATTGTGCCTTCCATCAATTTCAGCAATGCTTGTTGCACGCCTTCGCCCGATACGTCGCGGGTGATGGATGGATTGTCGGATTTACGGGAGATTTTATCAATCTCGTCAATGTATACGATACCTTTTTGGGCGCGTTCCACATTGTAATCACAGTTTTGCAACAGTTTCAGAACAATGTTTTCAACATCCTCACCAACATAACCGGCTTCGGTTAATGTTGTGGCATCTGCCATGGTGAATGGAACATCCAGAATGCGCGCCAATGTCTGGGCGAGGAGGGTCTTACCAGAACCGGTAGGCCCAACCAGAAGAATGTTCGATTTGTTGATTTCAACATCAGAACCTTTACCGCCGATTTCCAGACGTTTGTAATGGTTATGAACGGCAACCGATAGAACACGTTTTGCGCGATCTTGTCCGATAACATAGTCATCAAGGACTGCGCGAATTTCGGAAGGTGTCGGAACACCATCACCTGTTCTGACCAATTGGCTTTTGTCTTCTTCACGGATGATGTCCATGCAGAGTTCAACGCATTCATTACAGATGAAGACGTTGGGGCCAGCAATCAGCTTTCTGACTTCGTGTTGGCTTTTGCCACAGAAGGAGCAGTAAAGGGTATTTTTTGACTCTGTTGTTGTTCCAGATGATTTGGACATTCTGACGTTATCCTGACGACTGAATTAAATTAAAACTGACTTACACTATGTACACTTTGCCAAGGCAAAGGCAACTGCGCAAGCCCCTCTTTTGCTTATCCTATTTAGTATTTATTAAGAAAAAATGGACGAAACTCCAAAGGGACTTTATGCTCACACCATTGCGATTATGGCGGATAAGTCAATACAGACGTTGAAAGCCAATAAACCCGCGCTTTCGCGCCGTTAGAAGGATTATTGCTGTGCAGAACATTGATGAAATTCTCGAATCATTTTCTTTGATTGATGATTGGGAAGACCGTTATTCTTTGTTGATTGATTTGGGAAAAAAATTGCCTGATTTTCCCGAACACCAGAAAATTGACCAAAATCTGGTCAAAGGGTGTGTGTCGCGGGTCTGGATGATTCCAAAAATTGATTCTGGGGTTTTTACATTCGATGGGGATAGTGATGCCCATATTGTGCGTGGTTTGGTTGGGTTATTACATATTATCTATAACGGGCAACCTGTTTCCCATTTAAAAATCATCGATATTAAGGATATATTCGCAAAACTGGGTCTGGAACAAAACCTGTCCCCCAATCGCCGCAACGGTTTATATGCGATGATTGAAAAGATTAGGGGCTTTTCTGAATAATCCTCTAAAAGTAACCTTCCGTTTAGATTTAGCCCGTAAACTGAAATTTGCATTCTTACGCAATCAACTCTCTATTAATTTTCGCCTTTGGGGTTTTTACGTTATGGCCAATACCAAATTCTGTCAGGGCATTTCTGATATTTCAGACAGCTATACAGGTTTCATCATTGATACTTGGGGCGTGTTGCATGACGGCGAAAAGGTCTTTGAACCTGCCATTGAATGTTTACAGGAATTAAAAAAGCGCAATAAGTTTGTTTTGTTGATGTCGAATTCTGAATTGAATGCGGCGGATACAGCGACAGAGCTGAAAAAAATGGGGCTACCCGAAGGGTTGTATTCCGAAATTCTGACCTCTGGTGAATTGTTAAAACAGGGGATTGAAAAACAGAGCGATGGCGTTTTTACGGGGCTTGGAAAGTCTTGTTTTCTGATTGGTGGCGATCGCGGTCAATCGTTCCTGAAAGGTGCAGGCATTGATGTTGTGTCTGATGCAGAGCAGGCCAGTTTTGTTCTGATTTCGGGGTGGGATGCCTTAAAATCCGATGTTGCGTCTTATGAAGATATTTTGCGAACCATTGTTCGTAAACGGTTGAAAATTCTATGCGTGAATCCTGATGGTCGGGCGATGCAAAGCCTGTCTTATTCGTCGGGTGCGGCGTTAATTTCAAAACGATTGCAAGAATTGGGCGGTGTTGTTCAAATGATTGGCAAGCCGTATAAGCCCATTTATCACCATGCCATTAAAATTTTGCACCAGAATGACATCTATCCTGGGCAGACGGTGATGATTGGTGATTCCATGGGGCACGATATTATCGGGGCGACCTTGGTTAACATGGACACCTGTTTAATTAAAAATGGCCTTCATGCGCCGATTTTCAAAACAGCCGATACACCTGCTTCGGTTAACAAGATATTGAATCTATTGATTTCCCAGTTTAACAGCATTCGCCCGACTTATCTGGTCAGCCGTTTGAAATGGGGAAAAGCCTTGCCAGATCGTAAACACCGCAAACGTGTTTAGGGCTTGAGAAAACTTCCAATATGAATCACAATAGGGGAACGAAGTTCTTTCGTGCCTTTTTCTTTGGAGTTTCAATTTATTATGTCTGAAATCGATAGCCGCAAAATACGGTTGATTATCAATTTGCGTCAGGCGGGTATTACCAATACCGATGTGCTGAGTGCAATTGAACGGACACCCCGTGATATATTTGTTCCCCCACAATTTGAAACTCATGCGTACGAAGATCAAGCTGTGCCTATTGGGTTGGGTCAAACGATTAGCCAACCCTATATCGTTGCCTATATGACCGATGCATTGCAGGTTGAAAAAACACATAGTGTTTTAGAAATTGGGACGGGGTCGGGGTATCAGGCGGCTGTCCTCTCGCGCCTCTGTCGTCGTGTTTATACCATTGAACGGCATCGCCCGTTGCTCGAAATTGCCGAGCATCGTTTCAATGAATTGAAATTGCGGAATATCACCTCACTTGCCGCCGATGGAATGAAGGGGTGGCCTGTGGTTGCGGGTAATGAAAATAGTTTTGATCGTATTATTGTCACCGCTTCTGTCGATGGAGATCCTCCTGTTGCGTTGCTTGCGCAGTTAAAAATTGGTGGCATCATGGTTATTCCTGTGGGCGGGCAGGGGCAGAATCAGACGCTTCGCTCTTACAAAAAAGAATCCGAAGAAGTTTTTGCTGTTCAAAGTTTATTGCCTGTGAGGTTTGTTCCTTTGTTACCCGATGTTCCGCGTGGCAATAGTTATAGTCCGTCGGAATTAGAGGAGTTATCAGCGTGAGAAGGGCTTCTTTTTTCCTTCTGTCCACTGTTGCATCTGTGCTGGTACTGAGTGCGTGTAGCCAGCAAGCATCCCGTGTCCCTGTTTATAAATATGGTCAGAATGATGGTGGTGCGGGAAGTCTTGGGATACATACATTTCATTCGGGCGATACATTGTGGTCTGTTGCCAATGCTTATCATGTTGATTTGCGTGATATGCTGGATTTGAACAAGTTGTCAGCTCCATATCGTATTAAAGCGGGGCAGCGTTTAAGAATACCCGCACCTTTGGAATATAAAACTCGTCAGGGGGATACGTTGTATCGTGTGTCCCGTATGTTTGATGCCACCACCACGGAATTGGCGCGGTTAAATCATTTGCAACATCCTTATGTTTTGCGGTCTGGGCAGGTTTTAAGGTTGCCATCAAAACATACAAATAATGCGCCGGTGATTAAATCTGTTCCTCAATCCGTTCAGATGGAAATTGCAAAACTTCCGCCGATGGAAAAAATTCAGAAGGAAGAACTTCAATCCTCTTTACCTCCATCCCCATCACTTTCCTCTTCATCTGTCGCGCCCGAGGTAGAGAAAATACCCCCTCAAAATAAAGTTGAAAAAGTCGCGGATATTTCTCCGCCGACAACGCGAAGCGGAAAAGGATTTTTAAAACCCGTATCAGGTAAAATTATTTCTGGTTTTGGAACAAAGGCCGATGGGCTTCATAATGATGGTGTTAATATCAAAGCAACCCGTGGTGATCCTGTCAGATCCGCAGAAAACGGCGTTGTTGTGTATAGCGGGAACCAGATTGAGGGCTATGGCAATATGATGCTGATCCGCCATGCGGATGGGTATATGACGGCTTATGCCCATATGGATAAGATGGTTGCAAAAAAAGGTGACAGAGTTTCCAGAGGGCAGGCTATTGGAACGGTTGGGTCAACGGGGCATGTCGATGCGCCGCAGTTGCATTTCGAGATTCGAAAGGGCAGGGACGCAATTAATCCAGCCCCCTATCTTTGATTAGAAATTATCGTTTGTATTATTCAGGCTTGTTCCATTTCGCTTGGCTTCATCCCTGCGGATAATGTTTTCGGCTTGCTGTTTGAAAATGCTGTAATAATCATTCGTATCTTTAAAGAAAAATCTTTTCAGATTAACGATGGTTCCTCGGTTGCCGCCCTCTGCTGTGACGCACAGAATCTGGTATGGAGCGCCAGGGTAGTTCAAGTAGATAATAAATGTTCCAACATTGTCATAGGCTGTTTTCTTCATTTCCAATCTTAGTTTTTTTGAATCTGGGAGTGGAACAAGCGAAGAAATATATTTTTTGTACATGGCTAATGTTTTTGGGTCTGTCACTCTCCACATGGGATTTTGAAGAACGGTACTTCCACGATAAACAACAACAATTTCAGGGTCAGATATTTTTACTCCTTCTGATTTGTTATCGTAAGCCGAAGTTTTTTTGAGCTCTGCTTCTAAAAATTTTCGGATTTCAAAATTTTGATAGTGATAGGTATCGAATGGCATTTTCGCAAATTGTTGGATACCTGCTTTGGATAAATAAATATTATTTCCTGATATTTTATCGGGGTTGGTTTGTACCAGATGAATCATATCGGGCTGTTTCAAATGAAGGGGATTGTCTATTGGGCTGCCTTCGGGGAGTTTTTGCAGTTTGTTAACGAACCCTGTCCACTCATTGGTATTGGTGATTTTCCATTGCACGGCATCATAATATTTTCCGGGTTTTTGTGGGTTGGCTAAATAATAATGCCCCGTAATATCATAGTCATCTTGAGCAAAAGCGGGCAACCCATTGAAAAATATGGATGAAAACAATACGGCAATCAAGGTGAGTGAAAGGCGGGCCAATTTTTTGAATATGACAACATGTAAATATAATTGATTCATCTCTTGTCTTTCCCATATCAGAAATTATAGTTCGGGCGGTACTTAATTTATATTATACAATATTTTACAACCCGCGAAGAGCTTAATAAGGTATTCAACCATGTTTTTTATAAATGACGCTTTGGCCAATGATAAAGCCGCAATTCCAAGCGAAACTCCGTCATCTCCTACTGTTGCTATCACCTCTACACCATCTGATGCGGGTGGGACACCTGTTCCTGCTCCTGCAGATGCGGTGATGATGAATATCGGTATGGTTCTGGTTTTGGGTGTCTTGTTTTACCTGTTGCTGATTCGTCCTCAACAAAAACGGTTTAAAGAGCACGCCGACATGATTGGCAAAATGGACAAAGGAAGCAAAGTTGTGACCCAAGGTGGATTGGTTGGAACAATTGAAAAAATTGTATCTGATCATGAAGTCGTGATTGATTTTGGGAATAATGTCAAAATGACTATGATGCGCTCTTATATTCTCGGACGTTATGAAGATTCTATGCCATCTTTGAAAGTGGCGAATGACGATTCAAAAAAGAAAGATAAAAACTCCAAATGATGAATATCCCTTTGTGGAAACGAGTCCTGTTGATTGTGACCGTTGTCCTGTCTTTTGCCTATTGTGTCCCTAGCTTTTTGAGTCAAGAAAACCGTTTATGGTTGGAACAGCATGCTCCTGCGTTTCTTCCAACTAAAGCGGTGAGCCTTGGTCTTGACCTTCAAGGTGGATCTTATCTGTTGTTGGAGGCTGATATCCCGAGCGTTGTAAAACAACGGATAGAAGATACATCAACCGCTATCCGCACTGAATTGCGAAAAGAAAATATTGATGTCAAAAACATGACAACGACGATTGATGGTTTTGCATTTGATGTTGAGAATGATATTTCCGTTGAAGCTGCTGCGAAAATTGTTCGCGTGGCGGATGCAACCTTAATTGTGAAGGAAAAGGGCAAAACTGTAACTGCGACTTATGATGATAAGGCTTTAAAAGATATTCGTGACCAAACAATGTCACAGTCGATTGAAATCGTATCGCGTCGCGTGAATGAGTCTGGAACAAAAGAGCCTATCATCCAACGCCAAGGTGATAACCGTATTCTTGTTCAATTGCCGGGCATTAATGATCCTGAACACGTTAAGAAATTGCTTGGTAAAACAGCAAAACTGACATTCCATTTGGTGAGTATGTCGGGTGAAGGGGCAGGGGTTCGTTCTGTTCCTATGCGCGACCAACCGGGGCAAACTATTCCTGTTAACCGTCGTCCATTGATGACGGGGGATATGTTGGTGAATGCACAGCCCAGTTTTCAGGAAAATGCACCTGTTGTCAGTTTTAAGCTGAATGCCGCTGGCGCACGCCGTTTTTGTTCTGTTACAACCGACAATGTCGGCAAACCCTTTGCTGTTGTGTTGGATAATGAAGTCATTACAGCGCCGCGAATTAATGAACCTATTTGTGGGGGCACTGCTGTTATCTCTGGAAGCTTTACCGTTCAGGAAAGTTCCGATATGTCTGTTTTATTGCGGGCGGGTGCGTTGCCAACGTCGATGACCGTGATTGAGGAACGTTCTGTTGGGCCTTCACTTGGAAGTGACTCGGTGGATGCTGGAACAACTGCCTCTATTGCTGCTTTTGTTTTGATTATTGCTTTCATCATCATGAATTACGGCTTGTTTGGTGTGTTTGCCAGCGTTGCTTTGTTTGTCAATATGGCGATGATAATTGCTTTATTGTCGATGATTCAGGCCACACTTACTTTGCCGGGTATTGCAGGTATTGTCCTGACTATGGGGATGGCAGTTGATGCCAACGTCCTTATTTTTGAACGTATTCGTGAAGAAGTTCGTGGTGGTCGTTCCATTATTGCTGCTATGGATTTGGGGTATGAAAAGGCGATGGCCTCGATTACTGACTCTAACCTGACCAGCTTGATTGCGGGTATTATCCTTTATGTTGTTGGAACTGGCCCTATTAAAGGGTTTGCGGTAACAATGGCGATTGGGATTGTCACATCGTTATTTGCTGCGGTGATGTTGACCCGTGTGATGCTGATTATCTGGTTGCGGGTTAAGAAACCCAAAACTCTCCCTATATAATATTTCGCAGAAAGAATTAAATCATGCGTCTTTTTAAATATTTTGACACCATCAATTTTGATTTTGTCCGTCAGCGTTATTTTGCATTCTTTGTAACCGCCGTTATGGTTCTTGGGTCTATTGGGTTGCTGACATTCAAGGGATTGAATTTTGGTATCGATTTTACGGGTGGGATTATGATGGAAGTCAAAGTTCCTACTGTTCCTGATTTGTCCAAAATGCGGGAAGAACTCAATGGATTAAAATTGGGTGATATTTCTATTCAGGAATTCGGTGATGCACAGAATTTGCTTATCCGTGTACCCCAACAAAAGGGGGATGCCGAAGAACAGAAAAATGCAATTGCCCTGATTAAAACAACGCTTGATTCAGAATTCAAAGGACAAGCGGTTCAATATCAGCGTAGCGAATATGTAGGTCCACAGGTTGGTGATGAACTGAAAAAATCAGGTTTGATTGCATTCTTGCTGACCATTGCGGGCATTATGGCCTATATTTGGTACCGTTTTGAATGGCAATACGGTGTTGCGGCCATTTTATCGCTTATCCATGATACCACTGCCGTTATCGGATTATTTTCGTTGATGTGGATGCATTTTGATTTAGGGACGTTGGCGGCTGTTTTGTTGGTTGCTGGATATTCTACCAATGATACCGTTATCGTATTTGACCGTGTGCGTGAAAACCGTCGTAAATTCAAAAAAATGTCGATGCGCGATATTGTTAACCTGTCGGTGAATCAGACTTTGACCCGTACCATCAATACATCGTTGACGACTTTATTGTCTTTGATTGCGTTGTGGTTATTCGGTGGCGAAGTTATTCGTGACTTTACCAATGCTATGATATTCGGGATTGTGGTTGGAACTTACTCTTCTATCTATGTTGCTTCTTCATTGTTATTGTATTTGCCGTTTAATGATGATGAAAAACGCGATAGCAGTGATGTCGCATCAGAAGATGAATCTAACGCTGTTAAGGCTTAGAGCATATGGTTGATATTACCCCTTTGATGCGGCCTGAACAAAAATTGATCCAGTCCTATGCGGCTGGATCATTTCGTGTGAATGGTGATGTGTTTAAATATCCGATATTGGTGATGGGTGAAACAATTGCCGAATGGCAATGTGGTGACAATCCATTATCTCTGTCCGATGATTTGCGTGCATTATCAGGGCAGGTGGATGTCTTGTTGATTGGGTTGGGACATACGGGTGCGCGCCCATTACCACCATCACAACGGGCTGGATTGATTGGGTTGGGCATGACCATTGATATCATGGATACGCCTTCGGCCTGTCGCACCTATAACGTTCTGACAGCAGAAGGCCGCAGGGTTGCTGCGGCCTTAATCCCTGTATAATATCAGGAAATATTTCTATATTTTTGATTCCAATATTTTTGCGGCATATTCCCAGTTTGCCAGATTATCAATCCAAGCTTCGAGGAATTTAGGGCGTGCATTGCGGTAATCGATGTAATAGGCGTGTTCCCATACATCGCAGGTCAGCAATGGTGTTTTATTATCGGTGAGCGGTGTTTCGGCATTGGATGAATTGGTTACTTCCAATTTGCCTGTGGCGTTATCCAGAACGAGCCATGCCCATCCAGAACCGAATTGTGTTGTGCCTTTTTCAATCAGCGCGGCGCGAAGGGCATCATATCCGCCCAAATCTTCAACAACCTTCTTTTCAAGAATGCCGGGAAGTTTCTTGCCACCGCCATTCGGGGTCATGGATACCCAGAATAAATTATGATTATAAATTTGTCCGATTTGGTTGAATAATTTCTGGTTGCCTGCTTTTTTTGCGGCAATTGCGGCCTCTTCTAATGACAGGTTTGCAAATTCTGTTCCTGTTGCCAGTTCATTGGCTTTGTTCACATACGCCAAATGGTGTTTGCCGTGGTGAAATTCAAATGTTTCTGCAGACATATAGGGAACCAAAGCATCTTTGGCATAGGGGAGTTCTGGAAGCACAAAAGTCATAATTATTCTCCTTTAACGTATATACGATAAATAGGGGGAAGATGGTTACAAATCAAGGACGAAATGAGTCCATTCTGATATCATGGTTCCATGTTAAAGATTTCAGACCCTGATCGTTTTCTTTTATCGTTATTTACATCATGTGATAACGATAAATCTGCCGTTTTGCTTGTTAATGAATTGAATTGTGAAATTGCAAGTCTTCGCGATACGATTGATACACCCCACATGGGATTGATACGTCTGCAATGGTGGAGGGATGAGATTCATAAAATATGTGATGGGCAACCATCGGCATCGCATCCGGTGTTGATTGGATTATCTGATGTTTTATCTCGTTATAAAATTCCGTTTTCTTTATTTGATGAATTATTGACTGCGCGTGAAGCGGATTTTGAAGATTATGATGCGTTTGATATTTATCAATATGCGTCAGATATCCATGTTCCATTGTTAAAGATACAAGCCATTATTATTGGGGAAATGGCCGATGTTCGTCCATTGGCAACTGGATACGCGCTTATTGGATTATTGCGGGCGATACCATTTTATCGGGCGCGGTCACAGGTTTTATTGCCTGATATTCAACCGCAATCCGTCAAAATTATTCTGGATAAGGCCTTGGAATTGCTAAAGACAGATACAACGCAGCATCGCTATTTCAGGGCGCATCGTGTATTGGCGCGGTTATATGCGCAACAATTGAAAGATGCTGCCTATAATCCTGAAAAATTAAAACATTTGCCGTTTAAAGAGTTGCGGGTGTGGTGGGGAAGTTTGTAAGCCAATCGCGGATATCATTTATCGCACGTTGTGCCATGGCCTTTTTCTTTTCGCGACCACGTTCTTTGGTCACAATGTCGGGGAATAATCCGAAATTAACATTCATTGGTTGGAATGTGTCCGCATTTGCGCCGCCTGTAATATGATGGAGGATAGAGCCTAATGCTGTTGTGGAGGGTGGCATTTTCATGTCGATGCCCAATCTTTCACAGGCTGCTAAACGGCCTGCAATTAAACCAACGGCGGCGCTTTCTACATAACCTTCACATCCTGTGATTTGCCCTGCAAAGCGAAGGCGCGGCATGGCTTTTAACCTCAAACGGTCATCTAAAACGCGTGGCGAATTGATAAATGTATTGCGGTGAAGTCCGCCAAGGCGTGCAAACTCTGCATCCTCTAATCCCGGAATCATTTTCAAAACGCGCGTTTGTTCCGCGTATTTCATCTTGGTTTGAAATCCAACCATATTGTAAAGAGAGCCGAGCGCGTTATCTTGGCGTAATTGCACAACGGCATAGGGGCGTTCACCATTGTGTTGGTTGGTTAGACCCACGGGTTTCATTGGTCCAAACCGCAATGTTTCTATACCGCGCGATGCCATGACTTCAACAGGCATACATCCTTCGAAATAGGGGGTGTTTTTTTCCCATTCTTTGAATTCTGTTTTCTCTGCGGTGAGGAGTGCGTCAACAAAAGCCAGATATTGGTCTTTGTTCATGCCGCAATTAATATAATCTTTGCCGTTTCCGTTTGGGCCTTCTTTGTCGTAGCGCGATTGAAACCACGCAACATTCATGTTGATGCTTTCGCGGTGGATAATGGGGGCAATGGCATCGAAGAAGGCAAGCGAATCTTCACCTGTTAAATCACGAATGGCGGTCGCCAATGCGGGTGATGTCAGGGGGCCCGTTGCAATGATAACAGAATCCCAATCTTCGGGGGGAATACCTGCAATCTCTCCGCGTTCAATGGTGACCAGAGGATGGTCTTTCAATGTTTTTGTGACACCTTCGGAAAAGGCATCGCGGTCAACTGCTAATGCTCCACCTGCGGGAACTGCGGCTTTTGCGGCTTCACGCATTTGTAACCCATTGCACATGCGCATTTCTTCGTGAAGAACACCAACCGCATTATAATCTTTGTCATCTGACCTAAATGAATTGGAACACACAAGTTCTGCCAGACCATCGGTTTTGTGGGCATCGGTCGGTGTATGCGGGCGCATTTCATGAAGGATAACGGGCACGCCCATATTGATGGCTTGCCATGCCGCTTCAGTGCCGGCCATTCCGCCGCCGATAATGTGGATGGGTTTTATGGTGTCTGTCATGGTGCGTAAAGAGGCAAATCAAAATCGAATTGAGCGCCGCCAATTTTTCCTGTTATATTTTTGGCAGAAACGTGGCCGCCTATTTTCTCGACCTCTTGTTTTACTGCGTACATACCAACCCCGCGCCCTGATAAAATGGATGCATGTGATTTGGTTGTAAAATCTGAATCAAAAATATGTTGAATGGTTTGTTCTGGTGTTTCTGATTTATCGTATTTCCCAGTTGAATCCAGTTTATCGCGAATGGCTTCAAAAGAAAGGCCTCGACCATCGTCTAAAATAGAAATATGCAAACGCTTGCTATCTGTTATGTGGGCATTGATAGTCACATTTCCCTGTTCTGTTTTACTTTTTTGCAAACGTTCATCTGGCGGTTCTATCCCATGATCGACAATGTTTCGGGCCAAATGCATCAGTGAGTCAAAGAAAGCGGCGTATGTTTTGGGAAGGATAACAATATCTGAATCATTCACATTAAATGAAACAGATGGTTTGTTTTGGGATGTTGTAACCCGATCCAGTTCCATGTGGAAAGTTTTAAAACAATCTGCAATGGGGGTGGTTAGGAACAGTGTGTCAAACACCTTTAATAAGGATTGTCCATTTGATTGTAATGCTGATTGTGTTTTTAAAATTTCGCGGAAAGAATTGAGTTTATCAAATGCCATGGAAACCACGGAATCTGATTCAATAAAATCGTCGCCGAATAATAGCGTTCCAATCTCGATTGCAATATTTTTTTGTTCCCTAATAAAAGGGAGCGATATATTTAGGTCTGAAATGAAATCTTCAAAGTTTTCTGATTTAACCATGTTTTCCATGCGATGAATTGTTTTTACCAAATCATCGAAATGGAATACGCCTGACATGCCTTTGAAATTATGCAGATGCATGATCAGGCTTGCCATGTCACTGAGTTTTGTTTTTTGGCTTTCCAAGAATGCTGCGTAATCATCAAAGCAGGCAATGTATCTTTGGAATTCATTTCTGTTGCTGGCAATCATACGAATGCGTAGGGCTTCTTCTTCTTTGCGGTGCAATTCGTCTTTTGCGGATATTTCAAAAGTTCTATCTGTGGCAATACACAAAATGCCTTCGATTTTGTTTCCAGATATATAAAGCGGGCGATAATCCAATTCAATATATTGGTTTTTTTTGTTTTTATAACTTTGTGGCGCCAGATTTTTTAGGTCATTAAAATCAATCGGCACAGATTCATCAAACACGATGGATAACCACATTGATAGGTCATCATTCTGTTCTGGTGAAAGATGAAGAATTTCATTTAAATGTTTGTTTGTTGGATTTGTTTCAAAAATATCCAAACAAGCTTTTGAGAATACATCGGAACATTGACCATCTTTATTAAAGAAGAGAAGGCCTTGTCCCAATCCATCCAACATGGCATTGATTTTTTTATTCAGCGAGTCAAGATGTGAGTTGGCTGAGTTCAGTTCTTCTGAACTGATTTCAAGGTTCCGAACCGCCATCCGTGCTTTTTCATCGCCATCTGTATAGGATGAGTCAATGCTGGTCAAAAAATCCTGAAACCCAAGAACAAATTTCAGTTCTGTGTCATCAAGCGGTTCGGCATTCTTTATCTTGGTTAATGTTTTTCCAAGTTCGGATTGTTCATTTTGAATGCCAAGATGTCGTTTGACTTGCCGTGCTAGCCGTGATGACCGTGTCGGGATTGGGGACTCAGTGGAGGTTGGTGGTAACTCAGGCGGCATCTTCGTATAAATATGTAATGGTCATTGTTTGATTATGAAGTTCGGCGGTTCCGCCGTTATTTAATGCGGAAATCTCTCCGTTGGAATAGAATCCCAAAAATTGTGATGACCCTAAAACATCTTTTACCGCATCCAATTCATCTTCTGTATCATTGCCCATCAGCAATTTGCGTCCGATACAGCTGATACAGATTGTTGCGGAATCGCTGGTTAGGGCGGCATGGTTTGCAATTTCTGTTGCTGCGTCTGATGCTCCATTAACCAAAGCATCATTTCCAGCGTGCATCAGAGATACATCAGACCCCTCATCAATGTTTCCGGCAAAGACTAGGCTTTTATCTTCTTCATTAATCGCAAGAATTGTGCGGATCAGCTCTGGCGCTTTTGTTTCTTTGTTGAGGATGGCGAAAGGATAGAGCAACCCGCTTCCTGGCAATTCTTTGGCTTTTTCACCCAGATATTGTTTATAGAGGTCAAGGGCTGGCTTATCATCCAATTCATAAAGAACATTATCGACAGCCTTGGTGACTTTTCTCAGGGGGCCGAATGTTTTCCATCCTCCTTGTGATCCTGTGGAAATTCTTATTTTATCTCCATAAAGGCCAACAGCAACAATCTGATTGGGGGCAATTGTATCGTCGAGAATGGTGTAGGTTGTTCCGAAAGAAACCCCGCCACCAGCTAAGCCACCAAATACAGCAACATTTTTAGGGAGTTCTTCTCTCATCCCTTCAACAAGGCGGCTTCCGTTGATGTCTTTCCCGGGGGCTAAAACAAATACACCGCGCAAACCATCACGCAACAGATTTTTGGCAATGGATTTGCCACCTTCACGGGATTGATCTCCGCCAGTTAAATTAATGGAGGTTACGCCAAGGGGTGTGTTGTTAAATGACATCGCCATTAATGCGATGCTATTATCATCAACACGATCGCCTATTTCTCCGGATGTGCTGCACCCAACAATGTGCGCTGGAGCTGGAATGGCTGCTCGAATTTTATCGGTCACAGATTTATCGCTCAAGATTTGTGAGGATGTAAAAACAACAAGAAGTTGAGGGGCGATGGATTTCACTTTCTCGAGTGAGGCAGAAAGTTCGCTTGCAGTTGATTGGATTGAAAGTGATTTCATTTTGCTTTTTCCATTTCTAATTTGTTGGCGTATTACATTTTTTAAGGATGAGGTCCACCATCATGCTGTTATTAATAATGCTGAACGAGAGGTGCAGAAAATTATTTTTCGGATCATATAAGGCCAGAACTTTTGGAACCTCCATATGAAGATTTAAGTTATAATCATTCAGATAGTTCTTAACCCGTGTGCCGACAATATTTGCAACTTCTTCGGCGCAACCTTCTAATGCTTCTTTGCTGGCTGCCAATTCTGGTGGGTACACAATTTGTGTTAGTTTTATCAATGTGTCTTTTTCAAATGACACAATAACAGCGCCATCAACGGTTTCATTGTGGACGAGGGCTTCACAAATGACGGGTTCTTTTTGTTTTCCATACGGTACAGGAAGGTTCTGGAATCCGACATCCATATTAAAATAGGTATGAAATGTTTCTTGAACACTGGTTGATATAATTTTAATCAGTTCTTCTTCGTGTTCTTTGAGAAAAGGCGTGTACATGCTTTAAGACCTATACCGTGTTTTTGGAATATATTTTTATCGGCTGTTTTTGGTTATCCAGTTTAAAACCTGAGGGAATTTTGAATCCAATTCTGTTTTTGAAATGGGTTTAATCATATAGGCTGTTGCGCCAGCTTTAATAGCTTCCAAGACATTGCGTTGTTTGTTTTCGGCGGTGACCATGACGATGGCGGTATTGTCATTTGATTTATCGCCACGGCATTTGGTTAAAACATCATATCCTGTTGCCCCTGGCATATTCCAATCGAGGAATACGATATCAAATAGCATGCCCAATCCGCGTGCTTCGGAAATTTCGCGGAGAGCTGATTCCCCATCTTGGGCGTATTTGATTTCCTTGATGCCGTAATCGCGCAGGTAGCTCATCAGAATGTTTCTCATCATGATACTGTCATCAACAATAATGACACGCAAATTCTGGCAGTTGTCTTTTGAAATTGTTTTGGGATCCATGGTTATTCCAAGATGTTAGGTAATATTAAGGAGGGGTACGAATCTGTTGAAAATAATACGTTTTTTAACGCAACCTGTAAAATGGAATTTATAATATTATTTTAAACGTGTGGTTTTGAAGTTGTTGAGGCTGATCTCTGTACATAAGTCATGCCATGGGCAGCCGATACAGGCCGTTCTTATCTTTCCATTTTTAAATTCTTTGCGCAGGGTTTCTATGATGTCTGGCGACAGAGCCGTCTTATGTCCAAAGGCAATATTTTCGAATCCCTTTATTTTTTGAATGTCAGATAAAGCGGCCATGTCATTTTGTATAATCTCGGAATCGTGGCAGTGATGACAGGAATCATCTTTATCGCACAGGCGGGGGGCGCAAATATCATCAGGCCCCTTAATTATTTCAATCATAGAGTGAGGCTCATTAAGTTTTTCGATAATGGCATCATAATTTTCTGTGAAATTTTGACTGTATCCTTTTCCGATATAGGTCAGCATACATAATAAATGATGGGGGCGAAGTTTGATGGTGATGGCATCAGACATGATTTAAGCCATGGTGTTTAGCCGTATGATTTCTCCATGCCAATCCATCAATATGATCTTCGATGATATTGCGGATGAGGTTGAGGAGGATAAATCTGTCACTTTCATGTTCTATAAACTGCCCTGCAAATCGTTTGTCGGAATTTTTGGACGACAATTCTGGGTGGACGCCCAATGCGATGAGTTTGCCTTTTCCTATTTGTTGGATAATCCCTGCGGCGCCTTGGGCATCTTCGTATTCAAGAAAAGATTCGCATCGCTCTGTTTTATCTAAATGAAAGGCGGGGCCATTGACGTTTAATATTTTAAGAGAGGAGTCCGTCATTGGTGAGGTGAGCAAGGCCTGAATATAATCTTGCAACCCGTCTTCGGGGTTATGGGGGCGCGTGATATGCCGGAATGCATGGGATGCGGTGCCCTTGATAAGGCCTGCGCCTGCACGTTCTTTTATCTCCCCTTTTTTTGTTTCATATATAATTTTTTCAGCCATAAAATAGGATGCAGCACAAAATGTAATCAGAACCAGTCCGTTACTTTCCATTGCATTTTTGAGCGTATCAATTCGTGATTGTGGCAGTAATGCGGGGTAGGGGCTATCTTCGCCATTACATCCCGGTAAAACAACAATTTGAAATTTCTTGATGTCATCAGTGTTGATGGTATCAATCGGAATATTTTTGATCGAGGCGTGCGGGTACATATGGCTGAATGCATCTTTCAATCCATTCAGGGACAATAAACGTTCATCAAGGTAAGCAATA